>JAIMAR010000023.1 GCA_023511855.1 Bryobacteraceae bacterium
TCTACACCAGCAGTCTGAATTTCGCAGCCGTGGAGGCCATGAGCGCCACCCGCGACCGCATCAGCGAGAAGCTGGCCGCCCGCAAGGGCAAGCAATCCGCTTACGACATAAAGCTGGCCCGGGGCGGCATCCGCGACATCGAGTTTTTGGTGCAATGCCTCCAGCGGCTGCACGGCGGCCACGATCCGTGGGTGCGCCATGGCGGCACTCTGCTGGCGCTGTCCCGGCTGCGGGACAAGGGTTACCTCAGCGATCATGAGTACTCGCGGCTCACCTCCGCCTACCAATTCTTTCGCCACCTGGAGCACCGACTACAGTTTGACGAGGATCGCCAGACGCACACGCTGCCCGGTGATCCGGCGGAGCTGGCCATTCTAGCCCGCAAGATGGCTCTCAGCCGGGAGGCGCCGGCGCTATCGGGCGAGACTCTGCTCAGCCAGGTGAACCGCCATCTGGAGGAGGTCCAGGAAATCTACGAGCGCGTCATCCACGCCCAGAGCCAGATGTACTACAGCTTGCCCTACGCAGCCGCTCCGGGCGGGTCCATTGCCGCCGAGGAAATTGGCCCGGTGGTGGAAGCTCCTCCGAGCAATGTGCTGCGGGCTCTGGATCTGCGGGCGCCGTCGCTGGCCTCTCTGCTGGCGCATAGCGACTTGCGCCGCGGTCTCCGCCGCCTGGAGCATTTTCTGGAACAGAACCTCAGCGATGCCGAACTGATCCAGGCCCTCGATCAGGACCGCGTCTTCGCGCGCCGCATGGTGGACCTGTTTGAACACAGCGCCTACTTCTCCGAGCAGTTGATCCGCCGCCCTGGCCTGCTGTACGAGCTGCGCACGCTGGAACAGCAAGCGGACGGAATCTCTCCACCTCCCGAAGATGGCATCGACGAATTGCGTTCTTGTTTTGTGCGCCAGATGTTCCGGATCCAGGCCTGGAGCATCTGCCTTAGCGCGCCGATCTTTCCCACGCTGGAGCAAACGTCGGATCTGGCAGATGCCGTCATCCGCGCCGCTTATCGCCTGGCCGTGCGCCAAGTGGCCGCATCCCACCCGCCCCAATCCGCATCCTACGAGCCGTCCAACCAGATGCTGGTGATCGCCCTGGGCCGGTTGGGCATGCGCGAATTCGACTTGGCCAGCGACGCGGACCTGGTTTTTGTCCTGCCCGACGCCGATGCTCCGGAAATGGTCTTCTGGACCCGGGTGGCCGAGCGCACCATAGAACTGATCACCTCGTATACCGGGCAGGGAACGATGTTCGCCGTCGATACGCGGTTGCGGCCTAATGGCCGAGAGGGAGCGCTGGTGCAGACCGAGTCTGCCTACCGGGAGTATTTCGCTTCCCGGGCCGAAGCCTGGGAGGGGATCACTTACATGAAGTCGCGCGGCGTGGCCGGCAGCGCCAAGCGCGCCACCCGGTTTTTGCAGCAGCTCCAGGATATCGACTGGCGGCGGTACGGGCAAAGCGGGCGATCCAAGAGCCAGCTCATGGAGATGCGGCTGCGGCTGGAAAGAGAGCAGGGTGCGGCGAACCCTCTCAAGGCGGGACGAGGGGGCTACTACGACATCGACTTTGCGTTAATGTATCTGCGGCTCAAAGGCGCGGGCATCTTTTTTAAGGTGCTCAACACGCCGGCGCGCATCGATGTCATCGAGAAGATGGGGCATCTGGAACGGGCCGACGCCGACTTCCTGCGGGACGCGGCCACCTTCTACCGGGCGGTCGATCACGGCCTGCGTGTCTCAAGCGGTCACACCGAGGGCGATTTGCCCTCTTCGCCGGCCCAGCTTGAAAACCTCACCGCGCTGGTCAAGCGCTGGACGCCGGGATATCTGCACGACCAGCCTCTGGATGTGGAGCTGTCGCAGATCAAAACGCGCACGCGGGAGTACTTCCAGCGCTTGTTCGGAAGCTGATCTCTGCTCCGCGACGCCCCACGGTTGCGCCCGGCCAGGGCGAGCTCGAAGGAGGAGCGCGGCGGTAGCGCAGCGCGGCCGCTGCCCGGGCAAGCGTCTATCATGAGGATAGAATGCTTCGGTGGTTCAGACTCATCTTGGCGGTGGCATGGGCCGGCGGGTGCGCCCTCACCGCCCAAGTCATCCGCTTCGAGTCTGGCGGCCTGGAGTATCAAACGCTGAGCCGTAACGGGGTCACCATCATGTTCGCCCACCTGCCGATGCAGGTGCGCGAGTACAACATCGTTCAGGCGGCCGTGTCGAACGGCTCTGAAGCCGCGTGCGCCGTCCAGCCTGAGATGTTCGCCTTTCGCTTTCCGGACGGCCGTGAGATACGGGCCGGGAGCGCCGAATCTGTGATTAACAACCTTCTGAACCGGGCCAGCCGCACTGACGTCATCCGCCTGGTGTCTACCTATGAGATCAGCCTCTACGGGTTGAGCCGGTTCCGTTCGACCAACGGCTACGAGCAGCGACGTCAGGCAGCTCAAGCGGCGCTGGCTCCTACAAAGCTGAGTGCGGCGGCGGCCGCTTCGGCCATTGCTTTCGTCGAAACCAAGCTCAAGCCCGGCGAGTCCACCGACGGAGCGTTATTCTTCCCCGCCCGTGGGCGGCCCCTGGAGGGCAGCCGCATGGTGGTCGAAGCCTGCGGCGAGCATTTCGAATTCGAGCCAGAACCGCCGCCTTCCTCCCGCTGAGCAGCTCATGAGCGGGAGCGCACAACGAAGGGCGGTGGGGAAAGGGCGCCAAGGCCGACAGGAATGCCGGCCCCACATTTCACCTCACGCGCCGGGCTGGTACGGCGACAACACGCGCGCCGGCGCGCCCGCCACTTCCACAGTGGTCTGCGGAACCGCCAGAGAAGCCTCCACGTAAGCCAACGCCGCAACCTTGCCCGATGCGGGGGAGAAAACGGCTGAGGTGATCTGGCCTCCGCCGCAGGGAGTGCCGGGCTGGGGCGGAATGTGAGTCTCGATTTCCAGCCGCACCAGCAACCGCTTGACCCGGCCTCGGGAGCGGAGCCGCTCCACGATCTCTTGGCCCAGATAGCACCCTTTGCTGAAATGCACCGCGTAGAGCGCCTGGGTTTCCTGTGGAAGGTGGCGCTCGCTGATGTCCTCGCCATAGCGGGGCTTGCCTTGCTCGATCCGCACGATGCGCGCGTCCTCGGTTGATGCCGCCACAACGCCTGCCTGCTCCAGTTGCCGGATTAGTCTCTCTTTCCGTTCCGGCGGGATGTACGCCACGAAGCCCTGCACACCGCTCAAATCCAGCCGGGCTACCGGCGCCCCATCCCAGTCTGCATGCGCCCATGGCGTGGTGGGAGTAGGCGCTCCCAACGCCGCAAGAACCTCCGCCGCGCGCGGGCCCTCAACCGCGATCGCCGCCCAATGATCCGTACCATCCTCCGGCGTCACGTCATCGGCGATGATGTAGCGGTCCAAATGTTCCAGAAGCAGTTTCCGCACTTCCGGCTCGGCATCGAGCCAGAAGTCCTCCTGGCGCCTCAGGATGGCCGCATCTGCCAGAATGTGTCCTTGCGCGTCCAAGAAGAACGCATAGCAACCCTGGCCCGGTACGAGTTCCTGGATATGGTTCGTCGTCAGGGCATGCAGAAGGCGGGCAGCATCCGGACCCTGGATCCTGATCTTAGTCCTCGGACTGACGTCCAGCCAAGCGGCTGACTCCCGCAACGCGGTGTAGCCGGCACTCCTCGAAAGCCCCATAAACCCAGCATATACAATGAAGTTATGATCCACGAGATCTTCCCGGTGGGGATGCTAGCCTGTAACTGTTCGCTGTTCGGCGACGAAACCAGCCGCGAGGCGATTGTCATCGATCCGGGCGATGACGTCGAGGAGATTCTGCGGCGGCTCCAGCGCCACGGCTTGAGATTGAGAGCCATCGTCATCACCCACGCACACCTGGATCACATCGGGGGCGCCGCCGCGCTCAAAAAGCGGACTGGCGCTCCCATCTATTTGAATCAGAGGGATTTACCAATTTTAGATCAGGTGGAGATGCAGGCCGCATGGCTGGGAGTGGAGCCTCCTGAAAAGCCGGCGATCGATGCGGATCTCGGCGACGGGGACGAACTGCGGCTGGGAGAGTCTTCCTTTCTGGTTCTGCACACACCCGGCCACACGCCGGGCAGCGTGGGCCTCTGGATCCCGGCCGAGAACAAACTGATCGCGGGAGACACACTGTTTCGGGAAAGCATCGGCCGTACGGATTTGCCAGGCGGGGACGGCCGCCGGATCCTCGTCTCCATCCGTGAGAAGTTTCTCCCCCTGCCGGAGGATGCCATTGTCGTTCCCGGCCACGGGCCTCTGACCACCCTGGCCCATGAGCGCCGCCACAACTACTTCCTGCAAAGGATGTGAGCGGAAGCCGTGATCCTAGGCGGTTCGGCTTTGGCCTTCCCCTGGGCGCTCGGGCCTTACTCCCCTGCGACTCAGCCGCTCTCTCATCCGCCGTCACGGCGTCCGAAGCCGCGAACGGCTCTCCCCAAAGCCAGCGCCAGCGCCTCATGTCCAGCATCAGAGGCGCCACAAAGTTCCTTGCGCGCTTTCCAGAGATCGTCCGCCAGGGCTACGTTCCGCGCGGTCGCCTCTTCGTTGGGAGTTGAACGCCTCTGGAGCGCGGCCCGCGCGGCGCTCACCGGTTCATTCAAGGCCCCGGCATCGCCGGCCCGCGGTCCGGCGCAGGCTTCCATTGCCGCCAACGCCTCCAGGAGTAGCCGCCGGCTCCGGGCGTGCCGCTGAGACGTAGACAAGCCACGTGCAGACGGATCCAGCGCCAAAGCTTGGTCCAGCAATTGGAGCAGCCGCCCGGCCGGCTCGCTATGCGGATTCAGCCTCAAGGCCATCCGCGCTGCCTCGCGAGCCTCCTCATAGTTGAACAAAGCCATCTGAGCGTGACCTTCTCCCAGCCACGCTTCCATGTCGTCGCGGTTCCGCTGCAAGACAGCCCGGTAGGCTGCTGCGGATTCCTTCGGCGCGCCGATCTGGAGCAGTGTGGCCGCCGCCCGTTTCTGATTCGCCGCGTCCTCCGGAATCTCCTCGATCAACGCCAGCAACTCGCTGGCGGCTTGTTGCTTCTGACCACTCCGGGCGAGCAGATCCGCCAGCCGGAACCGGGTCTGGAGCCGCTGGCCGGCATCCCGATCCACCCAGGCGCCGTAGGCCGCGCGCCGGTACCAGCGTAAGGCTTCCGCTGTGTCTCCCCTGGTTTCGTACACCTGGCCCATAGCCGCGCAGGCAGGGCCATTCGAAGGTTCCGCCCGCAGGACCTCGTTTAGATAGACCACCGCTTCTTCCATCCGGCCCGCCTTCACTAACGCCTGACCTAGCGCCAAACGATCGGCCGGGTTGTGGGTTACGGCCAGCGCGTTGCGGTAGCGCTCAATGGCGGGTGCAAGTTGTCCCTGCGCCACCAGCGCCGCTGCCTCGCGGAGCCAGTCCTGGGCTTGACGGGCGCGCACGGCGCGGTAGTAGTAGGTGAACAGGCCCGTGAATGTGAACAGCACCAGCGTCGCAGTCACGAGGGCGGCCAGAAGTTTGCCTGGCGCGGTCACGGCTTCGTGCGCGCGTTGGCGCGGGTGCGGGGCCGGCGGCCCCAAGCCATACGCCGACAGCGCGCCATCCCGGGTGAGCAGGCCGATGACCTGTTGCGGATTGCGCCGGCTCACCACCGGCAAAGCGCTGGCTCCAGATTGCCCCAGCCGCCAAAGGGCCGCGTCCAGAGGGGTGTCCTCGTACACATGCAGCGGCGCGGCGGCCCCGTCTTCCTCCTGGCGTGCGCCCGGCGAGGGCAGCCGCAACTGCTCCTCGGCCTCCAGTGTAATCTCCGTCATGGCGTCCGCTACCGTCAAGCCTGGTGTCCGCCCGCGCGCTCCTTTCGGCAACTGAATGTTTTCCTGGCGCAGAAGCGCCTCATAAACGGGCTCACGCTGAAGCCTGTACGAAACGAAAAAACTGAGCAGGTTGGAGATCATTAGCGGCACAATGATGGAATAATCCCGCGTGATCTCGAAGATCATGATCACTGAGGTCATCGGAGTCCGGATGATGCCTGCAAACGCGGTCCCCATGCCTACCAGCGCATAGGCTCCTACGCTGCCCGTGTAATCCGGCAGGAAACGGTGCACCGCGCTGCCAAAAGCTCCGCCCAGCATCGCCCCCAAGAACAGGCTGGGGCCGAAAATCCCGCCTGCGTTACCTGTCCCGTAAGCGGCCGCCGTCGTCACCAGCTTCAGAACCACTAGGGAGGCCATCAACCCGAACGCCATCTTCCCGTTCAGCGCCGCACTCACGTGGCCGTATCCGACTCCCAACACCTCAGGCACTAACCAGCCGGCCAAGCCCGCGATCAGGCCGCCCACCGCTGGCTGGAACCAGAGGGTGCGGGCCGGAAATTTCATAAACTTGCCCCGGATGCTCAGCAACAGCTTCACAAAGGCCACCGACGTCAACCCGCCCGCGATTCCCAGAAGAGCGTAGAAGAGAAACTCCACCGGATGCACGAGCTGGTAGGCAGGAACGTGAAACAGCGGCTCATCGCCGAGCAGCAGCCGGAGCACCGTCCAGGAAGTGGCCGAGCTAAGGACCACCGAGCCCAAGACCGGAGCGTGCAGATCGCCCTCAATCTCCTCCAGCGTGAACAACACGCCAGCGATCGGCGTATTGAAAGCCGCCGACTAAGCCGCGGCGCAGCCCGCGGGGGCCAGTGCCCGCACGCGGCTGGGGCTCAGTCCCAGGCGCCGGCCCAGCGTGGAAGCCACGCCCGCCCCCACCTGCACGCTTGGACCTTCGCGCCCCAGGGGGATCCCAGAGGCCAGCGTCAAACTGGCGCACAGGAATTTGCCCGCCACCGTACGCAAACGGATATACGCATCGTCCAGGAACAAGGCAGTGCGGGTCTGCGGAATGCCGCTTCCGCGGGCGTCCGGAAAGTACTTCCAGAGCCAGTAGCCCGCGATCAAAGATCCCAGAACCGGAATGGCAACCCGCCGCCATGCGGCCCCTTCGGCTGGGAACAAGCGGTCGCCAAGGTTCTCGGTCACCACGATGAACGCCACCACCACCAGCCCGACCAGGAGGCCGATCATCAGCGTGACCAGCAAGAGAACCTTGTCCTCGTGGCGGATCAGTCGCTCCGCGTTGTTCAACGAAACAATCCGCTTTTTCCAGACGGAACCCGTTACGATCCACCTCCTGCCGTAAGGTAGTTCTCTTCCCATACTAGCTAGCCGCTGCGGCCTCTCGAGGAAGCCGGCCGCCCGCGATATACTGAAACAAGGGGCTGGTATGAAAACCTACGGCAAGTTTGCCGCCCTCATCCTGGTGGTGATCGGAACGCTGGTGTGGCTGGCGGCTGGGGGCGTGCGCGACAGCGGCACGTATTATAAGACGATCGGTGAGCTGCGCCAGATGGGCGCGGAGGCGCAGGGCAAACGCCTGCGGGTAGGCGGAGACGTCGAGGAGGGGTCCATCGTCCGGACCTCTGGGCAGGTCCGGTTCGTGTTGCACCAGGACAACCTCCGGCTCAACGTGATCTATGAAGGCACGGACCCGCTGCCCGACACCTTCCGCGATGGTGCGCAGGCACTGGCCGATGGCAAGATGGGTCCAGACGGCGTGTTCCGGGCGAGCAAGATCCAAGCCAAGTGCGCTTCAAAATACGAGGCCAAACCGGGAACGGGCGCCGCAGCACCGAGCCGGGCTGGGGTTTGAGAAGCTTCCATGGAAAATCTGGGCGCTCTTTCCATCCTCCTGGCGTTCTGCCTGGCTGTGTACGCGTTGGCCGCGTCGGCGATTGGCGGCTGGCTTAAAAAACCCTATCTGGTCGTCAGCGGCGAGCGCGCGGTTTTGGCGGTTTTCGCGCTGTTGACCACGGCTTCAGCGATCCTGGTCTACGGGCTGTTGAGCAGCGATTTCCGCATGGTCTATGTTGCCGCGCACAGCAACCGGGACATGCCCCTGCTGTACAAGTTCGCCGCTTGGTGGGGCGGCCAAGAAGGCTCACTGTTGCTGTGGAGCTGGCTACTGTCGCTTTATGCCGCCATCGTGGTGCTGACCAACCGACGCCGGCACCGGAGCTTCCTGCCATATGTGACCGCCACATTGATGGGGACGCAGGTCTTCTTTCTGATTCTGAACGCTTTTATCGCCAGCCCATTCAAGATGCTGGCCGTGGGCCGCGAAATCACGGCCGCTGCTGACGGCCGGGGACTGAATCCCCTGCTCCAATACTGGGCGATGGCCATCCACCCGCCCATGCTCTATTTGGGCTATGTCGGTTTTGTGGTCCCCTTTGCCTTCGCCCTGGGCGCGTTGATCGCCCGGGAACCGGACGAGTCCTGGCTGCGCACGATCCGCCGCTGGACCCTGATCACATGGCTGTTCCAGAGCTGCGGCATATTGCTCGGCGCCGGCTGGGCCTATGCCGTGCTGGGCTGGGGCGGCTACTGGGGATGGGATCCGGTCGAGAACGCGTCGCTGCTTCCGTGGATTACCGCGACGGCCTACATCCACTCGGTGATGATGCAGGAAAAGAAGGGCATGATGAAGGTCTGGAACATCGGCCTTATCAGCGCCACCTTCTGGCTTTGCATCTTTGGGACTTTCCTGACCCGTTCCGGCGTGGTGAGTTCCGTGCACGCCTTTGCCCAGTCCGACATCGGCCACTGGTTTGTGGGCTTTTTAGCCCTGATCGCGGGCGTGTGCGTATTCTTCATTCTGAATCGCCTGGACTACCTAAAAAGCGAGGCGCGCCTGGAGAGCGTGGTCAGCCGCGAGTCGAGCTTCCTGTTCAACAACCTGCTGTTGTTGGTGAGCTGCTTCGCTGTTCTGTGGGGGACGTTGTTCCCGGTCATCTCAGAAGCGGTCACGGGCGAGAAGATCAGCGTGGACACCCTGTTCTTCAACCGGGTACAGGTTCCGATCGGGCTGATGCTGCTGTTCCTGACCGGTGTAGCCCCGCTGGTGGCCTGGCGGCGCACGTCGGTGACCAGCCTGAAGCGCAACTTCCTGTTTCCAAGCATCGGCGGCCTGGTCCTGATGGGCGCGCTGTTCGCCGCCGGGGTGCGGCACTTTTACGCGCTGGTGTGCTTCGGCCTTTGTCTCTTTGTGGCTTGGACCATCTTCTTGGAGTTCTACCGCGGGGCGCGCGCCATCCGGGTCCGAACCGGCCTGAGCCTGCCCGCCGCCGCCGTCGAGCTGACCCGGCGCAACACCCGCCGCTACGGCGGCTACACCGTGCACATGGGCATCGTGCTGATGTTCGTAGGCTTTGCCGGAGCGGCCTTCAACCAGCACAAGCAGGTGGAGACGGTCGTTGGCGGAACCTTCGACATTGGCCGCTATCAGCTGAAAGTCCGCGAGCTCCGGGATGGGGCCAATCCTAACTACATTTGGAACCACGCCGTCATCGACGTCTTCGTAGGGGGCAAACACGTGGGAGTCCTGGAGCCTGAGCGGCGGTTTTACCCCGCAAGCGAGCAGGGAACCTCCGAGGTGGCTATTCGCCGCCGGCTCAACGAGGACCTCTATCTGAACTTCGCTGGAATGACCGACGACCAGTCCAAAGCTGTGATCCAGGCCTATGTTTTCCCGCTGGTCTCCTGGATTTGGATCGGTTTCTGGGTGCTGCTGGCCGGAACCTTGATCTGCCTCACGCCAAGCCGGGTTAAGGTCCGGGGCACGCGCGGCGGAGGGGAGCCGGAGCTGGCGGCGGAGATGGTGGCGGCGGAAAGGTGAACGCCTGAACCGATGTCCAGTCTCCCGGTTGAGATGATCACGGTGCTTGCAGCCGCGCTGGCCGTCGGGGCACTGGCCTTGGTCTTGCTGATTCGGCCTCATCATCTACCTCCGCCTGAACCTGCTTCCCCCACGGCTCACCTGGAGCAGCGTCGGAAGACGGTCTATG
Organism: Bryobacteraceae bacterium; assembly: GCA_023511855.1. GTDB lineage: Bacteria > Acidobacteriota > Terriglobia > Bryobacterales > Bryobacteraceae > JAIMAR01. Next base: position 9,885 of record JAIMAR010000023.1, read on the forward strand.
ACAACTTACGCGACCTCCAGTTCGAGTACCGGTTGGGGAAGCTTTCCGATGCAGACTATCAGGAGGCTAAGAAGCTCCTGCAACAGGAGCTGGCCCAGTTGACGGCGGCCATCGAGGGCAAGCGGGCCAGTGCGCACCTCCAGGGGCCTAAGGCTTCAGCTCCGAATGCGGCGGCGGGCGGAGCCCCTCCGTCCACCCCGCCGACTCAGAGCGCGGGCAACCGTTGCCCCCATTGCGGAGCGCTCTTCGCCCAGCCGCTAAAGTTTTGCGGGGAATGCGGCCGGCCCATGCTCGGAGGCGATTCATGACCCGAACGTATGTTGTTGTTCTGGTCTTGAGCGGGGCGATAGCCCTTTGGGGGGCTTCCGCGGCGCCCGCTCCGCGCGTTTCCCAACATATGGTGCTTCTCCAGCCCATGGAGGACCAGCTTGTGGTCCGGGAGAGCCTGATTGTCACCAATGCCGGGGCTTCGGAATTCCGTGATCCCGTCCAAGGCGCCGTTCGGATCTTCGTCCCCGCCGGAGGGGCCGAAACGCTGGGGGTGTCGGTTATCCCTCCGGGCGGTTCCCCAACGGAGCAGAAGGCGGTCCGCACGGGGCAGGCTGGAGTCTACAAGGTGGACTATGCGCTGCCGCCGGGCGACACGCGCTTCGATTTCAGCTACTCGGCGCCTTTCAAAGCGCCGGGGCCGTTTGCCGGCCGCATCCTGCACAGCGGAGGTACGGTAAATCTGGTGGTGCCGCCGGGCGTCACTGCCAGCGGGGAGGGCATTGAGTTTTTGGGGGTGGAGCCGCGCAGCCAGTTTAACATCTACTCGGTGAAGACCGCTTCGTACACGGTGCAGCTTCAGGGTGCTCCGGCCATGCCCTCGGCCGGCGGGGAAGATCGGTCCACGCTCGACCAGATTCTGCCGCGGATTTACGACGGCGCCTATCCCATCGTCGGCCTGACCTTCGCCGTGCTGGGTTTGGGATTCATCCTGCTTTACCGGCGCAGCCCCACGTCGGGCTCCAGCTAGAAAAACTTCATCCGGTTTTGCAACACCCGGTGAGAGGACTTCCGTTCCCGGCCACTTCTAATATTAGGGACTCTGAAGAATCCGCTCGTATTGCCGGCGGCGTGCCTGGCTTCGGGCATTCTCGCCGGGCGGTTCGCCGGGTTCGGGAACCGCGAACTCATTCTGCTGATCATCGCTTTCGCGTCGCTGGCGGCCCTGGCCGGATGGGCCGCCAGCCCGCGGCTGGCGCGCCTTTGCACACTGGTGGCTGTCTTTTTCGGCGGCGCATGGTTGGAGTTGTTAGACCGTCCCGGTCCCCGTCCGGTCATCGAGGCCCAACCCCGCGAGATTCTGCTATTCAGCGGGTGCGTGGTAGAGCCCCCCGCGTTCTTTCCGGACCGCGCCCGCTTCGTATTGGAGCTGGAACCCAAGGCGCGGGTCCGGGTCACCCTCTACCCGCGCGCAGGAGAAAGCCCGCCGGAGCTGAGCTACGGCCAGCGCGTTGAAGTCGAAGGCCGTCTTCGAAGAGTTCGCAACTACGGTAACCCAGGGGCGTTCGATATCGAGAGCTATCTGGCCCGCAGGCACATCTATTGGACCGCCTCCGTCCCTGCGGGATCGCCCGTACGGGTTCTGCCTGGCGAGTGCGGAAGCCGCCTCAAGCGCCCCATTTACGCTCTCCGTTCCGCCATGCTTACCAGGATCGGAACCTTGTACGACGGCCGCCCGTACGAGAAGGGCATGATGCAGGCGCTTCTCACCGGGGACAAGTCCAACGTGCAGGACCCATGGACCGACGCGTTCCGGATTACCGGAACCTACCACGCGCTGGTGATCTCCGGGCTGCACCTGGGCGTGCTGGCTGCGGTGGTGGTCCTGTTGCTGCGAAGCTGCTTGCTAAGCGAGGCGGCGGCGCTATTTTTGGCCACGGCCTTTGCCTGGACGTATGCCGTTCTGGTGGGTGCACAAGCGCCGGTCATAAGAGCCGCCACAGGCCTCACGCTATACGCCTGCGGACGTTTTCTCTACCGCCGGACCCGGCCTCTCAACCTGCTGGCGGCTGCCTCGATTCTGTTGCTCGCCGCGGATCCGGGCCAGTTGTTTGAAGCCAGCTTCCAGCTCTCGTTTTTGAGCGTGGCCGCTCTTGGCGCCCTCGCCATCCCACTCGTGGAGAGGACTTCAGGGCCCCTCCGCCAGGGCCTGACCGAGATCTCCGATCGGGAGCGCGACCTGACGCTGCCTCCTTTGACCGCACAATTCCGGGTGGAACTACGCCTAGCCGCAGAGACGCTGCACTTGCTGACCCGCCTCCCCGAACACCGGCTGCTGGCGGCTGCGGCGCTGGGCCTGCGACCGCTCTTCTATCTGTACGAGCTGGCCGTGGTTTCCGCCTGCGTGCAAGCCGGAATCATCTTGCCCATGGCCATTTACTTCCACCGGTTCTCGGTCTCCGGCTTGACGGCGAACCTGGCTGTAGTGCCGCTGATGAGCCTGTGTGTGCCGGTGGGGATGTTCGCCGTGGTCTCCGGATGGCGGCCAGCCGCAGAGGCCGCCGCGTGGCTGTTGCGAGCGGCTCAGGGAGTTGTGGACTGGCACGCGCAGCGGCAACCCGATTGGCGGATCCCAGACCCGCCGCTCTGGTTGGCCGCCGCGCTCGCCTGCGGCTTGCTCCTTCTGGCGGTCTTGCTTGGGGCGGGTTCCCGCTGGCGCTGGGCTGCGGGGTTGTCTTGCGCGACGCTGGCGGCGCTGCTCGTCTGGTATCCGTTTTCCCCACAGGTGGCCCCGGGCCGCCTGGAGCTCGCCGTCTTGGATGTGGGCCAGGGAGACGCTTTGTTTTTGGCGCTGCCCGAGGGCCGGCTCGTGACGGTCGACGCCGGTGGAATCCCGAATTACCACGGCCGCGCGGGCGGCTTCGACACCAGCGAGGACGTCGTTTCTCCCTATCTGTGGAGCCGCCGGGTCAAGCGCCTGGACGTCGTTGTGCTGTCCCATCTGCATGAGGATCATGCCGGGGGCGCCCCGGCGCTGATCCGGAACTTCCGGCCCCGGGAAGTGTGGACGTCCGGACTGGGGGATTCTCCCGTTGCTCAAGCGGTGCGCGAGGCCTGCTACAAAGCTGGTTCAGCGGTACGCCTTCTCCGGGCCGGAGAAGTGATCGAGCTGGGCGGTGCGCGGTTCCAAGTTTTGGCGCCACCGGGTGACCACGCCCCCTCTACGCCTGCCGACCGCGACTCGCTAGTTCTCCAGGTCTCCTACGGCGCCCGATCGGTGCTTCTCACCGGAGATTTGGATCCTTCCATGGAGCGGCAGTTGGCAGCTCAACGTCTGTTGCCCCGGTCGGACGTTCTGAAAGTTCCTCACCACGGCAGCCGCCGTTCGACCGGAGAGGCTTTCCTGAAACAAGTGCTCCCTTCACTCGCTTTGATCTCCGCCGGGGTGGACAATGCTTACGGCCATCCGCATCCCGACGTGCTCGGCCGGCTTGAGCAGGTACGCGCGACCGCGCTCCGGACGGATCAATGGGGTCTCATCCGAGTGGTCACCGATGGCTTCCGCCTGGAGCTGGACACTTTCCGGTGGCGCGATGGCCGGGCGCGCTCCTCACTCCAGCAATTCTGAGCCGTCCTAGTTTTCGGGACCAGCTCCGGAGGTTTCCCCGGCCGCCTCCTCGGCCGCCTGTGGACCGGCCAGCTGGGATTCCGCAATGAGCCGTTCGGCCTCCTGTTGCCTGGCCCTAGGCACGCGGACTTCGAACGGCAAGACCGGCAACACGGCAGTTCCCACCAGAACCGCCGGAATTCCCGCCGCCTCCAGAAGGCCCTGGATGGCTAACGCTTCCATCTCCGCGGTGTGCTCGTCAGATCGGAAGACGGTCACCAAGTCGAACTGCTCGCTGTTGTCGGGTTCTTCCGCCATGCCTCCAGCATAGCCCAGAACCGGAACCACTCCTTTGGCGCCACCGTTTTGCGAACAGCCGAAGCCGCTTGCTGAGAGCTCCGGCGGGCCGTTCCGGCGGCAGGGCGCGCGGCATTGCGATGCGAAGGCAGCTTGTCTGTGGGCTTTCGGTTTCCGCCCCTAGCCCGGCCATTATGAAACGCGCTAATTTGAAGGTGTGGGGCGGGTGTTGGATCCAACGGGAGCTAACGCCTCGGGGCGGCCGCCGCAACCCGCCTTTTCTCCCATCGTGCTTCCGCACGCACCCGAAGAACTGACTAAGACCCGGCTGGTCCGGCTGGGCGAGGGTCTGGGACGGGTCGTTTACGCCAGTGAGCATTGGGTGGTGAAACGGGAGCGCTCGCAGACGGCGGTCTTATCACTAATCCTGATTTGGAAAGTTCTCTCGCGGGTGGCGCACTGGCTGCCAGGGCACATGGGAGACTTTCTGCTTCGACGGCCATCCCGCGCCATCCGGCTGCTTCGCGTGCTAGTGCAAGGAGTCGTGACCATTGTTCCGAGAAGCGTTTGGCTGATGACCCACACTGGTGAATTGTGGCGGAGGCACGCCTACTTGGACCTGCGGGGAAGGCATCTGGCGCAAGCGTACCTGGCATCCCAGTCGCTGGTGCCCGAGCGGATCGTCTTTCCGCCGGTCCGGGTGAAGGTCGGCGGCTGGCCGGGCTGGCTGGTGGTCAGCGAGGCCACCGAACGGGTCGAGTGTACGCTTTACCAAAGGCTTTCGGATCTGGCGGCGGCGGGCAAGTTTGACGAATTCGAGTTATGGCTCGACCGCTTGCTGGAGTTCCGGCAAGCGGCATGGCGACAGGGCGTGTTCTCCGTGGATGCCCATTTGAAGAACTACGGGGTTATCGGCGAGCGGATCGTGTTGCTCGATCCAGGCGGCTTGACCGACCATTGGCCCGAAGTTGCGGATTACCTTGCGGGGAGCACCCTGCAAGACGAACCCCACCGCCGTCTTGGTCTCGGCCCCTTGCTCAAGCACCACCCTGAAATTGCGGCTCGCTTCGATGACCGCTGGCGCGAGGTGGTCACTCCGGAGACCGTGCTGCGCCATTGGCCGGAGCCTCACAGCTCCCTGGACGAGCTAGGACCGACACCCTGAGGGACGCCGAGGCTAGCGGGCGATATAGACCGTGACGCCGGATGGCGTGATGTCGAAGCGCTCCACCCGGTGCTGGAGTTCAAAGGGCTGACCGAGGACAGCTTTGGGGTAATACGGGAGCAAGAAGTTCTGGATCAGGAAATCCAGGACCACGCCCTTGGCCGGAACGCCCGCCAGCCGGAGCTCTTCCAAGTGCACTGTGGCCCGGCCTTTGCCGGAGACGATGCGGGCCGTGGCTTGAACGGGCCGCTCGCCCGCCAACAGCCAGGCCAACAGGAACCCCGGCGGCTCCCCTTTGGACTGCTTCACTTTGGCGAAGTCCACCCAAGCGTGTCCCGTGGCTGTACCTCGTCCCAGCTCAACCCGGGGAGCGCTCAGCCCCTCGGGGACCGCTTTCAAGGCCTCGACCGCGGCATAGGCGTTGATCTCCTTAAGGGAGAGCCGGATGCGGGCACCGGGAGCGGCCCGTTCCTCCCGAACCAGAGCAATCTTCCGGGCGGCGCTTTCATAATCGAGGTCGGCGGCAGCAGCCAGCCCCGCGACGAGCAGGAATGGAAGCCAAGACGCGCGCCGCATTACCCTTCGATTCTACCGGAGCGGGGTGGGACGCCGCGCTAGAATCAAGGCATGCGGTCTCGTGGAGAGATCCTTCTGCGGGCCGCGGCCTGGGCCCTGGCGCTGGCGGCGCCTCTTCGAGCGCAAGTCCTTGTCCAGGGCCGCGTGCTCGACGAGAACAACGCCCCAGTTCCGTCCGCACAGGTCGAGTTCCGCGAAGCGGCGGGAAGCGGCGCAGTGCGCGCAGTCGTGTCAGACGAGTTTGGCCGGTTCCGGGCAGAGTTGCCCTCCGCGGGGGTTTATTCGGTCCAAGCTCGCAAGGATGGATTCTTCGTGCTGAAGGAGAGCACCGCCCAGTTCGCCGAAGGGCTGAATTCACTGACGGTCACGCTGAATCACCTGCGCGAGCTGGTCGAAACCGTCGACGTGGTGTACTCTCCGCCGGCTATCGACCCAACTGAAACCGCCGAGCGGAAGCAGTTGAACAACATGCAGATCCTGGAAGTGCCCTTTCCCGCCTCGCAGGATTTTCGCAATGCTTTGCCCATGTTTCCCGGGGTGACCAAGGATCGCTTCGGCCAGCTCCACTTTTATGGAGGGGCCAGCGACCAGACCAGCTATACCCTGGACGGATTCAACATCGCCGACGTCTACACCGGCACCCTTGAGGCCCGGATCAGCATTGACGCCGTCCGTTCGCTGGATCTTTCGGGAAGCCGCTTCGCACCCGACAAGGGGTCCGGTTCGGCGGGCGCGCTCGAGATCGTAACCGACATGGGGGACGACCGCTTGCGTTTCGGCGCCACCAACTTCATCCCCGGCATCAGCATGGAACGGGGCTTCCTTGTAAACAAGTGGACTCCGAGGCTGACGGTGTCGGGTCCGCTTTCGCGCGGCCGGGCCTGGCTCCACAACGGCTTCGATGCTTTCTACGATGTCGATACCGTACGGGAACTTCCCCGCGGAGAAGACCGCAGCCGCAGCGTGACCGCAGGCAACCTGACCCGCGTTCAGTGGAACCTAACCCCCTCCCACATTCTAACCGCCAACTTGCTGGTTAACTTCACCGAGACCGACCACTACGGACTCTCATTTCTCAACCCTATCGAGACCACCCTGCATCAGCGGCGGAGGCTCTATCTGGGCGCCATTAAGGACCAGTTTCACCTGCCCAACCGGGGTCTGTTTGAGTTCGGATTCGCCGCCACACGGGGCAGCAACGCCAATACGCCTCAGGGCAACAACACCTACATCATTTCGCCCTCCGGCTTCCGGGGCAATAATTTCAACCGTTTCCAGCGCGACACCGCCCGGGAACAGTGGATCTTCGCCGTCACGCTCCCGCTCTCAGCCGGCGGCAAACACGAGTGGAAGATCGGCGCCGATTTCCAGCGCCGCAGCTTCGAGCAAACCAGCGCCCGGCACGACTTCCGGATTCTGAGGGAGGACGGCACGTTGGCGCGCTGGGTCCGGTTCCTGGAGTCCCGCCGGTTGCAGAAGTCGAATTTCGAGACGGCGATTTACGCCCGCGACCGCTGGCAACTGCGGGAGAATCTGTCCGTTTCGGCAGGCCTGCGCGCGGACTGGAACCAGATCACCCGGGATCCTTTGCTGAGCCCGCGCCTGTCGGTGGCCTGGTCGCCGGCCTTTTTTTGGGGCATCAAGGCTACCGCCGGCTTCGGCATTTACAACGATGCCTTGAATCTGGACCTGTTGACCCGGCACCAAGATCAGTGCCCGCTGGTCTCCTATTACTCCCGCACGGCCACACCGTTTCCGCAGCCCGTGACCCTCCTGTTGCTGAACCCGGAGCAGAACTTGCGTACTCCCCGGGCGCGTGTTTATAGCTTGGGGCTGGAGCGGATGCTGGCTGGGGGCGTTCATCTGTCGCTGGGCTATACCCGCAAGCGGGGCTGGGACGGTTTTGCCTTTGACGGAGCCTCTTGCGGGTGGATCTCGGAAACTTCGGCCTGCATCTTGACCAACCGCCGCCGCGACCGCTACGACGCTTGGGAGGCCTCCTTGCGCAGCGCCTTCGGAGGCCGCTTCGAATGGCTGGTCAGCTACGCTTACTCCCGGGCGCGCTCCAATGCCGTAGTGGACTTCACGCCCGGCAATCCCATTGTGGGCCCGCAGGCCGGAGGGCCATTGAGCTGGGATGCGCCCCACCGCCTGCTGGCTTGGGGGTGGGCCCCTTTGCCGGGCAACTTCGGGCCCTCTTGGATGCGCCGATTCTTCCGGGATATGGGGCTGGCCTCGCTGATCGAAACCCGCAGCGGATTCCCGTTTAGCGTATACAATGAAGAAGGCGTGCGAGTGGGGCCGCCCAATGACCGGCGTTTCCCGGCTTATTTCAACATCAACCTCCATGCCGAAAAGAAGCTGCGGCTCTGGGGGTATCTCTGGGCCTTGCGGGCCGGGTATAACAACCTTACGAATCACGGGAACCCGAACGTGGTGAACAACAACATCGACTCGCCCTTCTTCCTCGCCTATGGCGGGGGGCAGCGGCGGGCAACGAACGTGCGGCTTCGTTTCCTTGGGAGAAAGTAGGCTTATGAGACTGACGCAAGCGACAGTGGTGTTGCTGGCGAGCGCGGCAGCGTTGTTCGGACAATCGGCGGCGGCGAACCGGCTGGAGGATGCCGCAACGGTCTTCAGCGAAATCATGGGCGCTTCCGACAAGGCGATCCCCCAGGAATTGCTGGACCGCGCCCAATGCATTGTGGTGGTTCCGGGGCTGAAGAAAGGCGCTTTCATTTTCGGCGCAAAGTACGGCCGCGGCTTTCTGTCTTGCCGGAAGAAAAGCGGCGTCGGCTGGACTGGACCGGGTGCGGTGCGAGTGGAGGGAGGAAGTTTCGGCTTTCAAATCGGAGGATCGGAAACCGACGTGATCATGCTGGTGATGAACGAACGCGGCGCCCAGCGCCTGCTGTCCAGCAAGTTCACCGTCGGCGGAGACGCCTCAGTGGCGGCGGGGCCGGTGGGACGTACGGCCACGGCCCAGACGGATGCTTACATGACGGCGGAGATCCTTTCCTGGTCCCGTTCCCGCGGGGTTTTTGCGGGCGTTGCTCTCAACGGAGCCACGCTTCGGCCGGACCGCGACACCAACCGCGAGATGTACGGTAAGGACTTGGACAATAAACAGATCGTGACCCAGGAGCTGGCCCCGCCTAAGATGGCCGAGCGGCTCATCTCGCTGTTCAATAAGTACTCGAGCCGCAAGGGCTGATTCTTTCGGCGCCGGTTAAAGCGGCCACTCGGCCGGCTCCGCAGTGGGGCACTCCAGCCAGCCATGCTGAGGGACCGCATCCAACGGCAGGCCCTCGTGCCAGAGCGAGAGCTGTAGCCGGAGAGGATCGCCGCTCTGGATTCCTGTCGCCGCCAAGGGAAGCGAGAACTCCAGGGTTTTGCGGAAAGCCACCAGGGTTTGCGCCGGAGCGCCCTCTTCGAGGACTGCCCCGTCGGGTTCTAACCGTACGGTCAGGCTGGCAATCCCAGCATTGACCCGCACCTCCATGCCGACAAGGGAAGCCATTGCCGCTTCTTCAAAGTCGAGACGGAGGAAGAAATGGACCCCATCACAGCCGTAACGGAGTTCCTTAATGAGCGGCCCTCCGCCGTGCATGGCGCCTGACCGGCCGTCCACGCGCACCACCCCGGCCCCCAGCCATTCGAAAAACGAAGTCACTTCCCCGTCCAGAACCGGCTGGATGTAGGAAGAGGGCGGGCAGTGGTACTCGGCCGCCGTGATTTTCAAGATGGGGCGCGAAAGCTCCTCCGGGGGCGCCAGTCCCAGCGCGCGGTAGACCATCGCCAAGTGGTCCCGGAACAACTTGTCGAACTCGGGCCGGTTTTCCGAGGTGTGTTCCGGACCATACCACCAGCACCAGTCACTGCCCTCCGCGATCAGGAGTTCTTCCAGCGCCAGCTTCCGCTTCTGTTCCGGGATGGAATCCGCTTCCGGGGAAGCGAGCACGCGGTCGTAGGTTTGGCGCGCGCGGAGCAAGTATTCCCAAGCCTGATTGTCCTCTTCCGAGCCGATCCAGATGTCGAAGTTGGCGTTGATCCAAGAGCCCGGAAAGATCCCGCCGAGACGGTCCGATTCAAGGCGCGCCAACGCTTCGCTGATCGTGAGCGCCTCCATCTTCGGGTCCGACGAAATCATCCGGTACAGCTCGCGAAGGAACGGACGGCCATTCTGTTCGTAATACTCCCAGGCGTTTTCGCCGTCCAAAATCACCGGCACAAGGGCGGTGCGCCCTTCGGCCAGGATGCCCGCGCAGTTTTCGCGGATGCGGTGGAGGAAGTCCGCGGCGGCTTCGGCGGCGCCCATGCGCGAGTAGACGAAGCCCACCAGATCGCTGAGAAAATGATCCCGGAAGACGACGTGGATCTGGCGGCCATCCTTGCTCCACAGATAAGGCCGGTAGCCGTCGGCGGCGTGGATGGGGCGGCCGAGAGTCCGGGCCAGAACGCCGTTGTCGGTGGCGAGCCAGCGGAAGCCGGTTTCAGCGGCGATGCCCAGCACCTCGTCCGAGACGGAGCCTTCTGAGGGCCACAAGCCATCTGGCGCTCGTCCGAACGTTTCGACCACGTAGTCTCGGGCGCGCTCCAGTTGCAGGCGCGCGTCCTGGGGATAGCGGAACCGCGTGGGCAGCGGGACATGCGGGTGGGCTACCTCAGCAATGGAGGAGTCGCACAACAGCGGCAAGATGGGGTGGTAGAAGGGGGTTGTCGAGATTTCGATCTGGCCGCTGGAGGCAAGCTCACGGTAGGCCGGGATCACGGTGGTGAGGTATTGGATTTGGATGCGGCCGATCTCGGCTTGATCCTCGAGCGAGAAGCCGCGCCCTTTGGCCGCCAGCCGCCGCGCAGCCGGGTCGTCCCGCAGCAGGTCCTCATCGAACCAGACGATCTGTGAGAGGACCTGAAGATCGCGGTACGCCTGGGGCGTAAAGACTCGCCGCGCGCGCTTGAAATCGCGGCCTGAGGTGCGCCAGGCATCGAAGAGCTCGCCGTAACGGGGGTAGCGGTAGATCATCCGGGACGGGTTGGCCTGGAAAAAATACTGCAAGATGAAGTGCTGTTCCTCCTCGGTCAACTCCTCGGCGGGCTTCAGCGCGCAGCGCAGAAAAGGATCTTGAGCCTGACCGCTGGCGTAATCCTCGATCTGCACCATCAGTGAAGGAACCACGTTGAAGGTTTGCCGGATATCCGGGAACTCCTCCAGCAGTTTCACCATGCCGCGGTAGTCTTTGAGCGCGTGAAGCCGCGTCCAGGGCAGCCTGTATTCGCCGCTGGCCAAGTCCTTGTAGTAGGGCTGGTGCATGTGCCAGAGGAAACAGAGATAGATCTTGCCCATAGGCGCTAGCGGGTTCCTCCTGCCGCTGAATACGGCGTGGCGTCCGGCTGCGGTTGGAAGCTGGCCGCCAGCGGACGCGCCGCCGCGTCGTAGTGAGTCATGGGACGCAAGCCCAGAAGCAGCTCGATCGTCCGCAGCACGGACACCGTATTGTAAAGCGTGCTGTCCACCGTCCGCCGGCGGGCGTATGGTGAGACGACCAGAGCGGGCGCGCGGTACGGGCTGACGTGGTCCTTGCCTGAGGGGCCGCCGGCTTCGATCACAAAAACAACCGCCGAAGGCCAGATGCGGCTTCGCGAAACGGCCTCTACGATCCGGCCCAAAGCCTGGTCTTGATCCTTGGGGTTGCCTACATCCAGGCAGAGGGTGACCAGGCGCGGCGCAGGAGCGCCCGTCTTGTCAGAGCCGTCGAGTTCCCGCACAAGGAGTTCGGCACGAGTCAGGTCTGTAGCCCCAGGAGCCTCCGCAGCCGTATAGGCCTTCAAGGTTGGTTCGCGAACCATGCAGCCGTAGTTCCGCACGGTCAGTCCGGCTTGGACCGCGTTGTGCCACAGATAGCCCGCCGGCGGGTAGGAGGCAGGCTCGGCCCCGTCGAAGGCGTTCCACGGCCGCCGTCCGCCGGCGCTGGCGGGCCACAGCTTCTGGACGAAGCCGGAGGCAATCGCCGCGAAGGACCACTGCAAGCCGTCGCCATAACCGTCCCCATTGCGGTAGAAATTGTCCAGCAGCACAAACTCCCGCGCCAGGCGGAAGTGATTGGGGAGATCAGTCTCCCGGAAGCGCGCCAGCGCGGGGTCGCCGTTGCCCGGCCGGAAGGCGCCGAAGACTTCGTCGTAGGCGAATCCGCCCTTGACGATATAGAACACATGCCGGATGGGAGTGGGCTGGCCGGGTTTGGAGGGAATGGGATTGCCGGGGCCTGTGCCGGCATCGTCCAGCAGCGAATCATCGTAGGGCGAATTCTCGAAGACCACGCGCGTGTGCGCCTCCAGCGGGGCCAAGTCCTGAGGGGAAAGCAAGGACACAGTGCCCGCAAGCGGGGATCCTGTCCCTTTGCCGTTGACCACCGCCAGACCGCCGCCAGGCAGGACCTGCACCGAAGTCGGGTACCATCCAACCGGAATCAAACCCAGAGCAACAGGCTTCTCGTAGGCCGCGTCCGCCACGGCCACGGCATTGGCATCCGAGCAAACCACGTAGAGGCGCGCTTGCGAGGCATCCCAAGCCAGCGCGCTGGGAGTCATGCCGGCGGGCTGGCGAGGCGAGAGGGCCAGATTGACCGGACCCAGTAAGCGGACGTCGTTGGCTTCGGTCACGCCCATCGAATACAGGTTGTTGGTGTTCGAGGCCGTTATGAAAATCCTTGCTACGTAAGGACTTGCCGGTTCGTCCGGGTCGGTTTTGGGGCGGCCGCCCACCCATACCATATCGGTAGGATGAGGGGCGAGCGCCGAGCGCGTCATGAGCGCGCCGGTCTCAGCCATGTGGCGCAAAATCGTGCCGTCGGCCCAACTAGAGATGAAAAACGACTGGCCGTCGGGGTGGAACAGAATCCGATAAGGACGGCGTCCGGTGGGGAAGCGTTCGATCAGGCGGCCCGACTGCGGGTTCACCACGGCGATCGAGTTGCGGAACAGCTCGGCCACATAAAGAAGGCGGCCATCGGGCGAGAAGGCTACATCTCCGGCGAAATCCCGCTCGGTCCGCTTGGCGGGTTCGACCAGGGGGAACGTCCGGGCGGGTCGCAACTGGCCATCCGCAAACTCGAATTCGTAAACGGCGGCTTGCGCGCCGCCGCCCACGTAGAGCCGGCTGCTCTTGGGGGCGAAGGCTAGCCCCAGCCAGGCGTCCGGCACGGGCGTCCGCGAAACCTCGCGTCCCCTTTCCAGATCCACGGCGCTGATGGAGGGTGGATTCTGACCGGCGTTCAAAACCAGCAGGTATCGCCCGTCCGGCGACAGCGCGCTGGACATGGGAAAGGAATCGACCTGCACCTGCCGGCCTGCGGGCCAGACGATCCAGGCGCTGTTCAGGAGCACGCCCCCGCCCGGCAAGGGCCCCACCTGAACGCGCTCTGGGGTCTGGCTCCAAAGCGCCAGGAGGGGCAGCAGGACTGCGGCGATCCAGATCCGCCTCATTCGAAGAACCTCTGCGCGATGGGGAAGCGGCGCCCCACGCCGAACGCCTTGGTGGTTACTTTGAGGCCGGGGGCGGCTTGCTGGCGCTTGTACTCGTTGCGGTCGACCTTGTTCACGATCTCGCGGACCAGCTCCAGGGGCAACCCGTTGGCAGCAGCGATCTCAACCGGGCTCTGGTTTTCCTCGATGTAGCCGCGCAAAATGGCATCGAGCACCGGGTACTCCGGCAGCGAGTCGGTGTCCTTCTGGTTGGGCCGGAGCTCGGCAGAAGGAGGCTTTTGGAACACGCTTTCGGGGATGGCCCCCGGGTGGCGACGGTTGGCGACGCGGGCCAGCTCGTAGACCATGGTCTTGGGCACGTCACTGATGACGGCCAAGCCGCCGATCATGTCGCCGTATAGCGTGCAGTAGCCCACGGCGATTTCGCTTTTGTTGCCGGTGGTGAGCACCAGCGCCCGCCACTTATTGGAGAGCGCCATCAGGGTGACGCCGCGCAAGCGTGCCTGCAAGTTCTCCTCAGTGACGTCGCGCGCCGCGCCGTTGAACAGGGGGTCCAGGATCTCCAAGAACTTTTCGTAGACCGGCGTTATCGAGATCACTTCGAAGCGAATGCCGAGGTTGCGGGCCAAGGCTTGGGCGTCGGCGAGGCTGGCTTCGGAGGAATAGGGGCCTGGCATGGCGACGCCCACCACGTTCTGCGTACCGGCGGCGTCAGCGGCGATGACAGCGGTGAGCGACGAATCAATGCCCCCGCTCAAGCCAAGCAGAACCCTCTGAAAACCGCACTTGCGCAAGTAATCCTGGGTGCCCAGCACCAGGGCCTCGTAGACCGCCTCGCGCTCATCGGGAAGGTTTTCGTGCTGATCGCCCGAGCCGGCGTCGGGGTCCACCAAGACCAAGTCTTCGCGGAACGAAGCAGCCGAGGCGATGATGCGGCCGGCGGGGTCTACGGCGAAGCTGCTGCCGTCGAAGACCAACTGGTCGTTACCGCCCACCTGATTGACGTAGAGGACCGGCATGCCCCGCCGGCGGGCGACCGCGGTGAAGATGTCCCGGCGCAGAGCCCGTTTGCCCATGTGGTAGGGCGAGGCGTTGATGCTGATCAGCAACTCCGCGCCTTGGGCGGCCAGTTCCTCGACCGGGTCGCGCCGGTAAAGCTGCCGCTCCCAATACTGCTTGTCGTTCCAGGCGTCCTCGCAAATGGTCAGGGCGATGTTCCGTCCCCGCACCTGGCAGAGGCTCTGGCGCTCAGCCGGCGCGAAGTAGCGGGCTTCGTCAAAGACGTCGTAGGTGGGCAGCAGCATCTTATCCTGGCGGAAGACGACTTCGCCCCGCTCCAGCAGCGCCGCGCTGTTGGTGGCCGCCTTGCCGGTATTGGAGTTGGAGCGGCCGACATAACCGCAAATGACCGACGCGCTGAGCGAAGCGGTGGCGCGGGCCATGCGGTAAAGCTGTTCTTCGGTGCGCTGAAGGAAGCTAGGTTTTTCCACTAGATCCCAAGGGGGATAGCCGGTAATGCTCAGCTCGGGAAACACCACCAGGTCCGCGCCATCGGCCGCGGCCCGCCGGGCTGCTTCCAGCATCCGGTCGACGTTTCCTTCCAGGTCGCCCACAGTGGTGTTCACTTGGGCCAGTGCGATTCGCATGGAAAACTTCTATTGTACGGCCAGGCACAAGCCCGCACGGCGGAACTTAAGAGACCGCCAGCATGCGCTCCAGGGGGACGAGGGCGCGGCGCATGATTTCGGGAGGAATCTCGACGGCGGGCTTCAGATCGCGCAAGCAGTCGCGCAGCTTCTCCAAGGTATTCATTTTCATGTAGGGGCACTCGCTGCAATTGCACTGCTCGTTGGGGATGAAGTAGAACCTCTTGCCCGGGGCCCTCTTATTCAAAGAATGGGCCACCCCGCTTTCGGTCATGACGATGAATTCGGGCGCATCCGTCCGCACGCAGTACTCGATGATGGCCGAAGTGGAACCGATAAAGTCGGCCATGGCCAGGACCTCTTCCGGGCACTCCGGATGGGCGGCGATTTTGGCCTCGGGATGCTCGGCGCGGGCGCCGGCCAGGCGCCGGGCTGCGAAGGTGGCGTGGACGATACAGGTCCCCTGCCAGATCTTGAAATTCTCACGCCCCGTCTGCTTCTTGACGTAGCTGCCCAGGTTGCGGTCGGGCAAGAACAGAATCGTTCGCTCGGGCGGAATGGAGTTGACCACCTGGACTGCGTTGCGCGAGGTGCACAGAATGTCGCTCTCCGCCTTCACCTCCACGGACGTGTTGATGTAGCTGACGATCACGTGATCCGGGTACTGGCGGCGATAAGCCCGTACTTGATCCGCGGTGCAGCTTTCGACGAGGCTGCATCCGGCCTCCCGGTCCGGGACGACCACGGTGCGGCCCGGGTTCAGAACTTTGGCGGTCTCTGCCATGAACCAGACCCCGCAGAAGGCAATGACATCCCCCTGGAACTCGCGCGCTTTGCGGGCCAGCTCAAGGCTGTCTCCAATGGCGTCGGCCAGCTCCTGGATTTCCGGCTCCTGGTAGTGGTGGGCCAGAAGGATGGCGCGGCGTTCCTTCTTAAGCTCGAGGATTTCCTCCGCCAGAGTGCGCGTTGCTAGCATCGGCTGCCGCCTGCTTAACCTTATTGTAACAGGCTCAGCCACTTGCGCCTGGGTCAGCGCGCAGCCGCGCCGCACTGCACTTAGAACTGCTGGCCGGAAGGCGGACCGGCGGGCCCGCGCTCGGGACCCACTTGAGGACGCGGCGGCGGCCCGGCCTCGCCAGCTACAATCTGCTCGAGCTCACGCAGACGCTCCAGGATCTCTTCGCGCTCGCGCGGGCTGAGCTGGCCGGCCTGCTGCTGGAGCCGCCGGTCGAGTTGCCTCAAACGCTGCAACAGGAGCTGGCGGCGAGCGGCGGGCAGCGGCTGCTGCAACCTGGGACGCAAAGCCGGCCCTGCTTCCGTTCCAAGCCCCAGCCGCACTCCAGGGCCTTGTGGGCGCCGGGCCAGTTGTTGCGCCCGCCGGCGGCGCAGCTCCTGCCACTGTTCCCGGGTCAACACCGTGCGCAACCGCACGCTCATCAGCGAGACCGTGCGCATCAACTCACTCCGCGCGGCGACCACCTTCTCTACCATCTCGCGCGTCTTGGCTTCATTGACCTGGTCCTCGTTCATCAAATCCATGAGGTTGGCCTCGGCCTTCTGAACGGCGGCCCGCTGCTCGATCAGCCGGTCGCGGAACTCGCGCACCGTGGCCTGAATCTGCTTGTGCTGCTCGGGCGACAGGTTCAGATTCTGCGCGATCGGGCTGTCCCACCAGGGGAAGTCATCTATCACCTGGCCCCAGCATAGGGCCGCAGCGAAAGCAAATAGTAGTGCGAATCTCCTCATGGCTCCACCTCCTCAAACAGGGCCCGGACCGGCTCAAGCGCGGCCGGCTCGGAGCTATGCACCAGCGAATAAACGTCGGCCAAAAGTTCCGAATCGGAGATCGCCGGCGGCCCCTCCGTGACGGGTGCGGGCGGGCCTGCCAAGCGGCTCACCGAGAGGGCGATGGCGAACACCGCCGCCGAAGCAGCCGCAGCTAAACCGTAGTGCACCCAGCGGCGGGCCGGGCGGGCTTGGGCCGCTTCATAGACAGCTTGCCGCTGCCGGAACAACTGGACCTCGTCCAACGGAAGCGGCGCGCGAAGTTCCTCGCGCCGGGCCAGCAGTTGCTGCCAGCGCGCGGCGCATTCGGCGCAGGCCTCCAGATGCCCATCTTCTGGACCCATCTCGTACAGATGCGCGATCAATTCATCGTCTGTCCAGTGTCTCAGCGCCATGGGCGTTCCTCCCTTCTCGCCGTGAGGCCGGACCGAAATACAGATCGTGCAACTCCCGGCGCAGCTTCGCCAACGCTCGCGCCAGGTGGGCCTTCACCGTGCCCAAGTCCAGATCCAAGATCTCCGCGATCTCTTTCAGACTCCGGCCCTCGAAGTGCTTCAGCGCAAATACGGCCCTTTGTTGTCCACTGAGAGTGCCAAGGGCCTGGTTCAAACGGGCGGCGATCTCGGCGCCGAAGAACCGGTCCTCGGCATTCGGGGCCGGGTCCGGCGCCACCGCCAGCACGGCCGCTTCATCCTCAGGGCTGATTCTCCGCCGCCAGAACTGCCAACGCCTGGACCGCAACCGGTCCAGACAAGCATTGACGGCCACCCGGGTGAGCCATTTGGCCGGATCCTGAGGCCCCAAGCTGCCGGGCGCGCTCAGCGCCCGGAAGGCCTTCAGGAAAACCTCCTGGGTCAAAGTGTCGGCCTCCTCCCGGTCGCCAAGCAGATGAAAACAAAGCCGGTAGATGCGGCCCTGCTCCGCCCGCATCCAGGCGTCAAAACCGGCCGCAAGCACAGGCTCCGCCCGTGCACCGGTGTCGGAAGGCCGGGCCATCACGCCTATCATACCTATCGTTACCGACGACAACGCGCCGCAAAGGTTTACAGGCGGCTGGAGCGTTTTGCTAGACTGCGAACGACATGACGAACTTGGCGTTGCTGGCGATCGGACTTGTGGCGGGCGTGTTCGCGGGCATGTTTGGAATCGGAGGCGGCCTCATTATCGTGCCCGCCTTGTTGTTCTTGTTGAAGATGAAGGAGGCGGAGGCGATTGGCACCAGTCTGGCGGCCCTGATCCCTCCCGTTGGGTTGCTGGGAGCGTTTCAGTATTACCGCGAAGGCTTCATCAATATCCGCTACGCGGCGCTGGTCGCGATTGGGTTATTCCTGGGGGCCTACTTCGGCGCGAGGATCACGACCTCGCTGCCTCCGGAGGTGGTGCGCCGGCTGTATGCGGGTTTTCTGCTGGTGGTGGCGGCGCGGATGCTGATCACCGCAAAGTGACTTCGCTCCCCTCCTTGCAGCTGGTCGCCTGGCGGGCGCAAGCCGGCAGCCTCCGCGGCAGCGCGGAGAGAGTTCATTCGACGACTTTAGCCTGCCGCCACAAGCGCTCCAAATCGTAGTAGAGGCGCGCTTTCTCGGAAAAGACGTGGACGATAAAGTCGCCGAAGTCGGCCAGCACCCACTCGGCGTTCTCGTAGCCTTCCACATGGAGCGGGGCGTGGCCTTGCTTTTTGAGCGTCAGGGCGACCTCATCGGCGATGGCTTGAATCTGCCGCGGGTTAGATCCGGAGCAAATGACGAAGAAATCGGTGAAGGAGGTGACGCCGCGAAGGTCGAGCACGCGAATATCTATCGCCTTTTTGGATTCGGCGGCGCGCACGGCGGTGCGCCACGGTTCAACTTGCGGATCGCTGGTCTTCTTGCGGGTCTTGGCTGTCCTCAGCGCCTTCTCCTGAATGGTATCGTACTACAATCAAATTGCCATGGCGCAGCCCAGCGCAATCCAGAGCCCTCTGCGGGTCCTGATCCCGGAGCAGCAGATCCAAGAGCGGGTGCGGGAGGTGCAGGCGGAGCGCGAACGGCTATACCGCGCTTTGAGGCAGCACCCCACCTGGCAGGTTTACCCGAGCCACACCAACTTTTTGCTGGTGCGCACCCCCGACGCCGCCCAAGCTTACCGTTCCCTCCTCGAGCGCGGCATCTTGGTGCGGCGGCAAGACCACTACACTGGGCTCGAGGGGTGTGTGCGCATCTCGGTGGGAACACCCAGCGAAAACGATCGCCTTCTCCAAGCGGTTTTCGAAATAGCCGGGGTGGGCTATGCGTAAAGCCAGCGTCGAGCGCAACACCGCCGAGACCCACATCCGCCTCACCTTGGGTCTGGACGGGCCGATCGGGGGGCAGATCGCCACCGGGCTGGGCTTCCTCGACCACCTCCTTACCGCCTTCCAGCGGCACGGACGGTTTTTTCTCGAGGTCGAGGCCCAGGGAGATCTCGCCGTGGACGTTCACCACCTGGTCGAGGACGTGGGCATCACCCTGGGAATGGCCCTAGGGCAAGCCTTGGGCGATCTCAAGGGAATCGAGCGTTACGGCGAGGCCACCGTGCCGATGGACGAGACCTTGGTGCAGGCCGTCCTCGACCTGTCGGGGCGGCCCTTGTTGGTGTTTCCGGTGGAGGAACTCCCTATTGCGGGCAGCGCGGGCGGGGTCAGCGCCTACCACCTGCGGGAGTTCTTGCGCGGGCTGGCTAACCATGCCAGGGTGACCCTCCACGTGCGGCTTTTGGCAGGCCGGGAGGCCCACCACGTAATGGAAGCGGCAGTGAAAGCACTGGCTCGAGCCCTCTA
>JAIMAR010000227.1 GCA_023511855.1 Bryobacteraceae bacterium
GATCTTTGGCCAGATCCGGATCCAGCGAGGAAAGCAGCCGCCCGGCTTCGTCCGCCTGGCAGGCCAGGATCAGATCGTCCGCCTCCAGCGTGCCTCCGGCCAGTTGAACTTCGAAGCGTCCTTCCGCTCGGCGGATCTCGAGGGCCTCATCGTGGATAACGGTGAGGTAGGCGGCGCAAGATTCCATCAGCTTTTGGATAAGTGACCCCAGTCCGCTCTTGAGGGTTTGGAACAGCGGAGGGGCAGGCGCCCCGCGGGGGCGGTTCCGCCGGGCGCTCAGCACGCCCCGGGAGAGGCTGCCGTACTTCTGCTCCAGCTCGGCAAACAAGGGCAGCACGCTGGTGACGCTGAGCCGCTCGGGGTCGCCGCCGTAGACGCCGGCCAGCAGCGGCTCCGCCAGGTAGTCGACGGCCTCCTGTCCGTAGTGGGCGCGGATGAAGTCGGCCACCGAACGGTCCGCGGGCGGCGCAGCTACGGGACGTAGAAAGCATTCCAGCCCCATGCGGATCTTAGTGGGCCAGCCGAGAAGCGGCGTGGTGACCATGGGCAGGATCCGCGTGGGGACCATGAGCATCAGTCCGTCGGGAAGCGCCACGAGGCGTCCGCGCTTGCGGATGTAGGTGGTGCGCAGGTGATCATTGGAGGCGATGACCTCGCCGGCTAAGCCCAGCTCCCGGATGAGGTCCATGGCCCAGGGCTTGGCGCTGAGGAAGCTATCCGGGCCGGCCTCGACCAGGCAGCCTTCCACGCGTTCGGTCTGGATCACGCCGCCCAGGCGCGGACGGCGCTCGACCAGCGTGGAGGGCACGCCGGCCTTGGCCAGATGATAGGCGGCGGACAGGCCGGAGATGCCGCCGCCGATGATGACCACCCGCCGCACTCAGCCCGCCCCCAGCTTTTGCCGGGCCACGTCCGCCAGGGCCGCGATGAAAGTGGGCGAATCGTTGAGGCTCTCGGGGCGGCGGAGGCGGATTCCGCGCTCGGCGGCATAGTTGCGGAATAGAATGTCCACGTCGTAAAGGATCTCCACGTGGTCGCTGACGAAGCCGATTGGAGCTAGAACCAGATCTTGGATCCCCGCCTGGGCGTACTCGTCAATTCTGGATTCGACGGTGGGACCGAGCCATTTCTCATCGGTCAATCCCTGGCTCTGGTAGGCGAACTCCCATCGCTCCAAACCCAGACGCGCCGCCACGGCGCGCGCGGTCGCTTTGGCCTCGGCGTCGTAGGCGTCGGCGGTCTCCAGGATCTTTTCGGGCAAGCTGTGCGCCGTAAACAGGACCATCTGGGCGGGCAGCATCGGAGTCAGGCGTTGGGCGAAGGCTTCGATGAGCAAAGGGTGATCGTGGTAGCTTTTGGCCCAAAGGATTTCGGCGTTGAAGCCCAACTGTGTCTTGGCCTCCTGGGTGCGGCGGAAATAGAGACCGATGCTGAACTTCGAATACTGCGGGGCCAGGCAGATGGCGGCGATGCGCTCGACGCCGTCGGCCTTCATCCGGCTCATGGTTTCCAGGATGGAGGGGCGCCAGTTGCGCATGCCGAAGTAAACATGGACGGGGAGGCCGTCGGCGGCGAGTTTGCGCTCCAGCGCAGCGGCTTGGGCCTGGGTCCGGGCGGTCAGCGGGGAGCCTCCGCCGATGGCGTCGTAACGCGAGCGGATCTCTTCCACCAGTTCGGGGGCCAGGGGCCTGCCGCCCCTCACCAGCATCAGATACTCGCCTACTTCCTCGCTGCGCTCGGGCGCGCCGTGCGCCAGCAGCAAAACCGCGTCCCTCATGGCCGGAATTCGCGCACCATTTGGACGACGGCCTTGACGTTCTCGACCGGCGTTTCGGGGAGAATGCCGTGGCCGGTGTTGAAGATGTGGCCGGGCCGCGTGCCGGTGCGCTTGAGCAGCTCCGTGACCTTGGCCTTCAATTCATGGAGCGGCGCAAACAGGGCCGCCGGATCCAGGTTGCCCTGGACCGCCGAGCGGTAGCTGATGTCCATCCAGGCCTGATCGATGTTGACGCGCCAGTCGACGCCCATGACGTCTCCGCCGGCGGCGTGCAGCTCCCGGAAGAAGCCCGCCGCGCCGGTGCCGAAGTGGATGACCGGCACGCCGCTGGAGCGGATCCGCTCGATCAGAGCTCGGGAGTACGGGGCGACGAAGCGGACATAATCGTCCGGGCTGAGTGCGCCGGCCCAACTGTCGAACACCTGCACGGCGCGCGCCCCGGAGGCCACCTGCATTAAGGCGAAGGGCCCCAGCACGTCCACCAGTTTGCCCATCAGCCTGCGCCACAAGGTCTCGTTGTGGTACATCATCTGCTTCGTGCGCAGGAAATAGCGGGTCGAGCAGCCCTCGATCATGTAGCTCGCCATGGTGAAGGGCGCGCCGACAAAACCGATGACGGGGACCTTGTTGCCGAGAGCCTTGACCACCAGCCCGATGGCCTCGCCCACGTAGCCCAGATCGTCGGTATTGGTGATCGACAGGGCATCCACGTCGGCTGAGGTGCGGACGGGGTTGTCGATGACGGGCCCGCCGGCCGGGGCGAAGCGCAGCTTCAGCCCCATCACCTCGGCGGGCAGCAAAAGGTCCGCGAAGATGATCGCCGCGTCGACGTCGAGGATCTCGACCGGCTGAAGGGTCACGGCCGCCGCCAGATCCGGCTTCTTGCAAATTTCCAGGATTCCGTAGCTGGCCCGGATTTCCCGATACTGTTTGAGATAACGCCCGGCCTGCCGCATGAACCACACCGGCCGCACATCGGTGGGCCGGCGGCGGCAGGCATCCAAAAACCGGCTGCTCATTGGAGCCACGCGCATGTCACTTCCGCCTTATCTTCACAAATGAACACTCGAAGATCCTTGGGTTTGTTCTTCTCGGCCCAAGCCCGGCCGTTGACAAAGAAGGGCTTGGTCCAGGCCTCACTGATCAAAGTTTGGGGCGCCACCACGCTGACCGATGCCGTCCCCACGGCGGGGTAGCCCGTGCGGGGGTCCATCAGGTGGCTGTAAATCCGCCCGCCCGCCTCGAAAAACTTCTCGTAGTCGCCTGAAGTGGACAGCGACTCGTTGCGGAGCTGCAACTCCTCCAGGGTTTCCGACCACTTGCGTGGGTGGCGGATACGGACGGTCCAGCCCGTGTCGCCCGGAGGGGTTCCCAGTCCGTAGATGCTGCTGCCCCCGGCCGAGATGAGCGCCGAGGCAATCCCGTATTCCTTGAGCCGCTCCACCATCTTGTCGACCGCATAGCCTTTGCCAATCCCCCCGGGGTCGATCTCGACGCCGGGCTTGGCGAAGCGGACCGTGCGCCGGATCGGGTCGAGCAGAATGTTCTCATAGCCGACCTGGGGCAGCACGGCCTCGATTTCCTCCTTGGACGGCAGCCGTCCCCGGTTGCGGTAGAATCCCCACACCCGCATCAAGGGACCGACCGTGATATCAAAGGCGCCTTCGCTTTGCCGGCTGAACCTCACGCAGAACGACAACAGGTCAAACGACTCTTGCGAGACGACCACGGGCTCGACCGCCGCCATGCGGTTGATTTTGCTCCACTCGCTGTCCGGCCGGTAGTTGGACAACAGGGCGTCCAGCCGCCGAGCCTCATTCAGGGCCGCTTCCACACCGTCTTGCAGCTTCTGCCGGTCCTCGCCGTACGCGATGACCGTGAAAGTGGCCCCCATCGCGTCCATGCTGTCTTCCAGCCGCAACAGCTCGCCGGCCGGGGCAGCCAGGACCGCTAATAACAAAATTAGCACAACCTGTTTGAATTTTCGAACGATTTTCATAAATTTGTTAACTTGGGCAGCGGACTCGGGACCTGCGCTAACCTGTTCATTTAATAAGGAAATGGAACTTTCCCGACCGGGTTTGGGCCGACGGATCCGGCGTGGGGCCGGCCGCCGGCGCTCGTCAGGTCCGGCTCGAAGTGCAGCTCTGGGGTCCGGTAGAGGCGGATACGCACCGCCAGTTGCCGCCGCAGGAACCGGCGTGCGCCGTCGAGGGCCGCCAGGCATTGGGCCTGCCCTTTTTCATCGCCCTCCAGATGGAGCCGCACGTGGGCGTGGCGCAAGTCCGGCGAAAGCAAAACGTCAGTCACCTCAACCCTTTGGACGCGCGGGTCCTCCAGCTCGTAAGCGATGATTTCGCTGAGCTCTTCCCGAATGGCTTCCCGGACTCGTTCTGATCGGCGGCCGTCCACGGCGGTTCTACTCCAGCCACTCTACGGTGGCGTCCACCAAATCTCCGCCCAGCCACTGTGCGGCATCCCGTTCCGCGGCTTGCAGGATCAGCGCGGCCCGCTCGTGGTCGCCCGAGACGGTCACAGCGGCCACCAAGGCTCGCTGCCAGGTGTCCTGGTAATCGATCTCGGCGACCGCGACGTTGAATTTTCTCCTCAATCGGTCCTTGAGCCCCTGGACCACATGCCGTTTGTCCTTCAGGGAATGAGCGTGCTCCAAGCGAAGCTCCAGCGTGAGCACCCCAATGCTGGCCATAGACAGTCAAAGGCCGGGCGCCCGGCGGCCGGACCGGCGCTAGACCAGAGCCTCCGCCGCCACCCGCTCCGTCACAAACGCTTCCAGGATGTCCCCGGGCTTAAAATCACCAAAATTCTCGAGGCAAATGCCGCACTCGGCGCCGCTTTTGACTTCGCTCACGTCGTTTTTGAAGCGGCGCAAAGAAGCGATCTTGCCGGTGTGAACCACCACGTTGTCTCTCAGGACCCGGACCTGGCTGTCGCGGCTGATCAGGCCATCCTGAACCACACAGCCGGCCACGTTGCCCACCTTGCTGATATGGAAGATCTCCCGGACTTCGGCGCGGCCGCGGTAGACCTCCTTGTAAACGGGTTCCAGGAGGCCCGCCATGGCGCGGCGCATCTCATCGACGAGCTCGTAAATGATGGTGTGGAGCCGGATATCGACCTTCTCTTGTTCGGCCAACTGGGCGGCGGTCCGCTCCGGCCGCACGTTAAAGCCGATGATGATGGCGTTGGAGGCGGAGGCCAGCAGGACGTCGGTCTCGGTGATGGCGCCGACGCTGGCGTGCAGGATGCGAACCTTGACTTTTTCGGTGGAAAGTTTCTGCAAGGCTTCGCTGAGCACCTCGGCGCTGCCGCTGACGTCGGCCTTGAGAATGATCGGCAATTCTTTGACTTCGCCGCTTTTGATCTGCTCGTGAAGCTGGTCCAGCGAGAGCCGAGAGCTGCGGGCCATAGCCTGTTCACGGGCCTTGGCTTCGCGGTACATGACGATTTGCTTGGCCTTGGCCGTGTCGGTGACGACCTGGAAGGTGTCGCCCACCTCGGGAAGGGCGTCCAAGCCCAGCACCTCCACGGGGGTCGAGGGTCCGGCGCTGCGGACCTGGCGCCCGAGGTGGTCGTACATCGCCCGCACCTTACCGAAAACCGACCCGCAGATGAAGTAATCGCCGACCGAGAGAGTTCCATTCTGCACCAGCACTGTAGCCACCGGACCGCGGCCTCTGTCCAGTTTGGCTTCGAGCACATTGCCCATGGCTGGCCGGGAGGGGCTGGCCTTGAGCTCCTGCATGTCGGCGACGAGGAGGATCATTTCGAGCAGCAGGTCCAAGTTTTGGCGGGTCTTGGCCGAGACCGGCACCATGACCGTATCGCCGCCCCAATCCTCAGCCAGCAGACCCCGGTCGGCGAGTTGCTGCTTGACACGTTCGGGCTGCGCCTCGGGCTTGTCGATCTTGTTGATGGCCACGATGATGGGAACGCCCGCGGCTTTGGCATGATCGATCGCCTCCAGGGTTTGGGGCATGACGCCGTCGTCGGCAGCCACCACCAAAACCACGATGTCGGTGACTTTGGCGCCGCGGGCGCGCATTCGGGTGAAGGCTTCATGGCCGGGGGTGTCGATAAAGGTAATCTGGCGGCCGTTCACCTCGACGCAGTAAGCTCCGATGTGCTGCGTGATGCCGCCCGCCTCGCGGGCCGCGACGTCGGTCTGGCGGA
>JAIMAR010000228.1 GCA_023511855.1 Bryobacteraceae bacterium
GGGCTGACAATCGCAAGAGTCCGGCGCGGGCAGCACGCGGTTCGCCGAGCGCCCAATGGCTCGGGCCGCCCGCCCTGGCAGCCCGTCCGACGGGCGGCGAGCGATCGTCCCGCAGGTTATACTGGGGGCGAGAGGATTGCCGCCAGGTGAGGTGCGAGAGTGGTTGAATCGGGCGGTCTCGAAAACCGCTGAGGTCGCAAGGCCTCCGTGGGTTCGAATCCCACCCTCACCGCCAGCAGCCGCGGCAAGTCTCCGCAACTCCCCACCCGCAGTTTACGCCTTTTGCAGGGCCCCAATTTCAGTGACCCAGGGCATGAACCGGCTGGTGGTGTGTTCGGCCCCCTGGCCGTGGGCAGCAAGCATGGGTTCAGAGCTCCAGCGGCGGACGTTACGCCGCACGATGCGGGCGGATGCGCTGCGCAATTTCCGAACCCCGTTCACTCATAGCCATCTCCAGGTCGTAATTCGCCTGGAGATTCATCCAGAATTGCGGCGTGGTTCCAAAGAACCTCGCCAAACGCAGGCCGGGGTCGGCAGTGATAGCCCGGTTTCCGCGAACAATCTCGTGTATCCGGGCTGCGGGAATCCCCAATTCCGAAGCGAGCCGGTTGGCGCTAAGGCCTAACGGTTTCAGAAAGTCCTCCCGCAGTGTCACCCCGGGATGCACTGGCGGGAATGTCCTGGGTTTTCTCCCCATACTCCAAGCTCCTCAGTGATCATCTACAATCTCGACGTCGAACGCATCCGTTCCACTCTAGCGATTCACTCAATCAGGCCGATGCCTGGCGGCCCGGATGCCGGCGCGTGGAGGCCACCGCTGAAACCGCGCCAGCGGGCAGGCATGCTGTCACCGTCGCAGGCGGCTACGGTGCAGCGCATGGCCCAGGCTACGGTACACTGGCGCTTTTGGAGGTCTTACCTTGGGAGTCCTGGATCTTTTCCGGCTGGATGGCAAGATGGCGCTGGTGACCGGCTGCCGCCGAGGCTTGGGCAAAGCCATGGCCATTGCGCTGGCTGAAGCCGGGGCGGACATTGCCGGCGTCAGCCAGGCGCTGGAGCCGTCGGGCAGCGAGGTCGAGAAGGCGGTGACGGCCGCCGGGCGCAGATTCAAGGCCTATCGCTGCGATTTTTCCGACCGCAAGGCTCTCTATGAATTCATCCGCTGCGTCACGGAGGACCTCCCCCGGATCGACATCCTGGTGAACAACGCCGGCGCCATCTTGCGCGCGCCCGCTCATCAGTATCCGGACGAATACTGGGATCCCATTCTTGAAGTGAACCTGACTTCGCAATTCATCCTCGCTCGCGAGATCGGCAAGCGGATGCTGGAGCGGGGCCGGGGCAAGGTGATCTTTGTCGCCTCCATGCTGAGCTTTCAGGGCGGCATCACTGTCCCTGCTTACGCGGCCAGCAAGGGGGGCGTGGCCCAACTTACGCGGGCCTTCGCAAATGAATGGGCAGGCCGGGGCGTCAATGTTAACGCCATCGCGCCGGGGTATTTCCGCACCGACGTGACCGTCGATCTCGAGCGCGATCCCAAGCGCGGGCCTGCGATTCTGGAGCGGATCCCCGCGGGGCGCTGGGGCCGGCCGGAAGACCTGGCCGGGACCGTGGTCTACCTGGCTTCCGCCGCTTCAGACTACTTGCACGGAAGCATCGTAGTGGTGGATGGAGGCTGGCTCAGCCGCTGAGCAGCCCCCATGAGTTCTGCGGCGCCGCCTACACCTTGACCACGCTGCGCAGCACGCTGTCCCAGGGTGCGCGGTAGCGCGGGGTGCACATAGCGGCGGCTTCCTTGTCGCCGATCACCTGTTCTTTGTCCGGATCCCAGCGGATCGCCCGGCCGCCCAAGCGCAGGGAGATGTTAGCCAAGTTGCAGGTGATTGCGACCCGGTGCCCGCCTAGCAGATCGCAGAGCGGCTTCTGGCGGGTCCGGATGCTGTTGATGAAGTCGCGGTGATTGAGGTACATGGCGGCCTCGCCGGGGAAATTCGGCGGCGCGCCGCTGCCAGCTCCGCGTCCGGCTGCTCCCCGTGCTGCCTGGCCTTGAGCTGCCGCGCCTTCTCCGCCGCCCCGGCCCTCACCCGCTCCTGCCCCACCGCGGCCGGCAGGGGGCGCCGTCAGCGCTCCTTCAATCCATGGGACTGAGGGCGTGTTGGTGTAAACCGGACCGCCCACCGGGTGTCCGAGGAAACGGGGAATCTGGTTCACCGGATCGCCGCGCATCTCCGTCACCACTTGGTTGCTACCGAACAAGAGGTTCCCTTTGGTTCCCATGATGACCCCACCGGTGGTGTCACGGTAAGCGTTGGCCTCGCGCATGGTGAAGGCCAGCACCCAGCCGTTGGGAGCGGCGGGGCTCGGAGGATACAGGAACCAGGCGTCCTGCACGTCGGGCGTTTCGCCATCGTCTTCCAGCACGAAGCGCCCGCCGGTGGAGGCCACCAGCACCGGACCCTTGGCGTTCATCACGTACTGCAACTGGTCGATGCTGTGAGCGCCGAGGTTGGTCATTTGCCCGCCCGAGTAATCCCAGAACCAGCGGAAGTGATACAGCGCCCGGTGCGCCTGGTACGGCTTTTTGGGGGCGGGACCGAGCCACATGTCGTAGTCCAGTTCCGGAGGCGGATTCTCGACCGGGGTCTTGCCGAAGCCGGGATAGATATTGCGGGTGGAGCCCAGCCTGGCCATGTGGATTTTGCCCAGAATTCCGCTCTCCACGGTCTTGCGGGCCTCGAGCACCGCCCGGTTGTGCCGCCTCTGAGTGCCGACGACCACGATCCGGTTGTACTTCTGCTCGGCTTGCAGCATCCACTTGCCTTCGTCGATGGCCAGCGTGAGCGGCTTTTCGACGTAGACATCTTTGCCCGCGGCGCAAGCCAGGATGGTCATCAGCGCATGCCAGTGATCGGGCGTAGCGACCACCACGCCATGAATGTTCTTGTCCTCATACATCTTGCGGAAGTCCGCGTAGCCCTTGCAGTTGGGATTGCCGATGTAGGCCAGGCCCTCCTCGAGGCGCGGCTTGTAGACGTCGCTCAGGCCCAAGATCTCGACGTCGTCGTAGGTTTTGAAACCGGCCACGTGCTGCTTGCCGATCAGCCCAAAACCGATGAAGCCGATGCCGACGCGGTTGTTCGCTCCGAGAATTCGGTTGTACGAAGCCGCGGAAACGGCGGTCATGGCGGTTAGGAATCCCCGGCGCGTCGCCTGGGCTCCTTCTGGTTCGGTGGACACGTTTGTTGCTCCTTTCATGGAAGGGAGCATATTCCATTGTCGGGCGATTGTCCACTGCCTCCGGCGGAGGACCGAAGGCGGCGCGGAATGGTTGGCGCGTTATTGTATGCTAGGTCCGAGTTTAGGAGGCGGCCATGAGAACTCTGAGGGCATACCTGGCTTACGCTTGCTTGACGCTGGTTTGGCTGCTGTTGCCGGCAACCCAGACTTGCGGACAACCGTTTCCCGTTCGCGGCATTCACCTGGCGGCCCCAAACCCGGAGGAAATCGAGTTAGCGGAACGGTTCATCCGTGAGGGACTCGCGAAGGAAGGCGTCAACGTCCTGGTGCTGGAGGTCAACTACCGCTACCAGTTCACGCGGCGTCCCGAGGTGACGGATCCGCGTGCGCTATCCCGCGAGGACATACAGCGCCTGCTGGCCGCATCCCGCGGCGCCGGAATCCGGCTGATCCCCATGATCAACCTCCTCGGCCATCAGTCCTGGGGCAAGACCACGTTCGGGTTGCTGCGCAGCCACCCGGAGTTGGATGAGACGCCGGGCAAATATCCCGGCAACGAAGGCATTTACTGCCGGAGCTACTGCCCGCTGCACCCGCAGGTTCACGAGGTCGTCTTCGACCTGGTGGACGAGCTGGCGGAAGCGGCCGAAGCGGATGCCTTCCACGTGGGCATGGACGAGGTGTTCCTCATCGGCGAAGACGATTGCCCACGCTGCAAGGGGAGGAACAAGGCCGAGTTATTCGCGGGGGAGGTGCGGGTCCTGCGAGACCACCTGGCGCGATCCGGCCGCACGCTGTGGATGTGGGGAGATCGTTTTCTGGACGGGGAGACGAGCGGCATCGGCAAGTGGGAAGCGTCCGCCAACGGGACCGCACCGGCGCTGCAACTGGTTCCGAAGGACATCGTCATTTGTGACTGGCATTACGAGATGGCGCACCCGACGGCGCTTTACTTTGCGCTCCAGGGCTTTAACGTGGTTTCCAGCCCCTGGCGTCGGGGTTCGGTAGCGCTGCGGCAGCTCGACCTGATGCGGCTGGCGCGGCAGAACTCCGCTCCAGTGGTGGCCGTGCGCATGCAGGGCATGCTGCAAACGACATGGGTGGGCTTTGGAGCCTTCGCCCGGGCTTACTTCGGCGAAGAGATCCGCAATGTCAACGCCATGGAGGCGGTGGCGACGTTCCGCGAGCTGTTCCGCGAACTGCGCAAGGACCGCTGACGGGCGCCCGCGCACCGGTGCGGATCGGTCAAGGGCGGGCCGCCGGCGGCTTCGGCGGCAAGGTTGAGAACCAGGATAGGCCAGGGTGCGCTACGCTGGATCGTAAGCGGAGGTCCCAAAGCGGGTGTAAGAATTCGGGCGCCGCGCGGGAGAAGCGATCATGAAGCTTGTCTGTGTTTCCTTTGCACTACTCGTTGTCCTTCTGAGCCCAGCCTGGCCGCAGGCAGCGGGAGTTTTCGCCGGCCGCTGGGATCTGACGATTACCGAGCCGAACGTGACCTACCCGAGCTGGCTTGAGGTGACGGAGAGAGACGGCCAACTGGCGGTCCGAGCCCAACCGCGCGAAGGAAATGTGCGGCCGGTGAGCGCACGCATCGATGGCTCGACGCTGATCGTTACGGTAGTGCCCGCGGCGCCGGCGCGGCCGGCCGAAGGAGACCGGCCTGCCGCCCCCGCGCGCCCGGCGCTAACCTGGGAGCTGACCTCTGCCGGTCCGCGCCTCACGGGAGTCCAGAAACGCGGCGAGGAGGTGCAGGGCCGTGTGGTGGGGGTGCGCGCCCCGGAGTTGAAGAGGCCCGCTCCCAAGGAATGGTCCGAGCCGCAGCCGCTGTTCAATGGCAAGGATCTGACCGGCTGGGTCACCCTGAACAACACGAGCAACCCGCGGGCGACCCAGAACCACTGGGTCGTCCGCAACGGGGAGCTGGTCAACGAAGCTCAGGGCCACAACATTGTGAGCACCCGCAAGTTTGACGACTTCAAGTTGCGCCTGGAGTTTAACCTTGATGCGGGCGCCAACAGCGGCATTTATCTGCGCGGCCGCTACGAGGCTCAGATGCCGCCGCCGGCGCGACTTCCGGAACCAGGGCGCGGTCCGGCCTATGCCATCTACGGCTTCGTGCCGGCCGCGGCGGCCTCGCCCTGTAAACCCGGCGAATGGTGCACCTACGAGATCACTTTGGTGGGACGTAACGTGACGCTGGTGGTCAACGGAGTGACCATTGTGGATAACCAGGAGATTGCCGGCATCACGGGCGGCGCCTTGGACAGCAACGAAGGCGAGCCTGGCCCGATCTATTTCCAGGGCGACCACACGGGCGGCATCCGCTACCGCAACATCACCATCTCAGTGCCTAAGCTCTGACGGCCCCGGGTCTTGAGCCTGGATGGCGCAGCGAGCGATCCCGGTGTTGCGCCGAGAGTTTGGAGCTTTCGCCGGGCGCGGTTTGGGTCAGAGAGTTACCGAGGCGGAGTATGGGTGTGGTGGGGGTGGAAGTGTAGGGATGTGCGCCGCTGGAGGGCAGAGTCGCGGTGTGGTTCGGGTGGTGGTCCTGCGGCCTGGTGAGGATGCTTGGCTGTGGTTGCTGGTTGGTTGGGTTGTTTGAGCTGTTTTTGCTGCTTTTTGACTCCTTGTTGAGCTGGTTGCTGTTAACGGTTGCCTCTTTGTTTTGTATAAGTTGGGAGGCCTCCC
>JAIMAR010000229.1 GCA_023511855.1 Bryobacteraceae bacterium
GTGCTGAACAACGCCATCAGCGGCGTGGACATGGCCCTGTGGGACATCAAGGGACGCCAGGCCGGCATGCCCGTCTATCAACTCCTCGGCGGCAAGTGCCGCGAGGCCGCCGACTGCTACGCGCACGCCTCCGGCGGGGACATTCCCCAAGTCATCGAAAGCGCCAAGGCCGTCATGGCGCGCGGATTCCGGCATGTCCGCGTGCAGGTCGGCATTCCGGGCATGGCCGCTTATGGGGCCGGAGGGCAGACACGCTCTGGCGTCACTTTCAAGCCATTGCACAACCGGCCCGTATTTGAACCGGCCCTCTACATTCGCCGTACACTGCAAATGCTGGAAGCCTGCCGCAAGGAGCTGGGCGACGAGGTCGAGTTGCTGCACGACGTCCATGAGCGCATCAGCCCCACGCAGGCGTTGCAGATGGCACGCGATGTCGAGAAGTTCCGGCTGTTTTTCCTCGAAGATCCTCTCTCCCCCGAAGACATAGCCTGGTACCGGATCATGCGCCAGCAGACCTCCACGCCGATCGCCATGGGCGAGCTGTTCAACAGCCCGCACGAATGGGTGCCGCTGATCTCCGAACGCCTCATCGACTACATCCGCATCCATGTGTCGCAGGCAGGCGGCCTCACGCCCTGCCGCAAGATCGCCGCCCTGGGCGAAATCTTCGGTGTCAAGACCGCCTGGCACGGTCCCGGAGACGTCTCGCCTATCGGACACGCCGCCAACGTGGCCTTGGATCTGGCCTGCTACAACTTCGGCATCCAGGAGTACACCGCGTTTAACGAGCGTGTGCGCGAAGTCTTCCCTGGTACGCTCGTCGCCAAAGACGGCTATCTGTTCGCCAATGAGGCCCCCGGCTGGGGGATCGAGGTGAACGAAAAGCTGGCCGCCAAATATCCCTTCGGATCTGGCGAGAGCGGCGAGCGCCAGCGGTTGAACGGCGGCTGGGGCGACGTCCGGCGTCTGGACGGGACCATTATTAAGCAGTAGGCCGTTTTTCAGAACACGATTCGGGCATTTGCGCGTGCGGGCACGCAAACCTGAGCCGCATTGCTGACGGCGCCAGCCGAGCGTCGTGCCCGCCGCGTGCAAGGCTCCGCCTTGCACGGCCCCGTGGGGTATACTTGCTTCTTCGTTCGGGGCCGAAATCGGCGATCGAGCGGGCGAGCTCCTTATGGCCTGGTGGATGTGGGCGGCGATCGGGTTCCTGTTGCTCGTGGGTGAACTGCTTACCCCGGGCGGCTTTTACATCGTATTCTTCGGCGTCTCTGGGCTGTGTGTGGCTCTGGTCTCCGCCGTCTTCCCAGGCTTCCCGCTGTGGGCGCAGTGGCTGCTATTCTCACTGCTCGCCCTGGTGGCCTTATTGTTCTTCCGGCGGCCGCTGCTGGAGTGGTTCCGCAGCCGCTCGCCTGCTCCCCAAGTCGACTCACTGGCCGGGGAAATCGCCGTGGCAATGGAAGAGATTCCCTCTGGCGCCATCGGCAAGGTCGAACTGCGCGGCTCGGCCTGGAGCGCGCAGAACATCGGCGATGGGCCTTTGGCGCGGGGGCAGCGATGCCGCGTCGAGCGCGTGGAAGGTTTAACGCTGCATATCAGAAGCTGTTGAGGAGCTGCTTATGACCGGCGCCATGATTGTTGTCCTCTTGTTGGCGGTCTTGTTCCTGATCATTCTGGCCAAGACCGCCGTTGTCGTCCCCCAGCAGAGCGCCTACGTGGTGGAACGGCTGGGCAAGTATAGCTGCACGCTGGAAGCCGGGTTCCACATCCTGGTTCCTTTTCTGGACGTCATCCGCTACCGCCACACGCTCAAGGAGCAGGCCATCGACGTGCCCGAGCAGGTTTGCATCACCAAGGACAACGTCCAGGTGGGCATCGACGGGATCCTGTATCTAAAGGTGATGAACCCGGAGCGGGCTTCCTACGGCATTTCCGACTATCGCTTCGCCATCACCCAGCTCGCCCAAACCGCATTGCGCAGCGAGATCGGCAAGATCGACCTGGACCGCACCTTCGAGGAGCGCACCAACATCAACACCGCCCTGGTGACCGAGCTTGACAAGGCCTCCGAACCATGGGGCGTCAAAGTCCTCCGCTACGAGATTAAAAACATCAACCCTCCGAAGGACATTCAGGCGGCCATGGAGAAGCAGATGCGCGCCGAACGGGAGAAGCGCGCCATGATCCTGACCTCCGAAGGGGCCCGTGACGCGGCCATCAACACCGCCGAAGGCGAAAAGCAGAAAGTGATCAAGGCGTCGGAAGCGACTAAGCAGCAGCGCATCAATGAAGCCGAAGGACAGGCGGCAGCCATCCTCACCGTGGCCAACGCCACCGCCGAGGGCCTGCGGCGTGTGGCCGAGGCGATTCAGGCGCCGGGCGGCTTTCAGGCGGTGCAGTTGCGAGTAGCCGAGGCCTACATTGCCCAGTTCGGCAATCTGGCTAAACAGGGCACGACGCTGATCATCCCCTCCACTTTGAGCGACATCAGCGGCATGATCGCGGCGGCGATGAACGCGGTGCGCGCCGCCGGCAGCCAAGGTTCAACGCAAGGAGGAGCCGGGTAAAACACGCCGGGCCGGCGACCGCCTTCAATCCGCTCCCACGAGGCCTTCGGCTCACTTTGCCGCTCGGAGCGCCCGGGGGCCGGGCCGCCGGGCCCGTTTTTCCCTCACGCCTGGGCTGGCGTTGTGCACCACGACAATGCCCGAGTCCGTCACCGTATGGCCCGCTTTGCGGTCCGCTTCCGGATCCTGGCCAATCTGGGTGTGCTCGGGCAGCAGCACGCCCTGCTCGACGATCGCCCGCCGGATGCGGGAATGCCGCCCGACCCAAACGTTGGCGTGCAGGATGGAATCCTCCACCAGCGCATGGCTGTTGATGCGCACGCCCGGCGACAGCAC
This sequence comes from Bryobacteraceae bacterium, assembly GCA_023511855.1. GTDB lineage: Bacteria > Acidobacteriota > Terriglobia > Bryobacterales > Bryobacteraceae > JAIMAR01. The sequence continues at coordinate 2,904 of JAIMAR010000229.1, forward strand.
GCTGTGCACCACCTTTCCCCCCGAAATGATGCACCCGTGGGACACCAGAGAATCCAACGCCATCCCCATGCGGACGCCTTCGTCGGCGAAGACGAATTTGGCCGGCGGCATGCGCACCGGACCCGTGCGCAGCGGCCAGTTCTGATCGTACAGGTTAAACACAGGACTCACCGACACCAAGTCCATGTTGGCTTCATAGTAGGAATCGATGGTTCCCACGTCCCGCCAGTAGCGCACTTCCTTGCGGTTCTCGTCGATGAAGTCGTAGGCGATCACCCGGCAGCGGCGAATCAGTTTCGGAAGCACATCCTTGCCGAAGTCGTGGCTGCTGGACTCGTCCTCCGCATCCTCCAGGAGGGCGTCGACGAGCACCGGCGTGTTGAACACATATACCCCCATCGAGACGCTGCACATCTCCGGATTGAAGCGGGACCTCCGCGGATTCCCATGCTGCGGCTTCTCCTCAAACCCAGTGACTCGGTAGTCGTCGCCGATCTCGACGATGCCGTACCGCGAGGCGTCCTCGGGCGGGGTCTGGCAAGTGGCCACCGTGACGTCGGCCTTGTGGAGATGGTGCCACTCGAACATCGTCCGGTAGTCCATCTTGTAGACGTGATCGGCCGAGAGGATCAGCACCTGCGACGGCCGTTCTTCCTCGATGCTCTGAAGGTTCTGATAGACCGCATCAGCCGTTCCCAGATACCAGGTATCGCGGCGGCGGCGCGTGGGCGGAATGGTTTCAATGAACTGTCCCAGCTCCGGCGAAAGGATATTCCACGCCTCGCGGACGTGCCGGTTCAAACTGAGAGCTTTGTATTGCGTCAGGATGAAGATCCGGGTCAGCCCGGAGTTGACGCAGTTGGAGAGAGTGATGTCGATGAGCCGGTAGATGCCCCCGAAAGGCATCATCGGCTTGGCTTCGTCCCGGGTCAGAGGACCGAGCCGCTCGCCGGCGCCGCCCGCCAGCAGGATTGTCAGAACGCGAGAGGACGGCCCGGTCATGAAGACATGTTGCATAGGCTCCTCCGTCGCTCGGACAGGGCTTCCCGCTAGAACTCCCTACTTGGATTGTATCCGCTCTGTCCTGCGGATGGATGCGGAATCTCACGCGGCATTCATCGCGGCCTTGCAGCGTTCTGTGCGCGGCCGCCGTGAAGGAGAACCGGCGGCTTGGGGAAGGAGGAGCCAAGCCCGCCGGTTCCCACGCTCTGCCGCTCGGAAAGTAAAAGACTTCCGGCGCTTTTGGCGCAGGCCGTTTCCCAAACGTCCACGGCTCACTTTCAGAATACGGCCTGAATCCCGCATTGACCATACCGCCAAGCCACCAGCTTGCACCCCAAATGCCAGTATGGCTCGCTTGCCCCATTTCGCCGTGGGCTATCCTGAAGAACGGTATATCGTTATGTCTATCACTTACACCGACATCGCCAAGATGATCGACCACTCGCTGTTGCACCCCGCGCTCTCTGACCAGGCCTTGGAACAGGGGATCCGCCTCGCTTTAACCTACGACGTCGCCAGTGTCTGCATCCTGCCTTACTACCTGAGACGCTGCGCAGAACTGCTGGCCGGAAGCGGCGTCAAGCCCAGCACCACCATTGGTTTTCCCCACGGCGGCCATACCACGGCCATCAAGCTGGCCGAAGCCCGGCGCGCCATCGAGGACGGCGGCCAAGAGCTGGACATGGTCATCAACATCAGCAAGGCCGTAAGCGGCGATTGGGACTACGTCCGGGACGACATCCGCGCCGTCGTCGAGGCTGCCCATGAGCACGGACGGAAGGTGAAGGTCATTTTCGAGAATTGCTACCTCAACGACGCCCAGAAGATCCGCTTGTGCGAGATTTCGAGCGAGTTGGGCGCCGACTGGGTAAAGACCTCCACCGGCTATGGCACTGGCGGCGCTACCTTGGAAGATCTGGCTCTCATGCGCAAGCACTCCGCCCCGCACGTCCAGGTCAAAGCCGCCGGCGGCATCCGCGATCTGGACGCCGCCCTCAGGGTCCGGGATCTGGGCGTCACCCGCATCGGCGCCAGCCGCACCGCCGAGATCCTGGACGAATGCCGTCGAAGGCTCGGGTTGGAGCCGCTCCAACCCCCAACGGTTCCATCTTCTATAGGAGGATATTAGCCATGATGCAACTCGGTTTCGTCAGCGCCATCCTGCCGGATCTGAACCTGGAGGAAGTGATCGGGTTCGCCGCGGAAAACGGGTTCGAATGCGTCGAGCTGATGTGCTGGCCCCGCGGGAAGGCGGAACGGCGCTACGCCGGCGTCACGCACCTGGACGTAGCCGCGCTCGACCCACAGGAGGCGGCCCGCATTCAGGACCTGCTGCGCTCGGCGCGCGTTTCCATCAGCGGCTTCGGCTACTACCCCAATCCGCTCACCCCGGATCCCGAAGAAGCCCAGGTCTACCGCGAGCACCTGCGCAAGGTCATCCAAGCCGCTGCCCTGCTGAAGGTTCCGGTCGTCAACACCTTCATTGGGCGGGACTGGACCCGCAGCGTCGAGGATAACTGGCCCCGCTTTCTGGAACTATGGTCGCCGCTCGTCCAGTTCGCCGCCGAGTGCGGCGTCAAGATCGCCATCGAAAACTGCCCGATGCTGTTCACCAAAGACGAGTGGCCCGGAGGCAAGAACCTCGCCACCTCGCCCGTGATCTGGCGGCGCATGTTCGAAGCCATCCCGCATGAGAACTTCGGCCTCAACTTCGATCCTTCTCACTTCGTCTGGCAGCGGATGGATTACCTCAAGGCCGTGCGCGAGTTTGCGCCGCGCATCTTCCACTTCCATGCCAAGGACGCGCGGATCGATGAGGACCGCCTGGCTGAGGTGGGCATCCTCGCCCACCCGCTCCAATTCCACACCCCCAAGCTCCCCGGCTTGGGCGACGTCAACTGGGGTGCGCTGTTTTCGGTGATGACGGAGGCCGGCTACCAGGGCCCGGTCTGCGTCGAAGTCGAGGATCGGGACTACGA
>JAIMAR010000230.1 GCA_023511855.1 Bryobacteraceae bacterium
GGGCGGGGCAGGCGCTGCTGGCGGCCTACAACAAAGTGCACACGGCGGTGGCGGCGCATCTGGAGGAGAAACTCCCGCGCCCGGAGGAAATGAAGCCGGATGCCTACCGGCGCAACATCCACGCCCGCGCCTTCGACGTGGCGCGCTATCTGCTGTTTCTGGGCGTGCCCACCAACGTGGGCCAGATCACCAGCATCCGCACGCTGGAAAAGCAGATCCGCCGCCTGAAGGCGTCCGAGTTTGCCGAAGTGCGGGAATTGGGGGCCGAGGCGGCTGCCGCTTGCGCCTCTCCGCCTTCGTGCGTGTGGGAGCAGCAGGGGCATGACGAACCGGTTGCGCCCACGCTGGCCCAGTGGGTGGACGAGGACAGCTATCTGGCGCAGAGCCGCCGCGAGTTGCGGCAATGGGCGGAGGCGTATTTGCCGCCGCCAGCCGGAATCGAGGTGGATGCGGTGGATCTGCTGAAGCCAACCGAGACGGCGGCGGACCTGGCGGCCACCTTGCTTTATCCCGAATGCAGCCGGCCGTTCCGGGAGCTGTACGAACTGGCCCGATCCTGGAGCCCGGCGCGGCGGCGCGAGGTGATTGAGCTGGCGGCGCGCGGGCGCACCAACCGCGACGAGCTGCTGCGCGGCTTCCGGGGCGGGCTTTACGCCTTCGACATCGTCATGGACATCGGCGCTTACCGCGACCTGCACCGCCACCGGCGCTGCCAGCAGTTCCGCCAGGCGTTCACCGGCGAACTCGGCTATGAGACGCCCGCCGCGATTGGCGAAGCGGGGTTGAACGAGTTCTACGAAGCGGTGGTGCGGGAGGCTCTCCAGGTGCAGCGGTCGCTACCCGAGCCGGCGGCGCAGTATTTGCTGCCGTTCGCCGCGCGGAGCCGGTTCCTGTTCAAGATGGATTTCGCCGAAGTGGAGTATATCTGCCGCGTGCGCACGGGGGTGAAGGGGCACTTCAGTTACCGGCAGGTAGCCTGGAAGATGAAGGAGAAGCTGGAGCAACTGGAGCCGGAGCTGGCGGGCTTGATCGAGGCGACCCCGCCCTGGGTGGAAGACCCGCTGCGGCGGTGAGCTATACTCGGTCCATGGGGATGCGAAGTGTTGGAATCCTTTGCTGCGCTCTGATGGCGGCCCTGGTTGTGGCCCAGCAGAGCGGCGAGACCTCGGCGAAGAAGGCCACCCCGGAGGAGATCCGGGCCATGCTCGAAGGCGATCAGAAGTTCTTTTTCCTGGATGTGCGCGAACCCAAGGAACTCGAAGAATTGGGGACGCTGCCGGGCTACGTCAATATCCCGCTGGGCCAACTGGAAAGCCGGCTTTCGGAGGTTCCCAAAGACCGCCTGGTGATCACCGCCTGCAACCGAGCGGTCCGCGCCGCCAAGGCTGCGGCCATTTTGGAGAAGGCGGGTTATAAGCACTTGATGCTGTGCGCAATGAACGACTGGAAGGAGAAGGGCTACCCGGTGGTATATCCGAAGCCGGCCGCGAAACAGGAGGGTGGTTCTTCCGGTTCCTCCTCCGAGCAACATCACTAGCCTTCGCAGCGGGGGGCTCAACCCAACGCCAGACTGGGCTGAGGTACACTGCGAGTCTGCTCTGCTTAAGAGAAGGAGGACCAGATGCCCCGCTGGACCGCGCTGTGGATTACCCTTTGTTGTGCCTCCGCCTTTGCCCCCGCCGCCGACACTCTGGACATTTGGGTGGTGGATGTCGAAGGCGGCAAGGCCACGATCGTCAAAAGCCCCTCGGGGCAGACGATGATGATTGACGGCGGCATGCCCGGCCTCAACGACCGCGACCTGAACCGGGTGGCGGCTGCGGCGGAGGCGGCGGGCGTCAAACAGTTCGACGTCTACCTGGTAACCCATTACGACGTGGACCACGTGGGCAACGTCCCCAATATCTACAACCGATTCCCAGCGAAGCTGCTGGTGGATCATGGTCCGCTGCTGCCGAACCCGAAACTCGGTGCCGGCAACCGCCGGGCGGCCGACGCTTACATCCCCTTCCTCCGGGGCAAGAGACGGCTGTCGGTGAAGCCCGGAGACGTGATTCCGTTCGCGGGCGTAAAGGTCATGGTGCTCGCTTCCAACGAGCAGTTTATTCAGAAGCCGATCGCCGGAGCTGGGGCTGCAAACCCCGCCTGTCCCGCATCCCTGCCCGCCCCCGTGCGCGTAGATGACAACGCGGCTTCGGTAGGCACGCTGTGGGAGTTCGGAAAATTCCGCATGGTGGACTTGGCCGACCTGCTCCAGTGGGCCGAGCTCCGGCTGGTGTGCCCGAAGAACCTGATTGGGACTGCGGACCTGTTCATGGTGACGCATCACGGGCTGGGGCAGTCCAACGCGCCCGCGCTGATCCAGGCGTTGCAGCCCAAGGCGGCTATTGCTAACAACGGCGAGCGCAAGGGGATCGCGCCCGAGGTTGTTAAAGCGCTGCGCAGCGCGCCGCGGATGCAGGACATCTGGCAACTGCACTATTCGGCGACGGCGGGCGCGGAACTGAACGCGCCGGAGCCGTTCATCGCCAACATGAAGGCGCAGGGGTGCGAGGGCAACTGGATCAAGGTTTCGGCGCGGCGCGACGGCAGCTTCACGGTGACCAATTCGCGGAACAGTTTTTCCAAGACGTACAAGCCCTGAGGGCGGTGCGGGCGGGATTGGATACAGAGGCAAGGCCGGGAGCGGGCGGGCGCCGGCATCCGCGAGCAGCCCACGACTCGGTGGACATAGCAGGAAAGTGGAGGCAGTCACGGGTATTGCCGGGCCATCCGCCGGCACGACTGACGGCATGGCTAGCTGCACGGCGGGCGCAGGCTGAGAGGCCTACATCTCGGGGAGAACGGTGTGTGAGGTGAGCCGATGCGACAGGAATGTCGGCCGCAGGCAAGAATGCCTGCCCCACAACAGGAGCCTCCCGCTACTGGGGCGGACGCGCAGGTCCGGACCCACAGATGACACGGTTGGGTTCAGGAGAGGGCGTGGGAGGCTTGACTTGGAGGTTGCAGGGGGCCGGTTTTGAGGTATGATAAGGATGGTTTGACCCGCAGGCGAGCGGGAGTAATTCAGTGGTAGAATGCCAGCTTCCCAAGCTGGACGTCGCGGGTTCGAGTCCCGTCTCCCGCTCCATGGCCCACCTGAGCGTAGCCGCGGTTTCACTTTCTGCCCCAAAAGCCAAAGCCGTCACGGTGTGGGAACGTCTCTTTCTGGGTCATGGATGCACGGAAGGACGGCGAAGACAAAGCGTACCCTCACTTGCTTGGGGACACCTGTCCGTAGTCAGATCCGGCCGCGCACAGCGGCGCGCACAGCGCCTTCTGTCTGGCCTGGGATTTGTAGCGGGGGATCGGACGCGGCGCCGTTCTGCACACGCTGAGTCAGCCCTCCGGCGATCCCTCGCGATCCGGCCGCGGATCGTCCTGTTCTAAGAAACCTTCTTCAAAATCTCTACGAATTCGCTCTCCGTGAACGCCCGCATCGTGGTGGTCTTGGCGTTACCCCTGGATGCGATCGAAAGCGCCATCGCCGAAGCCGCCTCGTCGTTTGGCGCCTCCGTGACGGCGACAATGTCGTATCCGCCCATGGTCACATAAAGACCCAGCACCTTGCCGCCCATGGATTCGATCATCTTCTTGGCCGCTTCGAACCGGGTGGGCGCGTTCTTCACATCCCGCACCCCCTGATCGGTCCACTGGAACAGTGTCACGTAGGTTGGCATAGATGCCATCCCTGCCTTCCCAGTCTGGGGGGTGGCCCGCAACTGCCCACATCTTCCCAGGCTAAAGCCAGCATACACCTTATTGCCGTAAATGAGGCCAAGAAAAATAGGCAGCCTTGCGCTCGGCGGCCACCTCGCCGTTGGGGCGGAGGGGTGTCCCCCAGGCGTACAGCTCCAGTCCGCTCCAAGCTGGCGCTTCAATCAGGGCCCAGGCGCAGGAAAAGCGTTTTGCCGGCGCTCGCGGTAGATTTTCGCCATCTGGAGATTCAGGATGGCCGTGTCCACGCTCTCGCGCCAGGCCGGGTACGGAAACTTCTCCCGCACCGCCCGCAAGTTTTGGATCTTGGCCTCTAGGTCCGGCGCTTTGACCGCCTCGCAGAAGGTCGTTACGGCCTCAAGCAGCGGCGTGGTGAAATCGTATTTCCGCTCCGGATGAGCCGCGTCGGGCAGGGCTACAGCGCCCCGGTCTCCTTCCACAGTACGATAATACGTCGTCTCTGGGTCGAGGCCGTAGGTTGCGACCAGTCCCTGCTGATTCCCCGCCTCTTGCAAGAAAAGCAAATACTCCCTGCCGGGTATCAGCCATTCAGGAACATTGACCCTCCCCGGGGAGCGCTGGCTGCGGACCGGCTTCTCATCATGGGGGATGAACATATGAATGACACTGCCTCTGGGTTCGAGCGCCTGGGCCTCTTCCACCAAATCGCTGCGGCCGCATAGCTTCCTTTCAATCGCCACCGAAAAGACAAATCCGCCCGGTGGCAGCTGGATCGAGACATACTCCCCGCGCTTCGCCGCTTCCTCAACCTCCTTGGGCACGTATACAGGGCCGTGCGCATGTGTCATCGTGGACACCCGGCCTACTGCCACCAAGGAGCTTGCCAGGACCCGCTCAAACAAGCCCTCCAAATCCGGACCCGTGGCCACAGGCCGATCAACGAAACCTACCTGCAACAAGAGCGGCAATGACAAAAGCGGCACGCACATCATAGATGAACCTCCGTTCCCTATCAGCCGCATCCCTGATAGACATATCGGGGGTCGGACTGATCTGACACCTGATAAGCTTCACGCTCTGCGTACGGCGCGCGATCCCGCAGTAATAGATTTTGCAACGCAAGATAACTGTTTCGAACATCGGACACAAGAGCCGATAGTTGCTCTACTGTCGGCGCGGAGAGGCCCATTATCAAGTTCCGCAGTTCATCCGCATTGTACAGGTCGCCCAAAATTCTTCCCGGACCGAACTGCTGCACGTGCTCCTGCTCGTGAATCCAGACCTTGTAATAGAACTGGCTGGAAGAAGGCACGTACATGGCCACTTGAGGCGCGCTGCGCTGAACTACGGCGTCCCGAATAATATACACGCCTTTCAATGCCCTCCCCTCGGAGGTGGCAAGCCGGGCGGCAATGTGTAGACACTGAGGTTCTGAGTCACATGGACCCGGACCAGCCGGTCCAGGCGTTCGAATTTCTCCGGCCCCAGACTCTTCCTTAGCTTCTCCACGCCTTTGGAGATCGCCGCGTCGCGCGCTCTGGTGGCCGAACTCAGCCTCGCCTTGGCCTCCGCCTTGGCTGGGTTCTGGCGCAATTCCTGAATCTGTTCCGACATGGCGCGGGTGTTCTCATCCATCTCTTCGATCGCCGAACTCGCAGCCGCGAGCACAGCCTGGTGCTCCTGCGGGGTTAACCCAACAGGGCTCAAAAGGCGAGCTGCGGCCGGCTCTTTATCCCCCCCGGGGAGTTGGGCCACGATCTGGGCGGTCGCCAGCACACGGAAGAAAATGCGGTATACTAAGATCTCCGGTGCCTCCTCAGGAGTGAAGTACGGCACGGACCGCGGTATTGAGGAAGGAGCCTGACCTTGTAAGGCCGCAAGCGCCAGGGCCGCCACCAGCAGAAGATAGCAACTCCTAGCTCTCATGGCTGGATTGTACCCCCCGGCGGCCGCCTGTCAATAGTGTATTCGGCGTCCTGTCAAACCTCTTTAGAAATGTCCCCATTCTTACCTCGATAGAAATGTCCCCTTGGGGGATGGGGGTCTGGGGGAAGGGGGTTCCCCTATTCCCC
>JAIMAR010000231.1 GCA_023511855.1 Bryobacteraceae bacterium
AGTTGAAGCGGCGCACCTTGTAAGGGCAGTTGTTGGAGCAATAGCGGGTGCCGACGCAGCGGTTGTAGACCATGTCGTTGAGCCCCTCGGGGCTGTGAGTGGTGGCCGCCACCGGGCAGACGTTCTCGCAAGGCGCGTTTTCGCACTGCATGCAGTTGACGGGCTGGGTCACCGCACGCGGCGCCTCGGGCGGACCCTCGAAGTAGCGATCGACGCGGATCCAGTGCATTTCCCGGCCTCGCAGCACCTGCTGCTTGCCCACGATGGGGATGTTGTTCTCCGCCTGGCAGGCGATCACGCAGGCGCCGCAGCCCACGCAGGCGTTGAGGTCAATCGACATCGCCCACTGGTAGCCGGTCTCGTAGGTGCGCTCCTTGTAAAGGGCGAGAGATTCGTGGGCGTGATGCCCGCCCTCTTGGAACATGCCGGGGTTTTGCCGCCATTCAGCTAGCGCCGCCTCGAGCACGATGGCGCGGCCTTCCATGCTGTGGTGATCCTGGGTCAGGGCGAGCTTGTGGTGGGTGCCGGTCTTGCGCAAGCTGATTCCGCCGGCGATCCAGGGAGAGTGAGCGGAGCGCAGCCGGTAGGCGTCAAATCCGACGTTGCGGCCAACGGGCCCGCACCGGGTGCGCCCGTAGCCGACCGACAGGGAGACGCAGTGATCGGCGTGCCCTGGCTGGACAAGCACAGGCATTTGCGCCCGGCCCGTGCTGGAGGAGATCTCCACGACATCCCCGTCGCGCAGCCCGAGCTCGGCGGCGGTGGCCGGGCTTAACAGGGCGGCGTTGTCCCAAGTCAGGCGGGTCATCGGCTCCGGTGCTTCCTGGAGCCAGCCGTTGTTGGCGAAGCGCCCGTCCCAACAGGCCCAGCCTGGGAAGAAGGCAGCTTCGAGACGGCCGGATCGGGCGGGGGGCGGCGCCGGCGAGGAGCGCAAAGCCGCTGTGACCGAAGCCACGTCCACCGAGGGTTTGACCTCGGGGAAGCGGGTATCCGGAATCACGCCGTCGTGCAAGGCCTTACGCCAAATCTTTTCGGCCTGAGCCGCGGGCCAGCGCGAAAACCAGTAGTTGCGGACGATGTCGTAGCCGCGCCGGTCTTTGTAGCCGGAAATCAAGGCCAGCAACTCGGAGGCGGTCCTGCCGCCGAACAGCGGCTGGATGAGCGGCTGCTGGATGGAGGCGGTTCCGTCCAGAGCCCGTCCGTCTCCCCAGGACTCCAGAAAATGAGCTTGGGGCAAATGCCAACGGCAGGCGGCGCTGGTTTCGTCTTCTTCCATGCCGAGGCGGATGGTGTGATTCACCTTGCCGAGCAAGGACGAGAAGTCCAGATCCGCCGGAGCTGTGAACGCAGGGTTTCCGCCCAGGATCACCAGAGTCTCGACTTGTCCTGCGGCCATCTGTCCGGCAAGCTGGGCAAGCGAGATCGCCGGCGGAGAGGCGGGCGGCTTGCGGTAGACGACAGTCCGGCCGGGAGCATCCAAGGATTGGTTGATCCAGTGAGCAACGGCGTGGACTTCGGCGGGCTGCCGGGGGCCGGCCAGCACTAGGGCGCGGCCTCGATTGCGGTTCAGATCCCGGGCAAGGACGGCCGCCCATTTGCGGGCTTCCTCGGAGAGGCCAGGACCGGAATCGGAGGCTGGAATCCGAAGGCCGACTTCCCGCGCCAGCGCTTCGGCCAATAGGCGGATCGCGCCCGGCGCAAGCCTCAAGCGGTGGTCCGCCGCGGCGCCGGTCATGGTGTGCCGGGTTTCGACGGCGTAGAGGCGGTTCATGGCGCCGCTGGGCTCCAGTAGCTTGCGCCGTTTCGCGAACTGCCGGATGGCGGCCATCGTGGGCGCATCCATGCCCAGGAAGTCGGCATCCAGCGAGACGACGACGTCGGCGTTCTCGAACTGATAGACCGGGATCAGGTTGTCTTTGAAGGCGAGGCTCGCGCCCGCTGTAGCCTGCGCGTGGGCCAAAGGATCGAATTCCGCCCACTGGGCCTGGGGGAAGCGCCGGAGGATGTGCTCGCGGATGGCGTCCAGGGAGGGCGAGTTGTAGGGTTCGGAGAGGAACCGGAGCCCGCGGCCGTCTCCCAAGCGCTGGGGATCGAAGTGTTCTGCGGCAAACTTCTCGAACTCCTCCCAGGAGGAAGCGCGTCCGTTGCGCAGCACGCGCTGAGAGCGAGCCGGATCGTAGAGGCTTAGGAGAGCGGCCTGGGCGTACGCCGAAGTGCCTCCCAGGCTGGAGGGGTGGTTCGGGTTGCCTTCAATCTTGGTCGGCCGTCCGTCGTGGCTTTCCACCAGGAGGCCGGTGGCAGTGCCGCCATGCGTGAAGATGGTGGCGTAATGAAGCGGCACGCCCGGGGCCATCTCCTCGGAAGCCGAGCTAGCCGGCAGAATCCGCTCTTCGGGGCGGCGGCAGGCGACCAAGCCCGCCAGTCCGAAAGAGGCGGCCATGAGTTTCAGCATCTGGCGGCGGCTGGAGCCGCTGGTCCATTCGGAGGCGCGGGCAGGGAACTCGCGGTGAAGCCACTCCAGGAAGCGCGGGCTTTCCGCTAGTTGGTCCAGGCTCCGCCAGTAATGTTTTCCGGTCAGCTTCATCGATGGCATCCTGAACAGTCCGTGGGCGGGGAGATTCCTTTCGCCTGAATGATCTCTTTGCCGATTTCGGCCGGGTCGCGGTCCGGCATCCAGTCCATTTTTGTAACCAACTCAACCGGACGAATCTTCGGCGCCGGGTTGCGGTGGCAATCCAGGCACCAGGCCATGTGGAGCGGCTCCACCTGCTTGACCTCGATCATCTGGTCCACGCGCCCGTGGCAGGTGACGCAACTGACGCCGGCGTTGACGTGTGCGCTGTGGTTGAAGTAGACGAAATCCGGCAGGCGGTGCACTCGGACCCAGGGGATGGGCGTGCCCTTGGCATAGCTCTCCCGGACGGGGGCCAGTGCGGCGCTGTTGACGCCCACCTGTTTATGGCAGTTCATGCAGATCTCGGTGGGCGGCGGGGCGGCCACCGCGGCGAACTCCACCGTGTAATGGCAATAGCGGCAATCCATGCCCAGGTCGCCGGCATGCAGTTTATGGCTATAGGCGACAGGTTGCTTGGGAGCGTAGCCTACCTCGGTGCGGTTGGGGTGAAACAGCCAGGTAGCGAAGCTAATGCCCACAGCCAGCGCCAGCAAGACAGCAACCAGAGAGGCGCGCAGAATCTTGTCAGCGGAACGCGGGAATATCGGATTCATCAACCGAGCCGGATGCCCCCTCCCAGATTGTGTTGGATTAGTTCCATTTCATCATGCTCCAGGTGGCTTCCGCAACGCGCGCCAGCGGGCGGCTCACGGCCGCGTCCAACACTGCGGCGCCATAGAGAAGCGGCAGATAGAAGACAGAGGCGAGCAGCACCCGCCGGGCGGCGCCGCGCGTGCGCTCGATCCGCAGTTTGAGGGCTGTCCCCGCATAGGAAAGACCCAGAAGGAAAGCAGCGGCCAGATAAAACCAGCCGGATGCGCCAATGAGGCCGGGCAGCAGGCTCACAGGCAAGAGAATCAGCGACGAGTAGAGCACCTGCCGCGCGGTCCGGGTCCCATCCGCCTCCACCGCCGGCAACATGCGGATGCCGCCCCGAGCATAGTCCTCGCGGTACATCCAGGCGATGGAGAGGAAGTGGGGGAACTGCCATAGGAACAAGATGGCGTACAAGACCCAGGCCTCCGCAGTCAAGCGCCCGGCCGCGGCCGCGTAGCCGATGAGCGGTGGCATCGCGCCAGGAATGGCGCCCAGTGTCGTGCACCAAGTGGACCGTGTCTTCAGCGGAGTATAAAGCAGCAGGTAAGAAAGCAGAGTGAACAGCCCCAGTGTGGCAGCGAGAGGGTTTACGGCGATCCAGAGCGCAAGAAATCCTGCCAGCGAGAGGATGAGACCATAGGTGAACGCCGCGGTGGGCGACAACCGCCCTTCCGGAAGGGGGCGCCGGCGGGTGCGGAGCATCCGGGAGTCGATTTCACGCTCGTACCATTGATTTAAGACGGCGGTTCCGCTCGCCAGCAGGCCCGTGCCGAGCAGGGTGAAGGCCATCGGCGCCCAGCTCCAGCGTTGGCGCGCACCGTACCAATAGCCCATCGCTGTGCTCATTAGGATGAGCCAGGTGATGCGCGGCTTGGTCAACTCCCAAAATGCCCGAATCAACGGATTCCACTCCTGGCGGCGAAGCTCGCCCTCAAAACGAAGAGGCCGGGCGGGTGTGCTTCCAAATCTGCGCTGCCGAGGCCGCGCTCCAGCCCATCAACAGAGCGCCGACAGCCACGTGCGCCGCCACGACCGCCGCGGCAAGGAGAGACAGCCAACTCCCCTCATAGGATGAGATGCGCAAGTAGTAGGCAAGGACTCCGAGTGGAAGCTGGTGCAGGACCAGGATCAAGAGGGTTTTGGCCGGGCGCTTCAGGGGCGCGGCGCCGGCGTGCTGGGTGAGCACGATGACCGCCAGCATCAGGATGAGAAGGCTCACGGCCATGGCGCTCAATACATGCGGCAAGACCCCCGCCAGCCCGTGGCGGTAGGCGGCGCCCAGCATGGCTTGGAGCAGGACGGCTATGGGGGTTAAGATGGCCAGTTGGCGCAGGGTCGGCCAACCGGAGTCCCGGATGGAGAGCGGCTGCTGGCGCCACACGGAGGAGGTGAAAAGGACCAACAGAGCCGTGACGCCAAAGAAGAACTGGGCCAGCAAGGCGTGCAGGATCCGCACGGCGGGAGGCAGACCGAGGCGCAGGCTCACGGAGCCCAGCACGCCTTGACCGATGACGAGCAGCAGGGCGGCGACGCCCAGCCACCGCAGCCAGCGGCGCGGCTCCCACAGCCACAATAAGACGACCAAACCGATCGTGATGGTTCCCACCGTCATGCCGAGCGTGCGGTGCGCCTTGACGATGCCGCTCGTAGCAACGAGCGAGCCGACGATGACCATCAGTAGCGTCGCGGAAGCCAAGAGGATACAGTACCGGTGCAGCCACGGATTCTTCATGGGATGTGCCCGCCGCATCCATTCTAAACGACCGGCGGAGGATTTTGGGGCGTGGGAGGCGGGAGGTGCTGGCCGCGGAGAGCGGAAGCGCGGCCAGCGGTTTAAAACAGGACGCGGCGCGAAGCGAACAAGGTTAGCGGGCGGCCAGCAGCGCGCGCAAGTGGCGGGCCCGTTCCGGGGAGCGCAGTTGTCGCAAAGCCTTGGCTTCGATCTGGCGGATGCGCTCGCGGGTGACGTCGAACTCCTGACCGATCTCCTCCAACGTATGCTCCCGCTCGCAGCCAATGCCGAAGCGCAGGCGGATGACCTTCTCCTCCTTCGGAGAGAGAGTCTTGAGAATGTTGGCGGTTTCGTCCCGGACGTTGGTTTCGATGACGGTATCGATGGGCGAACCAATCCAGCGGTCCTCAATGAGGTCGCCGAGAGCGGATTCGCCGTCGCGGCCGACCGGGGTCTCCAGCGAAACCGGATCCCGGGAGATCGTCTTGAGCTTCTGAACTTTCTCGACCGGGATGTCCATGCGGCGGCTGATCTCTTCGTTGGTCGGGGCCCGGCCCAGCTCCTTCTCGAGCTCGCGGTTGGCGCGCAGGAACTTGTTCATGCTTTCGTTCATGTGCACCGGGATGCGGATAGTCCGGGACTGGTCGGCGATGGCGCGGGTGATGGCCTGCCGGATCCACCAGGTGGCGTAGGTGCTGAACTTATATCC
>JAIMAR010000232.1 GCA_023511855.1 Bryobacteraceae bacterium
ATCGTCACCACCGACGCTTATCCGGACCGCAAATACGAAGGGCTGATCCGCCAGATTTCCCCGGAGGCCAACCGACAAAAAGCCACCGTACAGGTCAAAGTCAAGATCCTCAATCCCGACGACTACCTACGCCCTGAAATGAACGCCAGCGTGGCCTTCTTGGGGGATCCTCCCGCCGGCGGCGCCCCAAGCCGTAGGCAGGTCTCGGTGCCCGCTTCCGCCGTGCGGGGCGGGGCGGTGTTTGTGTTCCGCGACGGAAAGGCCCTGCGCCGTGCGGTGCGAACGGGCGCCCGGCGCGGAACGGCGGTGACAGTGGAACAGGGCCTGGAGGCGGGCGAAGTGGTCATCGTGAATCCACCCGAAGGCCTCAAGGACGGGGCCCGGGTGCGGGCCGCAGGGGCATGAACCGTGAAAGTAATGATCGAAACGCGGCAGCTCTATAAGGAATTCCGCAGGGACGGCTTTGTCATCCCCGCGCTTTCCAACATCAACCTCACCATCCGGGAGGGCGAGTTCGTAGCGCTGATGGGCCCCTCCGGCTCGGGCAAGTCCACCCTCCTTTATCTGATCGCGGCTATGGACCGGCCCACGAGCGGCGAGATCCTGGTCGAAGGGCAGCGACTGAACGACCTGGATGAAGTCGAAATCGCCCGCTGGCGCAACGAGACCGTCGGCTTCGTCTTCCAAACCTTCAACCTGATTCCGGTGCTAACGGCGCTCGAGAATGTGGAACTGCCCCTCAAGCTGACCCATCTGCGAAAGAAAGAGCGGCTGGCGCACGCCGAGACGGCCCTCAGATTGGTGGGACTCGGCGACCGCCTTCATCATTTGCCCCGCCAGTTGTCGGGAGGGCAGGAGCAGCGCGTCGCGATCGCTCGGGCCATCGTGACCGACCCCAAGGTGATCCTGGCCGACGAGCCTACCGGCAACCTCGACGCCGCCTCCGCTCAAGAAGTCCTTACGCTGTTGGCGCGTTTGAACCAGGAGTACGGCAAGACGATTGTCATGGTGACGCACGACCCCCACGCCGCCCACTTCGCCAGCCACATCCGGTATCTGGAAAAAGGAGAGTTGCTGGAGGAAGGCCAGACTCCGGAGGACTGGGCCGGAATGTGGAAGGCCCCGGCCCGCTAAGGCCGGCAAGGTTGAAGTTTATTCCCCGCCAAAGAGGTAGAATGAAGCCAGAGGCCGAGGGCGGCGCCCGCACCGCAACGGATGCCGGCGCCGCAGGTTTCCAACAACAAACATTGGCGGCATCTGGAACCAAGCAGCGGAGAGGCCGGCCAGACAGGAAGAACATGCAAGACAAGCTGAACATTGCGGTGTTTGTCGACTACGACAACATCGAGATCGGCGTCAAGTCCACCCTGCAACGCGATTTCGACGTTTCGGTGGCCCTGAACGCCCTCAAAGAGCGCGGCGACATCGTCGCCAAATTCGCCTACGCCAACTGGGCCCGGCAGGAAGCCGCCACGCGTCAGATGGCCGCTAACGCCGTGCAGATGGTGCAGCGCATCCCTTCGCCGCGCGGCGACAAGAACGGGGCGGACATCAACCTGGCGCTGGATGCGCTGGAGATGGCCTTCACCCACGACCACGTCAACGCTTTCGCCATCGTCAGCGGCGACAGCGATTTTATCCCCCTGGTGAACAAGCTCAAGGAATACGGCAAGACCGTCTTTGTGCTGGGCGGCAAAGCCTTCACCAGCACCATCCTTCAGCAGAATTGCCACGAGTTCATCAGCTACGAATCGCTGTTGGACGAGCCTCAGAAGAGCCAGCCCCAGCGCCAGCCGCAGGCGCATGGGCAGCAGCAACAGCGGCAGCCGCGCAGAAAAGCGGCCCCGCTCGACATCGCCCAGGCTATGCCCCTAGTGGAGCGGGCACTCCAGGTGCTCGAGCGCAGAGCCGTGCAACCGCAACTGGGGCTGCTGAAGTCCACCATGCTCCAACTGGATGCCACCTTCAGCGAGAAGGCTTACGGTTGCAGCAGCTTCTCGGATTTCGTGGAGAAGCTTAGGGCCAACGGCTACGTCAACTTGAGCGGTAGCGAGGGACGCTACTTCATCGAGCGCAGGACCGCCCTGAAGCCCGAACAGCCGGCCCCGAAACCCGAGGAGGCTCTGCCGCTGTTGCGCGATGTGCTGGAAACGCACCGCCTGGAAATGGAGAACGGAGTGCTCGCCGAGAAACTGGAGGAGTGGATGACCAACGAGCATCCCGGCTTCCAGCCTTCGGCCTATGGCTTCCAGGAGTTCGCCGAGCTGCTGAATTTCGCTCAGGATAACCTCGTCGTCCGGGTGGAGCCAGACGAAGAGAAGGGACTGATGGTGTATCTGGGGGCCGAGTTCTATCCACCCGCACCACCGGAGCCGGAACCGCAGCCGTTGCCGGAAGAGGAGATCGAAGAACCGCAGCCGATCGTCGCCGGCCAGCCCAGCGCGTTTGCCGAGCCGGAGCCCGAGCCCAAACCCCGCCGCACGCGCCGCCGCCGGACGTCCGAAACTTCGGCCGGCAGCGCTGCGGCCAAGCCGCGCCGCCGGCGCACCCCGAGCCGTACCCACCCCAGCCATACCGAGTAAGCCGGCGGAGCATGCTAGCATCGGTAGTTTGGAGGACGGCCCGGTTTGCTCGATCTGCTGAAGGCGCCTGTTGAGTCGGTTCAGGAGTTCTTCTACCTGGCCGGACGGGCCCTCCGGAACGTTTTCCGCCGCCCGCATTACGCCGATGACATCGTCCTCCAGATGGAGATCATCGGCTTCGGCAGCCTGCCCATCGTGGTGCTGACGGGTTTCTTCAGCGGGGCGGTGATGGGACTCCAGCTCTCCAAAGCCCTGTCCCAGTACGGCGCCGTAGGCAAGATCGGCGAACTCGTGGCCATAACCCTGGTCCGCGAACTCGGCCCGGTTCTGACCTCGCTGATGGTGGCCGGCCGCAACTCCTCCGGCATCGCCAGCGAGTTGGGATCCATGAAAGTGACCGAGCAGATCGACGCCATGCGAGCCCTAGGCACGGATCCGATTCAGAAGCTGGTCAAGCCCAGGCTGATCGCCACCTGCGTGGTTTTGCCCCTGCTGACGATCATCGCCGACTTCTTGGGCCTGGTCGGCGGCTTCGTGATCGCCTTCACCATGCTCAACCTGACCCCGGCCCACTACTGGAACAGCGCCTGGCAGGCGATCGACTTCTCCGATCTGTTTCAGGGCCTGATTAAGCCCTTCTCTTTCGCCTTCATCGTCGCCTTGGTGGGGTGCCACTACGGGTTGCGGACCACCGGCGGCACTCAGGGCGTGGGCCGCTCCACCACGCGCGCCATGGTGGTGGCTTCCGTGTGGATCTTCGTGATGGACTTCTTCATCACCCGCATGTTCGTGCGCGGTTGACGCTGCGATGCCTGAGCAAGCCAGCCCGGTCGTGCTCCGCTTCGAGAAGGTCTCGCTCGCCTTCGAGGACGTCCGGGCTCTCGATGAGGTCAGTTTGGAGATCCGCCGCGGCGAAACCTGCATCTTGCTGGGCAGCGCCGGCAGCGGCAAGACCGTATTGCTGAAAACGGCGCTCGGCCTCCTCCGGCCGGACCGGGGCCGCGTCGAGGTCTTCGGGCAGGATATCACTCGAATGCGGGAAAGCCAGCTCTTTGACATCCGCGCCCGAATCGGGATCCTCTTCCAGGAGGGCGGGCTGTTCGACTCGCTGACCATCGAGGAGAACGTCGCCTACCCGCTGGTGAATCAGAAACTGCTGCGGGTCCCTCCCGAGGAGGTGCGGAAGCGGGTCGAGCAAGCTTTGGAATTCGTCGAGCTGGAGCATACTCTGGAGAAATACCCCAGCGAGCTGAGCGGCGGCATGCGCCGCCGGGTGGGAATCGCCCGGGCGCTGGTCACCGACCCGCCCCTGCTGCTCTACGATTCGCCCACGGCCGGGCTGGACCCCATCACCGCCTGCACCATCATTACGCTCATCATCAAAGGCCGCGACGTCCGCCGCGCGACCACCGTGATGGCGACCCACCGCTATCAGGACGGGACCTGGCTCGACGAATTCCGCTACAATCCCAAGAGTGGGCGCCTCGAGCCCGCCGGCAGCGATGGACAGCCGGGGTTGTCCGGAACCAAGTTCATGGTCCTGCGGCAGGGGAAGCTCGTTTTTGAAGGCAGCCGGGCGGAGCTTGAGGCTTGTCAGGATCCTTACGTGGCTAAGTTTGTGAAACGATAGACGGGGAGAGATGCCATCTGCAAAGAGAGTCCGGTGGGCGCAGCTCAAGGTCGGCCTCATGGCCGTATTCGCCCTGGTCTTGCTTGCCATCCTGATCATTTTGCTGACCGGCACCAAGGGCATGTTTGTCCCCAAGGTCAGAATCTATACCTACATGGACGATTCGGCCGCTCTGGCCCGGGGCGCCCCCGTGCGGTTGAACGGGATCGTCATCGGAAATGTGGGGAGCGTGGACCTCTCCGGCGATCCCACCCCACGCCGCACCGTCCGGATCGAGATGGTCGTCGTGGCTTCCCGGCTGGCGGAAATCCCCGTCGATTCTCTGGCCTCCATCAGCGCCGAGAACGTGTTGGGGACCAAGTACATCAACATCAAAAGAGGCAGCAGCCCGAAGACCGTCGCCCCGGGCGGAGAAATCCCCAGCCGCGACGTGAGCGAGTTCGACGAGGTGGTGCAGAGCGGCTACGACGTCATGGTGGCCGCCCGCGCCCTGCTCAAGCGCATTGACGGCGTGGTCAACGAGATGGAGGCCGGCAAAGGAACCATCGGCAAGCTCCTCGTCGACGACCGCCTGTATCAAAACCTCAATGCCACCGTCAGCGAAGCGCAAAAGGTCACGGCCTCGCTGAACAAAGGCGAGGGCACCCTCGGGCGCCTCCTGCATGACACAGCCCTGTATGAAGACATCCGAGGTTCGGTCCGCCGTCTGGATACTCTGCTGGCGGGCGTAGAACGAGGCGAAGGCACCGCCGGCAGGCTGATCAAGGATCCGGCTCTCTATGAGGAAGCCCGCAAGGCGGTGACCGAACTCAAGCGCCTTACCGAAGACCTCAACGCCGGAAAGGGCACCGCGGGCAAACTCCTCAAGGACGACGAGCTACACCGCCGCATCCGGGATACGGTGGCCAAGCTCGAAAACACGCTGGACCGGGTCAACAGCGGCGAGGGAACAATCGGACAGTTGCTGGTCAACCCCAGCTTGTACCACTCCCTCAACGACACCAGCCGGGAGATCAACGGGTTGATCAAGGATTTCCGGGCCAACCCCAAGAAGTTCTTGCGCATCAAGCTGGCATTGTTTTGACCGCTCCCAAGCTCCTCATCGTCAACGCCGACGATTTCGGCTTCTCCGCCGATGTAAACGACGGAATCATCCAGGCACACCGCAGGGGCATCGTTACCTCAGCCACGCTGATGGCCAACGGCGAAGCTTTTGAACACGCGGTTCGGCTGGCCCGACAGACTCCCAGTCTGGATCTGGGAGCGCACTTGACCCTCATCGGAGGATCTTCCGTCGCGCAGCCGGGCCGGCATTTGCCCCCCTCGCCCGCCGCCCTGGCCGCCCTGGTGGCGACGGGACAACTTCACCACTACCC
>JAIMAR010000233.1 GCA_023511855.1 Bryobacteraceae bacterium
ACGCCGGGGCAGCATCTACAGAGCGCAAGATTTCGCGGAAGGGAGAGCAGTGGGTAAAGGGAACCAAGGCCGGCAGGAATGCCGGCCGCAGGCAAGAATGCCTGCCCCACAAAGCTGGTCGGCAGACAAGTATGTCTGCACCACAAGAAGGCGGCCCCATGAAAGTCGGCTTCAGGCCTGGAGGCTGCCCCACAAAACAGCTTGGTCAACACGGGGGAAGCGGGCGCAGGCTGGAGAACAACGCCAACTGCCGACCGGAAGCAAGGTTGACAGTGCAAGAAACAGTGGGGCACGATGGTCGTTTCGTGAAGCCTCTAGTGGGCCTTAGGAGGAGTGCGGAGGGCCCGGCGTAGCGGGGATGAGTCCAGCCATGAAGCGGAACTTGGCCGCGGTGGGATGGTTGCTTGTGATCGGCCTGTACATGGGGCTGACGGCGCTGGCTTATGTCGGGCGCGCGCCGAACGAGTTCGACGAGTACATCCCGCTGGTGTTGGGACGGCTGGTCCGGCAAGGCTTGACGCCCTACACCGATTTCTTCTCGCACTATCCGCCGGGAAGCATGTATTTGCATGCAGCGTCAATGGCGATCGTTGGCGAGACGGTCCTGGCCCAGCATTTCTTGCATTTGGTTTTTGGGGTCGTAACGGCGGCGATGTTTTGGCGCTGGGCGCGGCGGCTGCTCGGGGGCGATGATCTGGCGCTGCCGGCCACGTTGTTGTTTGTGGCGGGCTGCGCTCCCGTGCTCGCCACGACGTCCTGGATCGGATTTTGCCTTGCGCTCACGGCCATGCTGGTTTGCTGGTTGGCGTGGGGGCAGGAAGGTACCCCGGCAACTGGATGGTTTGCCTTGTGCGGGGTGCTAGCGGGAATGACGCTGGTGACCCGGATCAACTTCGCGGTCTACGCGGCGGCGGCCGTGGGGCTGGCAGTGGCGGCGGAACTACCCGAGGCTGGGCGGCGGCTGGGATGGCGGACGGCGATCGGGCAGGGCGCCAAGCGGCTAGGTGCTTTTGCAGTCCCGGTGGTTGTGTGTCTGGGGGCTTGGCTGCTGCCCTATGGGCGGCAAATGCGGGAGCCGGTGGAGCAGACGGTTTTGTTCCTGATGGGGATGATTCCGGCGCACCGCTTCATTGAGCTGCCGGTCAACCCGTGGATCTTCTATGCGCTGGCGGCGCCGGCGGGATGGTTTGCGATCCGGCTTCTGCTAGCTAACCGGCCGCTTCTAGAAGCTGCGGTTCCTGCGGCGGCCAGTGGAATCTTGGCGGGCGTACTGCTATGGCGGCGGACCGACCCTGGCGTTTACACGCTGGCCTTGGCGCTGAGCTGGTCGCTGGTAGCGGCGCTGCAATGTTGGCGGCGAGCCTTGCGCCCTGCGGAGCTCGGAATGCTGGTGTTCTACAGCGGAATCGTGCACTACAGCCTGACACGGGCCGACGACTGGCATCTCGTCCACCTGGTTCCCGCGGCCTTGGCGCTGGCGCCGTTTCTATTCACCAGCGAGTTGATGCAGGCCGTCCCGAGGAGGGTGTCGGCGGTGGCGCTGACCGCGGCCGTTGCGGTGCTGGTGACCTGGATCCCGTACCGGCCCCTCTGGCCGGATGTGCAGAAAGGGGCGTACTTGTTATGGCGGGGCGGGCTGCTGGAGAGGGTCCCAGACGCCGAACGGATGGGCAGGCCGGCGAGCGAGAAAGGTCCGTGGGGCTTGGTCTACCCGGACCGCGACGAACTTGCCGCGGTGAGATACGTTCGGGAGCGGACCCGGCCAGATGAGGCGGTCTTTGCCGGAGTAAGAGACCACTCCCGACTCTACCTCAACAACGTGCGCCTTTACTGGCTGCTCGACCGCCCCGTTGCCACTCCTTACGTGAACTTCGAGCCCGGGCTGGTGACCGAGAGGGGTGTGCAGGAGCGTATGATCTCGGCGTTGGAAGCGCGGCGGGTACGGTGGTCCGTGCTGCAAGAGATTTCCGGCGGAGATGAGACTTTCCGCAAGAGAGGATACCGGGGCTCGACGCTTCTGGACGAGTATCTGGCGGAACGGTTCACGACGGTGGCCGAATTCGGAAGGATTGCGGTTCTGAGGAGGCGTTAAGAACGTCTTCCCGGAAGAGCGCACCGGCAGGCTATTCGGCGTCTTCGGTCCATGGCTTCTTGTGCTTCGGCTTCTTGCGCAGCGGCTTGGGAAGGATCGCACGGGAGGGCGGAGCGGCGCCGACACGCTGCCGGGCCAGGCGTCGAACCGTTTTGGCGCGGCTGGGCGGTTTTTTCTTCGCGGCCATGCTACGGCTCGGGGCGGCGAATGGCCAAACCGGCCCATTCGTCCTGGGTGAGGCGGTCGAATACAGTCAGGCCGGCCGCGGCCAGGCTCTGCTGGAGCGCGGAGGCTTCCTGTTCGGAGAATCCACTGAGGAGCGCGCGCCCGCCCGGCCGCAGCACGCGGCGGACTTCCGGCGCCAGCTCGTGAAGGGTGGGCGCATCGATGTTGGCGGCGACGAGGTCAACCGCTACGCTGCGAACGCTGCCGACCGAGCCAATGAACAAGCTCGTGTTTCCGGCCAAATAGCTGCAAGCCGCGCGGACGGCGTCGGGATCCGTGTCGCAGGCGATAACGCGCGAGCAGCCCAGACCAGCGGCGGCGGCCGAGAGGATGCCGGATCCCGTGCCCAGATCCAAGACGGCGTCTCCCGGGCGCAGATGCAGCTCCATCAGCCGCAGCATGATCTGAGTGGGCGCGTGCAGGCCCGTGCCATAGGCGTTGCCGGGAGGCATCGGGAGCCGGATTCTTCCAGGCGGGGCCGGATCGTTGCGCCAGGAAGGAACCAGGAAGAAGCGGTCGCCAATGGGAAGCGCGGGCCAGTCGGGCTGCGCCGAAGCAGCTTCGTCCACAGCGGCGCACTGCTCGATGGAAGCGGCGAGGTCCGGCAGTTGACTCAGGAATCCCTCGGCGGCAGATCGCGCATCGAAGAAGATTTGGAGACGAGTGACTCCCGGAGCCGTCTGTTCTTCGACGACGCCCTGCACCGGGTGGTCGAGTAATGCCGCCAGCGTCAGTTCCGCCTGTTCGGTGGAGCAATCGAGAGCAACGCGCCAAGGCATAGGGTCAGCGGATCTGGAGCAGCGTTGTCACAGCGAAGCTGCTACTGGGCGGAGGCATAGCGCCGGAAGAAGCTGTCGGGATTCCAGCGGGGCCGGGCGGGGTCATTGGCCACACGCCGGACGATGTCCGCCATGAGGCGGTTGAAGCGTGCGGCAGCGGCAAGATCGACCGGCTGGGCCGCATCGTCGGAGGGCGCGTGATAGCGCTGGCGAAGCCATTGCCTTTGGATCTGCTCTTCGGGGGAACCCTTCTCAAACCCAAACTTGAAAGAGAGCGCGGGCACGCCTTCGCGGATGAAGCTGTACTGATCGCTGCGGATGAAGAGGTTGCGCTGGGGTTCGGGATCGGTTTGAACTTTGACGCCCGCAGCTCTGGCAGCGGCGCGGACGCTTGCGCCGAGAGTGGATTCCTCCACGCCCAGCGCCGTAAGAATGCGCAAGGGATGGAGAGGAAGATACATGTCTAGATTGATATTGGCGACGATGGCGGAGCGCGGCACGGTGGGTTGGGCGGCGAAGTAGCGCGACCCTAGCAAACCTTTCTCCTCGGCCGTGACGGCGAGGAAGAGGACGGAGCGGCGCGGCGGCGACGCCTTCAAGGCGCGCGCGATTTCCAAAAGACTGGCCACGCCGGTGGCGTTATCCATCGCGCCGTTATAGACGGAGTCGCCGTTGACCGGGGTGGAGACGCCCTGGTGATCCAGGTGAGCGGAGACGACCACGTACTCTTCACGGAGCGTTGGATCGGAGCCGGGCAGGACGGCCACCACGTTGCCGCATTCGGTCTGCCAGCGGTTGAGGCTGACGGCGGCGCGGACCGACCAAGCCAGGTGGAAACGGGGCAAGGGCTTGCCCTCGGCGGCGAGATCCAAGATTTCGGCGGCGGTGTGGCCGGAGCCCTCGAACCACTTCTCGGCGCGGGCGGGGTTGATGGTGAGCGCCAGGCTCAAGCCGGCTGCGTCGTCAAAGCCGGGGGCGGCCAAGGTGAACGCAGGCTCGAAACGCAAAGCGGCGTAGCGTTCCCAGGGCAGGTCCATGCCCTTGGGATCGAGGATGTAGGCGATGCCTACAGCGCCGGCCCTGCGAAGCGCCGGAAGCCGTTCCCGCGAAGTTTGGGCGTGGGCGCGGAGCGCCGGTGGGATCGAGGAAGGTCCGCCGCGGAGGACGACGGCGATCTTTCCCTTGAGGTCCAATCCGGCCAGGTCGTCATAGCCCGCCTCGGGGATGGAGAGTCCGTAGCCGGCGAAGACGGCAGGGGCTTGAAAGTCTGGGGCGGGGTCGACGCCGAGCGAAAAGTAGGCGTCCTCGCCCAAATGCAGAACCTCTTGCAGGCCGCCGCGCACCAGGGTCAGGCTGGAGGCGGCTTCCTGGATCTGGCGGGCTTGGAACGGGACAGGCTGAATGAAGCTCGATCCAGCGCCGGGCTTCAGCCCCAGCTTGGCGAACTCCGAGACCAGCCAGGCGGAGGCCTGGCGGTAGCCTTCGGTGGCGGCGGCTCGGCCCTGATAGCGGTCGGAGGCGAGCTCGGAGACGGCGCGCCACCAGCGGGCGCCGGCGGAATCCGCGGCAGCGGCCAGAACCGCGGCCAACGCCAGCGGCAGCAACAAGACGAGCCGTACGGATCTGCGCATAGGTCCGAGCCTCAGGCGGTTTCCCGGCTCTGCCTGTACGCCTGGCGCACGGCCTGGATCTGGGCGGCATGCTTTTCGGCGTGGCGGGCGTAGGTGCGCAGCATATCCAGCAGCGTAACCGGGCCGCGTTCGGAGTGGGTTCCCTGCCGCTCGAAGGCCTCTTCGGGCAGACTCTGGAGCAGCTCGTAGTTCAGGCCGCGGATATGGCGGAAGGTTTCCAGGGCTTGCGTCGTTTTGCGCCGGGAATAATTCAGGCGCTCGGCCCAGGCATCCTGGTCGTAGGCGAGGAGGGTGGGGTTGTCCTCGGCGATGATGCGCCGCATGCGGATGCCGGCCTCCATTTCAGAGTCGGCCAGATGGCAGAGGATCTGGCGGAGGCTCCACTTGCCGGGAGCGGGGGCGTAATCCAGTTCCGCCCCGGCGGCGCCGGTCATGGCCATGGCGACCAGCTCGGGCCCGCGGCGGAAGCGTTCCAGTAGTTCAGCGATTTCACTCATAGGATTACCGATGCAATTCTCATCTTGACAGATTCAGCGGCGGGCGGGGCTTCAGGGGCCGAGGCGGCGGATGACCGTGCGCACCACGCCCTGGATGACGAGGTCGGCGCGGGGGTACAGCTCCGGGTAGGCGGGGTTTTCGGCCTTCAGGAACCACTTGCCTTGGACGCGCACGAGGCGCTTGAGCGTGCTTTCGCCGTCGATGAGAGCAACCACGATCTGGCCGGCGCGGGGGTTGGGCGTCGGCTCGACGATGACCAGGTCGCCATCGAGGATTCCGGCATCCTTCATAGAGTCGCCGCGCACCCGGAGCGCGAAGCAGCCTTCCTTAGGGCGGAAGCCGAGGGTGGCTTCGTCC
>JAIMAR010000234.1 GCA_023511855.1 Bryobacteraceae bacterium
CGGTTCCGGACCGGGCACGATCTACCACACTCCCTCGATGGTTTTAGGACCGACGTTCAGTCCGGCTCTGGGGCAGATGTTCTTCATCGGAGACGGCCAAGGCACTGGTGGCACCCAAACGTTCAAAATTCCGGTCGGCGCGACCCGGCTGTTTTTGGGATTTGCCGACGGCCCCCCGGAATTCGGCAATGCGCCCCCTGGAATTCCCACGAATCCCGGCGCCTACCATGACAACTGGGGCTCTCTGACCCTGAGCATCGAGGAATCTCTGATTCCAGAACCCACCACTTTCCTGTTGATGGGTTTGGGCTTGGCTGGATTGGGACTCATCCGGCGTAAGTCATCGGTCTGAGTTTCGGCTTCGGCTCCTTCTTTAAGGCCTCCGCGGTGTTTCCGAGCGCCACGGAGGCCTTAAGTTTTTCACGCTCCCCTTCCCCGATTCTCCGCACTCACAGTCCGGCTTTATTCTTTCTCGGCATGCAAGCTCCGCTGCCGGGAAAGGCGATTCCCCGGATTTACTGTGGCAAGATGGTAGGGACCTGAACGGGTGCGAAAAGCCGGGCGCCGGTCCGAAGCGGCAGCGGCCCGGCGCACACCTGGACAAGAAGCTGCTCCATGCGAACCAGCAACTCCTCACGCGATGATCAACTGAGCAGACAATTGACCGTTCAGCGCGACTTGGCGCGACGGCTGGCGGCTGAGGTGCGGGCGCTCCGGGAGGAACTCGACGCCGTTTACGCGAGCCCTGCCTGGCGGATCAGCAGCTATTACCGCCAGTGGCTCCGGCGCATGCAGTACCGCTGGCCCGTTGTGCACCGAGCGTGGGCCTGGGCCTCCAACCGCGCGGTCCGGCTCCTTTCCGGCGGAGCACATCGTGCGAGCCGGCCTGACGGCAGGCCTGTGCCCGAACCGGATTCGCTTTCCTACCAAGGGTGGATCGCATTGGCCGAGCCTTCCGAAGCGGAGATTCAACTGCAAACGGAGCTCGCAGCGAATCTCGCTTACCGTCCCTGCATCAGCGTTCTGCTGCCGGTCTACCGCGTCCCTGGCGAAATCCTTCGAGCCGCCGTTGATTCGGTCCTGGTGCAGAGCTATGACCGGTGGCAGTTGTGCATTGCGCACGGGGATCCGGACGATCCATACGCCAGAAGCTATCTGGCGGGAGTGGCGAAGACCAACCCCAGAGTCCGGGTCAAGTTCCTGGAGTCCAACCTGGGCATTGCGGGCAACACCAACGCGGCGCTCGAACTGGCTGCGGGCGAGTTCATTGCGCTGCTGGATCATGACGACACGCTGGCGCCGTTCGCCTTGTTCGAGTTGGCGTGCGCTCTCAACGAGCATCCCGAAACCGATTTTCTTTACTCCGACAAGGACCGATTGACCGCCGATGGCCGGCGCAGGTTCCGGCCCTTCTTCAAGCCGGATTGGTCACCGCATTTGATGCTCTCGGAGAACTATGTGACCCACCTTTGCGCCGTCCGCACGGAGCTGGCGCGGCGAGTGGGCGGCTTTCGCCCGATGATGGACGGCGCGCAGGACTGGGACTTCTACCTGCGCGTCACGCGCGAGACGAACCGGATCGTGCACATCCCGAAAGTTCTCTATCACTGGCGCGTAACCGAGGCTTCCTCCGCCTCCGGCCTCGCAGCAAAACCATACGCGGTCCAAGCGCGGCAAGGTTGCTTGGCGGACCATCTGGCCGCATGTGGCTGGGAGGCAAACGCAACGGTGGATTCGGACGGAGGCGTTCGCCTGAAATGGGACCGGAACAAGCTGCCGGCGGCCAGCATTATCGCCGTCGCGCCGGAGACCGGTGCTCAGGTATGGCCTAGTTTGGTCAAGCTCGCGGAAAACATTTCTGACGGCCGGGTGCAGTTCCTGGCGGCCCTGCGAGGGGAACCCGGACCGGCCCGCCCGCCGTGGAAAGTAATTCCAGCCGCCGGCGACGAGAGCCTGGCCGAACTGCTGAACCGGGCTGCGCGCGAGGTTTCCAGTGAAATCCTCGTGTTTGTCGATCCAAGCTTGTCCGGGGAAAATGGCTGGCTTGAGGAGCTGCTCGGATGTTTCGAAGATCCGGCCGTCGGAGTGGTCGGGGCCAAGTTGCTGGACCCGGTGACGGGCCGCATCCGCCACCTGGGGATCGTGTTCGATTCGGACGGCAAGGCGGCGGAGCTATTTGGTGGAATGCCGGAAGCAACGGAAGAACCCTTCGGCAGCGCTCATTGGCGCCGCGACGTGCTGGCCGTGAGCGGCGCCTGTCTGGCCGTACGCCGCAGTGGTTTTCTGAAGGTGGGCGGATTCCGCCAGGAGCCCCTCTACCACCCCCGGCTCGATTTAGATCTCTGCTTACGCCTGCGGCTCGAACTCGGCTTGGGTGCGGTTTGCACTCCCTTCGCCCGCCTCTGGCAAAGCGAGAAGTCCGCGCTGGAGATTCCCGCCCGGAGCGGCGCTGAGCAAGCCGCGCGGGCGCGTTTTCAAGCCGCATTCCCCGAAGGGGATCCCTTTTTCAGCCCTAACCTGGAGCAACGCAAAGGATCCCTTCAACTACGTCTTGTTTCGAAGGACGTGGATCACGGGCAAGAGAAACTGGTATTCCCGGCCAATGCGCCGCTGCCGTTCGATTTTACGGCGACGGATTTGGAGCGTTCCCGGGCGGCTTGCTCCGGCCCCCCGCTGGGAGAAGTGCGCTCGATGGTTTGGTTCACGCCGCAAATACCGCCGGCGCAGTACGGGGGCATCTACACGATCCTGCGGTTTGCGGATTACTTCCGGCGCGCCCACGGCACGCAATCCACCTTTGTGTTCCAGCCGCCCGCCGAGGAATGGCTCATGCGGCGCCGCATCCGGGCCGCCTTCCCGGAGCTGGCGGAGCATTGCAGAATCGCGATCCTCTCGACGCCTTTCCAACTGGACGATTTGGGATCCGCCGATGCGGGCATGGCCACCGAGTGGCGGACCGCCTACACGCTGCTGCGCTACAACCAGGTGCGGCGGAAGTTCTATTTTGTACAGGATGATGAGTCCTTGTTTCACGCCGCCGGAGCCTCAAGCGCGCTGGCGGACGAAAGCTACCGGTTCGGTTTTCTGGGCATTTGCAACAGCATCGGCGTCAGGGACCGCTATGCCCTGCGGGGAGGCATCTGCGAGCATTTTGATCCTTGCGTCGACACAGCCCTGTTCCACCCCGCCCAAGCAGCGGGGCGTGCCGGCCGCTCCGGACCTCTGACGGTTTTCTGGTATGCGCGGCCGTCTTATCCCAGGAACTGCTTTGAGATTCTGGCCGACGCCTTGCGCCTATTGAAGCAGCGAATGGGCAGCAGGGTCCGCATCGTGGCCGCCGGCGAAGTCTGGAACCCAAAAGACTGGGCTCTGGAGGGGGTAGTCGAGAACCTGGGCCTGCTGACCTACCGCCAAACCGCCGCTCTGTACCGGATTTGCGATGCGGGCGTGGTCAGCATGATGACCTGCCATCCTTCGTACATCCCACTGGAGCTGATGGCCAGCGGGGCTCTGGTAGTCAGCAACCGGAATCCCCACACGGCGTGGCTGTTGCAGCACCGGCTCAACAGCCTGATCGCTGAATGCAGCGCTTCGTGCTTTGCGGACGCCTTGGAAGAAGCACTGACCGATCCGGAATTGCGAACCCGCCTGACCTCGGCTGCTCTGGAGCTCATCCGAGAGCGTTACAGCCGCTGGGATGAGCAGGCGGAGAAGGCTTATCGCTTCATGGTATCCCACTGAAACCAGCCGGAAAAGCCGCGACCTCCGACGGGCTTGCTACATCCATAAGGCAAGAGGGCATAGTTTTCGGCCCAAGGAGCAGAAACCATGAAGACTCGACGTGAAGCGCTTAGGAACATTGGTCTGGCCGCAGCCGCCGCTTGGGGGGCCGTACCCCTGAAGATGGTGGCTCAAGGGGGCGCCGCAGCCCCTTCCGGACCGTACACCCTGCCGCCGCTGCCTTATCCCTATGATGCGCTGGAGCCTTACATTGACGCGCAGACCATGCAAATCCACCATGACCGGCACCACGCCGCTTACGTAAACAACCTCAACAACGCCGTGGCCAAGTACCCCGAGGTCGGAAAACGGACCGCCGAACAGTTGGTCGAGAACCTGGCGGCCGTGCCGGAAGAGATTCGCACCGCTGTCCGCAACAACGCCGGCGGCCACGTCAACCACGATTTCTTTTGGAAGTTGATGTCCAAAAGCGGCCCTCGGAGCCCAGTCGGGGAACTCGCCAAGGCTATCGATGTGCGGTTCGGCAGCTTCAGCAAGTTCCAGGAGGAGTTCACGCGCGCTGCTGCGGGCGTTTTTGGGAGCGGCTGGGCCTGGCTGACCTTGGACCGAAAAGGTCAGTTGTCGGTGATCCAGACCGCCAACCAGGACTCGCCGCTTTCGTTGGGGCAGGCTCCGCTGGTGGGAATCGACGTCTGGGAACACGCCTACTACCTCAAGTACCAAAACCGCCGCGCGGATTACATTGCGGCGTTTTACAACGTGATTCACTGGGACTGGGTCTCGGCGCGCTACAACGAATTACGCAAGAAAGGCTGACGGGGAGCAGCGGGGTTCCGCAACAGGCTATACTTCCAGTTCTGAAGTCAAAAGACCGTGGAGGCGCACCCCATGAGACGTTTCCCGTATCGAACCGTTGCTTTGCCGGCGCTGCTGCTGGCTGGCGTAAGCCTTCCCCTGAGCGCGCAACCGGCGGAGACCAGCATTCCGCCGCAAGTGCGGCTGTTCATTCCGTACAAGCATTACACGGCGGAGGAGAACCGGCGCATCATTAGCCTGTTCGAAGACCTGCGCGTCGCAGACGTCTCCGACGGCATGGACGTGGTTGGACTGGCCAACGTCGGCCTTGTGAATCCGGAAATCAAGGCCCTGTGGAAGGACACGGAGAATTTCACGCACCGGATTGTCGGCATCGCCGTGACGGCCCGCTACGTCCCCACCAATAAGCGCGAGCCTAAGATGGACGACAAGACGATCAGCCGCTGGTATAGCCAAATCACCACAGAAGCCTTCACCAAAATGCTGTTCCCGGGGGCGGTGCTGGTGATCGACGCCAACGAGGACGGCGAGTCGCGTTCGATCGGCTCCAACAACATCATGAGCTGGAAGAAGCTCGGGATGGTGGGCCTGGTCACGAGCGGCGGGCTCGGGGACACCGACGAGATCATCCACCAGAAGGTGCCGGTCTATCACCGGAGGCTGGCGCGCGGGATCCGGCCCGGGCGCAACGAGCTGGAGTCGGTCAACCGGCCGGTGACGATCGGAGGGGTTCTGGTGCGGCCCGGGGATGTGATCGTAGCCGACGGCGACGGTGTGGTTGTCGTTCCACGAGAGCACGCCGAAGAGGTGGCCAAGGCGGCGATGCCGTTCCTGGACATGATCGGGCTGGAACGGATGAAGAAGAAGCTCGCCGAGCAAGAGAAGAAGAAGCAGTAGGCTAACCTGGGGCCGACCTCGGAAGGCGCCCGCCGGCAGGGGCAGGAACCGCGGCGTTCGGGCGGTTCGGCGGCGGATGCTAAGATGAGGACTGGTGAAGCGTGCTTCCAGCC
>JAIMAR010000235.1 GCA_023511855.1 Bryobacteraceae bacterium
GTGGTTTGCCTTCTCTGGACGACTAACCCCTGAAATCTTCCCCGCGGGCGAAGATTTTCATGCCGCCACGGCAGCGACTTGCCGGCCAGGCCCCAACCGCCGTCCCCGTCTCGTTGCCGCTCTCTGGCGTTGTGTTTTGTTTTCTCCGTGTCCTCTGTGCCCTCTGTGGTTTTCCTTCTCCGTGCCCTCCGTGGTTTGCCTTCTCCGGACTACTAACCCCTGACATCTTCCCCGCGCGAAGATTTTCATGCCGCCACGGGCGCGAGTGGCCGGCGGGACCACAACCGCCGTCCCCGTTTGGTTGCGGCCCTGCCGCGCTGTGAACGCCGGCCCTCAAAGACCCAGAGCTTTCCTCAACCCCCGAAGCCGCTCCTCCGAGCCGCGGAACAGATTGGCCGGATATTTGCGGCGTTCCAAAATCTCGTCATGAATATACTCAGCAGCCTGGTAGTTGAGGCCCATGCCGGCCAGATATTGAAGCCGCAAGTTGCGGTCGTCGTTGATGGCCGCGCCTCGCAGCCATTCCCGCAGGTCCCGGGCTTGCCCTCCGTAAGAGGCCAGCAACTCCTGCCCGGATCCGAGTCGCACCTCGCGCAACGCCGCCGCCACCCGCGCGTATTCGGGCCGCCGCAGGCGTTCCTCCAGGCGGTCTATGTCGATATCCAACGGCCCCGCGCCCCCCAGCAGGACTACGTCGTAGCCCGGCCCGCCCATATGGTTGCTCCAAATGGTTCCGTCCGGGAAGACTTCGAAGAACGTCGCCAGCTCGCTGCGCACCGTATCCAGGGTGCTCTCGTACAAGGGAACCCATTGCGCCACCACCCCGCCCGGCTTGAGGAGCCTCTTGCACATCTCGAAGTACTCGCGCGTGTAAAGCGTCGCCGCGCCCTTGATCCAAGGGTGGATGGGATCGGAAGTGATGACGTCGAACTTCTCCCGGCTGGTGAAGACGTAGTGCCGCGCGTCGTCGATCACCACCCGCGTGCGCGCATCATCCAGCACGCCGTGGTTTTCTTGGGCGAAGTAGCGCGCCACCACCTTCGGCACCAGCGGCTCCAGCTCCACCAGGACAATGCGCTCCACTTCTGGATACAGCACGAAGCTCCCTGCGGTAATCCCCGCGCCGCAGCCCACTACCAGCACCGACTTCGGCCCGCCGTGCACGAGCGCGGGCAAGTGCCCCAGCATGCGCTCCATGCGCAAATCTTGCAAATCCGCCGACGCCTCCACCCGCCCGCTGATGTGAAACTGCGGCGTGCCATCCGCCATGCGCGACACCGCCACCGAAGCGTTGCGCCCCTCGCCCACATAAGCCGGCCCGGCGAAGCCGCGCATGTTCAGCATCTTGCGCCCGTAGCCGATGACCTCCCAGGGAATGGGATCCAGCCTTACAGCCAGCACCGTCACAACCGCCACCGCCCCGGCCAGCGCCGCTGCCTTGGCCAGTCGCAACGGTCGCGCCAACAGAATCAGGGCCGACAGGCAACAGGCGAGCATCAGGATCCGCTGTGACCCGCGCGTCCCCACCCAGGGGATCAGCGTCAGGCTGAAGGCGAGCGCTCCGGCGATCGCCCCCAGCGTATTGGCGGCGTAAATCTTGCCCGCCAGCTTCCCCGGATCCTGGCCCGGCCGCGCCGCGGCCGCCAGCGCGAGTGGAAAACTGGCCCCCCACAGACAGGCCGCCGGCAACGCCACCCAAAGCGAACGCATCAGGTCAAGTTGAAACACATACCAGGGATTCGGGCTCAGCGTAAGGCTCACCGGCAAGTAAGGAATCGTGTAGACCAGCGCGTATGCCGCCCAAGCCGTGCCCCCGGCCAGCAACAACTGGCACAAGCCCAGCGCCGTTCGCGGCTTGTCGATAACCCGCGCCACCAGCGACCCCACCCCGCTTCCAATCGCCAGCCCCAACAAAAACACCGCCAGGATCAGCGAGAACGTGTACACCGTCGCCCCCAGCATGAGCGACAGCAGCCGCGTCCACACTACCTCCGCTCCTAATGCCGTAAACCCTGAGAGCCCGATGGCCGCATAGATCGGCCACTCGATGGCGGCCGGCCGCTTCCGGTCCGAGTCCTCCTGTGAAACCGTAGGTGTATAATCCAGGCGGCTCGCCAGAATCCAGGCCACAGCCGCGGCCCCGGCGTTCAACGCGGCGGCAAACAGCGTGGCGGTCAGACTGCCGTGCACCCGCAACAGATAAAAGCCTGCCAGCAGGCAACCCGTAACGGCGCCCACCGTGTTGCCGCCATAGAATAATCCGAGCCAGGAGACCCCCTGGGGAGTGCTCTCGACCCAGCGCGCGACGGCCGGCAGTGTAGCGCCCATCAGCATAGCGGGCGGGAGCAAGCACACAGCGCAGTAGGCGCCGCGCAGCAGAACCCCCGGCAGGCCGTAGCCCACCGCGGCGGCATAGAGTTGCCCTGCCAGCGGGGTGGCAAAATACACGGCCACGCCGCAAACGGCGATCCCCGCCTCCAGCAGCGCATACACGCGCAGGGGATGCCGCCCGGAATGTACGTAGCGCGGCAGCGCCAGGCTGCCCGCGCACATCCCTCCCATGAACGAACCCAGCAGCACGCCCAGCGATACCGCCGTCGAGCCCGTGAACAACTCCAGCAGTTGAAACCACACCACTTCGTAAATGAGCGCAGCGCAGCCGCTAGCTACAAATAAGACGATCAGCAGAGGGAGAGACCGCCGCATCCGGAAAGCTCCATTGTCGCATGGTATGCGCTGCGAACTTGAAGGTTCCAACGCAGGGGAAGATAATGGGCGTCGTGAATCGCCAGCCCCTGAAAGAACCTATTGCCAAGAGAGCCACGCATTCAAACCGCCCGCGCTTGGCCGTCTCTGCTGCCGTTTTGGCCGCAGTCGCCGGACTCATCACTTGGTCCGGTCTTTCCGCCCCCGTGGATCCGCTGGAACAAGGATTCCGCAATCCGCCCCCGGAAGCCAAGCCCCGAACCTGGTGGCACTGGACCAATGGGAACGTCACCAAGGAAGGCATCACCAAGGACCTGGAATGGATGCGGCGCGCCGGCATCGGCGGTTTTCAGTTGGCCGATGTCGCCTCAGGCGGGGGCCAGAGCGTGGAACGCAAGATCGCCTTCGGCAGTGCCGAATGGTTGGACGCCGTGCGGCACGCTGCCGCCGAAGCGGACCGCCTGGGTCTCGAGATGGCGATTTTCAGCTCCGCGGGCTGGAGTCTCACCGGCGGGCCCTGGGTGAAGCCCGAGCAGGCGATGAAGAAGCTGGTGTGGAGTGAAGTTCAACTGGAAGGCCCACAAAGCTTCCACGGCAGGCTGCCCGCCCCTCCCTCCAATAACGGGCCTTTTGGCAACCTGGAGCGCGGAGGCGGCACGCCCGGCTCTCCGCCCGATCCTACGTATTACGCGGACAGCGCCGTGGTGGCGTTTCCCACACCCCCGGCCGAGCAACCGGCTGCCGCGGCAGGCCCCAGAATCGTCACCAGCGCCGGTCCCGCCGGCGCCGACGCGCTTCTGGACGGGGACCTGAACGCCGCCTTCACTTTGAAAGCTCCGGCGGACGGATCCCCCGCCTGGATCCAATACGAGTTCTCCGAGCCATTCCCCGCCCGCGCGTTCACGATCGCCGGCCGCAGCGGCATCCCGTTCGGGCGCCTCGCGGCCAGCGACGACGGCGCGGCGTTCCGGACGCTGGTGACTCTGCCCGGCGCCCAGCTCTACCGCGCCGGGACGGTGCGCACCTTCGCCTTCCCCGAGACCCGCGCGCGCATCTACCGCCTGGAGCTGACCGGCGAGCCGGCCCGGCCCGCCGCCGTGATGGCCCAAACACCTCCTAAGCCCGGCTCCGCGTACACCCTTTCGGAGTTCCGGCTGTTGAGCGGCGCACGCGTCCATCGCTGGGAGGAGAAGGCTGGATTTAGTTTTCTGTTTGAATACGGAACGGTCCCGACCCCGCCCGCGCCGGCTGCGGCCGTAATCTCCGAATCCCAGGTGATCAATCTGACGGCCCGTATGAAGCCGGACGGGACCCTGGATTGGGAAGCGCCGCCCGGCCGCTGGACGGTTCTAAGGATCGGTTATTCCCTCACGGGCGCCAAGAACCGTCCGGCTCCGCCATCCGGGTTGGGCTTCGAAGCCGACAAGCTGAGCCGAAAGCATATGGAGGCTTACTTCCACGGATACTTCGACCCGATCGCGCGCGTGCTGGGTCCGTTATGCGGACGGAGTCTGCGATATCTGCTGATGGATAGTTGGGAAGCGGGGACGCTGAACTGGGCCGAAGAGATGACGGCCGAATTCCGCCGCCGCCGCGGTTACGACCCTACCCCCTACCTTCCGGCGCTCACAGGCCGCGTGGTGTCCGGCGCCGAGGTGAGCGACCGCTTCCTATGGGACTTCCGGCGCACGCTGGCCGAGCTGATCGCGGACAATCACTATGGCGTCATGGCGGAACTGGCCCGGCAGCATGGCCTCGGTATCTATGCCGAGGCCTCCGGCGTCTCCCTGGAGATCCCGGAAGACACGCTGCTGAACAAGAGCAAAGTGGAAATCCCCATGGGTGAGTTCTGGGTCCGGGCGCTGCACCCCGAGCTGATGTACTGGGCGGACGTCCGCGGCGCCGCCAGCGCGGCTCACGTGTACGGCAAGCCGCTGGTGGCCGCCGAGGCGTTCACCGGCGGAGGCTACGAGTCTCCTTACACCCTCAAGAAGGTTGCCGACCCCTGGTTCACCCAAGGCGTGAACCGCATTGTGTTCCATACCTCGGCGCATCAGCCCCTGGATACTAAGCCGGGCAATGTGATGGTGGGAACCCACCTGCACCGGAATATCACGTGGGCTGAACAGGCCCTTCCTTTCACCACCTATTTGGCGCGCGTCTCCTACATGCTCCAGCAGGGGCGCTTTGTTGCGGACTTGGCTTACTTGCTCGACGAGGGAGCGCCGTCCACGATCCCGTTCTGGGGCGCTGGCCTCGCGCCGCCCCCTCCCGCGGGATACGACTACGACTGCTTGAACGCCGACGTACTGGTGAACCGCGCCTCCGTGGGGCCGGACGGCTCGCTGGCCCTTCCCGGCGGGATGAGCTACCGCGTGCTCGTGTTGCCGGAGAGCCGCCGGATGACTTTGCCCGTGCTGCGCAAGATCCGTGAACTGGCCGCAGGCGGAGTCACCGTCGTCGGTCCCAAACCTCTGGCTTCCCCGAGCCTGGCGGGCTACCCCGATGCGGACCGTGAGATTGCGGCGCTGGCGGAGGAGGTTTGGGGCGACCTCGACGGCGTGAGCCGCACAAGGCGCGCTCTCGGCAAGGGCTACGTGTTTTGGGGAATCCCCGTCGGGGAGGTGCTGCGCACGCTGAACATTCCCAGGGATCTCGATTACGCCAAACCTCTGGATTTCGACCTGGCCTGGATTCACCGGCGCAGCGGCAATGCGGACATCTACTTCGTAGCCAGCCTGTCGGACCGGCCCGCGGACATCCAAGCGCGCTTCCGCGTCCAGGGGAAAGAGGCCGAGGT
>JAIMAR010000236.1 GCA_023511855.1 Bryobacteraceae bacterium
CTCCTCCGCCCTCGGCCCCGACGTGGGCGCCCCACATGCCCCAGCCCCCCTGGTGCTGGTGTACGGTTACCCGCGTCTACAACCACGCGCAGCGTCTCGTGCAATGCTCGGGTCCAGCGACGACCCGTTTTAGCGGACCGTCCGCTGGAACAGGTCGTTGGGCGGCCACTCACTTCAGGCGCCTCTCCACCCACTTCCAACGTTTGTAGGCAATCTCCATGCAGCGCTTGTAGGCACCGTTCGTTCGCATGAAGCTGAAGTTTCCCTCGGCCGCCTTGGAGGCGTAGTTCTTGTCGGCCACGAGGTCAGACAACACGAAGCGACACCGGGTCGTGGCGAGATTCGAAAGCCATTCGGTGTATTGGGCCTCAAGGCTGAGACCCCGCCCGAACTCCTCGGCCATTCCTTCCAGCCTCGAATCGTTCAGAATCGCCTGACACAGCAATGCCCAGAGGAGGTTACGGGCACGCTGGACGTAGGCGTACTTGTTCGCCCCTTTGTCGACGATATCGTTTACCAGTCGGCGCAGCCGGAACTGCACCTTGTAGCAGAGGACAATCTTGCGCGCGTCAGCCCTTAGTCGATTCGTGTTGAAGACCTGATTGTAGAGGCGGTCGTCTTCGAACACTTCGCGGAAGCGCGTCAACCTGTCGACCTCACCGTCGCTCGCGAGAAAGGTGCGCGCGAGCCGCGTAAGCTCGATGGCCTTTTTCTGGGTGATGCCCTGCTCCTCCAGCTCCTCGTCGCTCAGATTTTCGAACGCGCGCTCCTGCCGCTCGTAGTAGATGCCCAGTTCGTCGCGGAACTTGTCCTGGAGTTCCAACTGGATCATGTCGTTCGCGTGGAGGTTCCACGGATCGACCGGATTCTGCCGATTATTGTTGATGGTGACCATCGTCACAAACTCTGGCGACGCCTGGGTGATGATCCGGCACATGACGTGAATCCCCTCGAGTTCGCTGCGGCGTTCGGCAAGGAGCTTGTTCCCCTCGTTGGCCTTGACGAACCGCGCGAACGTCGTGACGGTCTGTGCGCCATTCAGGAGCCGTGGTTCGGTGATTTTGAACTTCCCGTCCAGGGCGTCCAGCGCTTCGGCAAAGATGGTAACACCGTTGTGGTTGAAGGCGAAAACGGCCGGGTCATCCTTCCCCTCCAGGACAATGCGCTTGATGGCTTGCTGGATCGAGCGGTTGACAGCTTCGTCCTCCGGCAGTGCCGCCCGGATGTTGCGCTCGAAGAAGCGCTCGCCCATCTCCCGGTACATCGTGCAAAGGTCCACGGCCCGGATGAAGCCGATGGTCATGCTCTCACCGTTCGGACCGGCGCGCCTCACCGTCTCATCGAGGGAGATGGGGTAGGTGTGAGTTTTCCGCAGGTGGCTTGTTGAGCCTACCTTGCGCGTGCGGGCCGAGCGAAACTCAATCACCAGCGTGACAGCTCGTCCGAAGCATTGATCGATCAGGTACTTCTTGTTCTCCAAATCTTCCCGAAGCTTGTCGAGGACCTGGCTTCGTTCGGCTTCCGCCGGGTCGCCCGCAAAGACGAAGTGGATGCAGACCCGGTCGATGACAGCTTGGTTCTCGATGAGGCAGCTCTTGAGCTGCTGGAGAAGCTGGTTCAGTTGCTGATCCTGGGTTGCCGCTCCGAAAATGCGCTCCATGCCTGCATCGATCAGGCGGATGAACGACGGCCTGAACTGCGCGGGTGAGTCGGACCACTTGAACTGGAAGAGGTACAGGTTCCGCTTCTCCCGATCGAAGTGGAATCCGTCGATGCCATAGTCGTTGCCACCGAAGGCCACCTGGCTCAGCGCGCGCTCGCGCTCAAGGCCGAACTCCTGCTCTAGGTAGAGGAGCCCAAAGTAGTCGTTGCGAACTCCCCCGCACGTCTGCTTCAGGTCGCAGAACGCCTGGTCGATCGCGCGATCAGTAATTGCCATCGTCTGGTCACCTCCGGGGCTTGGCCGCCCAACTTCTGATTAGATAGGCTGGCGCCGGTCACGTCATTTCGGGGCGCCGGCATATCACCGTGCGGGTCAATCGATTAAAGCGGGCCGGTGCGTCTTTTCCGGCACGTCCCCCAGAATCAATTGCCATTCCACAACCTCTTCCGACCGCCGTCAAGAGGGTAGCGCAATTATCTTCTTGACCGTGAGGGCAGGTCGATGTGTACGAGAGTACACTATAGGGGCGACTCCCCTTCGCTCCCCGTGGCAGGAGGAAACCATGTGCAGAGGTCTTGGGGTTCAACCAACACTCCCGGTCATGGCACGGCAGCCGCCCCTGCTGCTCGACTGGGTTGCGCAGGCCGCCCGCCAACGCGGGAAGTCACAGTCAACGAGAGCACGGTTGCTGTCTGCGGTGCGGGCCTTCATTCTGCTCCAGGGCAAGCGGTGCCCACTTGACTTGGGCCCGCTTGACACCACCCGCTTGCTGGAACGTGTTGTACGGACCGGGAGCCGGCCGCTGCCGGCGCAGAAAATGCATGGTCGGCCCCCGGACTGCCTTACGGGACGGTCCTGGGCCTCGACCTGGGCGAACTGCCTGGGCTCCCGCCGCGTCGATTGCTAGACCAGATGAGCGAGGTGTTACGGCTCCATCACCTGTTGAGGGCGCAGGTGCGGGTTTGCGCGCCGGGTGCGTGAGGGGTAGAACGCGGCTTTAACATTTGCCCATGGGAGAATTGGGGCTATTTCCACTTGGGAAATGGAGAGAACCCAGGATGGCCATGACCCCGGAATTGCCGCGGCGGGGACTCGCTTGCCGGCGGGCTGAAGAGACGGAGGGGGGCCAGAAAAGTCCGTGGGCGAGCTGCCGTTTGCCGAGGTGGAGGACGAGGCCCGCGAGCAGGGAAACGACCTGGCCGCCTTGCTCGTGGACGGGGCCCTGGGCGAGCCGGCACAGTCTGCCGGGTCAGCCGACCCGCGGCCCGCGCCTGGGCTGTGGCCGTCTGGCGCTCGCCGCCAAGCCTGCACTGGTGCCAGAAGCGAACGCGGACCACGCGAAGAGACAAAGCGCGCCTCGCAGCCCTGGCCTGCGCTTGCTGGCCGGGGAACTCGGGCAGGCGGCCATGCCGCCCCAGCCATGGCGCCGAGCCGCGGCCGCGCGGGAGCATGCCCTGATCGATGGTGATCGCTGGTTAGGCATGTTCCTTTTCACCCGGAGCGTGACTGGGGGACCAACCCGCCCCGTCGCGCTCGCTGGCGCGTTCTTCCCTCGCTCACCCTTCGGGTGATCATAGACCCTCGCTGACGCTTCGGGTTACGAGGGGCCTGGGCGGGTGGGCGGAGATCGCCGTTTGGGCCGGCGCGCGGCGCCGTTACGTGGAGATGTCGCCAGCGAGGCTGGCCAGCGGATGGGTGCGCTTCGCAGCGGATGTACCATTGTGCCGCTCCTGGAAACCCATGCGTGGGCCGAAGCGGGCGGCGACGGCCTGGCAAGGCGTCTTCCCCCACGTCGGCGCCGCCTGTCCGCGAGCCCGCCGCAACCCGACATGACAGCTTAAAAGGGGTGGATCCCGGAGGCTTGCAAGAAGATTCTGGTCAACATATAAGGCTGGGTGGCTGTGGGATTGAGTGCTCGCATGCCGTACGGCTGCACGGGAGATCAGCATGGAGAAGCCGGAATATCGGAAAGGTCCGACGCTGCTTTGTTCGATGGGCAAATCATGGCAGGTCGTGGCCGAAGCCGTGGGTGTCTTTGTCCAGCTACGGCTAGATTGTGCCAGGGTGTGCGTGCTTACCAGCGAGAATGCCGAGGTAAACCGCGCTATCAAAGAGCTGCAAAGTTATTGGAAACGTCGGGGTCTGCCTCCTCTGGAAGTTTACCAGGTAGCCGGGTTTACCGACCTGCGCACGGAGCAGGAACACGCGCAATTCACCGAGGGATTGCTGCGTTGGATGTTCCATGTGTGTCCAGATCGGCGGGACCGTTACGTATGCCTGGCGGGCGGCTTCAAAACGATGTCTGCGGCGATGCAGCAGGCGGCGTGCTGGTTCGGGGCCGCCGAGGTGTTCCATGTGCTCTGCGAGCCCCGTTATGGTCCCGAGGGCAACCAGGAACCCAAGTCGGCAGAAGACGTAGACCAAGCATTGGCGGCCGGCCACGTCCGATCTATCCGTTTGGGGCCCGAATCCGGTTGGCCGCAGCTTCTTCAACTCCGAGCCGAAGATTTTCCCTTGCATGTAGAGCAGCGGGACGACACCTGGCGGATTCATGTCAGCTCGTCGCATGCCTGGCTGTTGAAGTCGGTGCAGGAAGTCGTGCAGCGTACTCACGATTTGGCTGGAAACTTCTGCTCGCTGGAGCGCTTTCCGTTTGCCAGTCTGGCGCTGTGGCCCAAGGAGGATTTGGAGTGGCTTAGACAGCCCTTGGATCCGCAACGAGATCGCGACTGGCTAACGGCACTACCCAAGGTGGAACTCCATTGCCATTTAGGGGGCTTTGCTACCCACGGGGAGTCATTGCACAAAGTGCGGAAGGCTGCCCAACACCCTGAATGCTTGCCTGCGCTCAAAGCTTCAGATTATCCGACAGGATGGCCCAAACCACCACGACCAATCGCCCTGGATGCGTATATGCGTCTCGGTGACAACAATGGCTCGAGATTGCTGCAGGACCCAGGTTGTTTGCGTGCCCAATGCGCGCTTTTGTACGAAGCTTTGGTGGCCGACAACGTGCGGTACGCCGAGACACGGTGCTCGCCGGTCAATTACCAGAATCAGGAAACCGGCCGATCCGCCTGGGATGTGCTCGTGGACATCCGCAACACCTTCCAGGAGTGCATGGAGAAGACTTCCGGGGATCGCCGCTGCCACGTCAGCCTGATCCTTGTTGCCACGCGAAGAGAAGGAGAAGACCGCTCCGCCATCAGTCGTCATCTGAGCCTAGCCATTGTGGCTCGAGATTACTGGCCAACGGGGTGCCGCGTCGTGGGTGTGGACTTGGCTGGGTTCGAAACGAAGGAGACGCGGGCATCGGTGTTCGCCACTGATTTTACGCCGGTGCATCGCGTGGGCTTAGCCGTGACCGTCCACGCGGGAGAAAATGACGATGTCGAGGGCATTTGGCAGGCGGTGTTTCATTTGTCCGCACGTCGCCTGGGGCATGCCTTGCACCTGGAGGACGCACCAGACCTACTGGCAACGGTCGCCGCGCGGAGAATCGGGGTCGAAATGTGCCCGTACGCGAATTTGCAAATCAAGGGCTTCCGGCTACCGGGCACGGAATGTGCTTCTCGTCCAGAATACCCGCTACAGAGGTATATGCGGCAAAATGTCCCGGTGACGGTTAACACTGATAATATCGGGATCTCCGCCGCCTCTCTGACGGATAACCTCGCTCTGTTAGTACTACAGCGCTAGACTGCTATTGCTTATTAAGGAAATAGCAGCGATACTGTGGTCTGGCAAGAGCATTTGGGAGGCTCAGGCATGGATGCGGAACGGATTCGCAGTTTGGAGCCGG
>JAIMAR010000024.1 GCA_023511855.1 Bryobacteraceae bacterium
GGCTGTTGACCGGGACGAACATGTGCTCGGCCCGCGGCGAGTGGGCGTGAATTGCCTTGGCGATCAGCTCCTTGCCGGTCCCGGTTTCCCCGGTAATCAGCACCGTCGAGCGGCTCGGCGCGACCTGACTCACCAAGTCCAGGATTCGCACCATCCGCTCGCCCTTGCCGATGATGTTGCGGAAGCTGTAGCGGCTCTTCAAGGCCCGCCGCAACTGGAGGTTTTCGTTCTCCAGCCGGCGCTTGGAGATCATCCGCTCGATCTCAATGAGGAGCTTTTCGTTCTTCCAGGGTTTCTCGAAGAAGTCGTTGGCGCCCGCCTTCAGCGCTTCCACCGCCGCCGGCACCGAGCCGTAAGCCGTGATCACGAAGACCGGCGTGCCCGTGTCCTGCTGCCGGAATTCCTTTAGCA
Source organism: Bryobacteraceae bacterium (assembly GCA_023511855.1). Lineage (GTDB taxonomy): Bacteria > Acidobacteriota > Terriglobia > Bryobacterales > Bryobacteraceae > JAIMAR01. Next base: position 412 of record JAIMAR010000024.1, read on the forward strand.
CCTCCATGCCCGGCCGGTCCGGCATCATGAGGTCCAGCAGGACCAGGTCGTAATCCTCTTTTTCGAGTTTTCGCAGCCCCTCGTTGCCCCCGCCCGCCGTATCGACCTCGTAGCCTTCGGAGGTCAACAGATACTCCAGGCTCTCGCGGATGTCGGCTTCGTCGTCGATGACCAGAATCCGGGCGCGCCGGGCAGATACAGGAGGGACTTCAACCGGCGCCGTCTCAGGCATTCACGGCCTTCCTCAACGCGGGAAACTCCAGATGGAATCGCGCCCCCTCGCCGGGCCGGCTGTCGACGTCTATGACGCCGCCGTGATCCCGCACAATGCCGTACGTGATCGACAGGCCCAGTCCCGTGCCCTTGCGAGCGGCCTTAGTGGTGAAGAACGGGTCGTAAATCTTGGGCAGATGCTCCGGCGCGATCCCGTGGCCGGTGTCGGCCACCTCCACCTCGACGCCGCGGTTGCCGCTCCAGGCGCGCACGGTAAGCGTGCCGCCATTCTCCATCGCATCCCGGGCGTTCAGGAACAGGTTCAGGAACACCTGCTGAAGCTGGCCCATATTGCCGCGGATCAGCGGCAGGGGCTCCTCGAGCTCCAGCCGCACCTGGATACCGGACTGGGTCAACTGGTGCTCGATCACGGTCAGCGTTTCGCGGATCACCCTCGCCAGGTCCACCTCTCCGAACTGGCGCGGGGAGGTGCGCGAGAAGCTCAACAGCGAGTTGACGATTTCGCTGGCCCGGAAGGTCTGTTTGGCGATCTTGTCCAACAGCGCCGCCTGCTTTTGATCCCCTTCCACCTGCTTGGCCAGCATCTGCGCGTAGGTCGAGATCACCGCCAGAGGCGTATTGACCTCGTGCGCCACGCCCGCCGCCAGCAGCCCGATGGAACTCAGTTTATCGGCTTGCACCAGCCGCCGCTCCAGCTCTTCCCGGCTGGTGACATCGTCGAAGATGATCAGCCGCCCGATTCGGCGCTCATCGCGGGAGATCAAGGGCGCGATGGCGATGTTCAGCACCGTTTCCTGCGGCTCCGACGGCGCCTCCCGCTGGGCGATGGGCATCTCGATCAAGCCCCTCCCGTTGGCGCCGTTGCCCGAGCCGGCCGGCGGTGCGCCTTGCCGCAAAACGAATTTATAGATGTGGTGGATTCCGCTTTCCTCTCGCAGCCGGTCCAGGTGTTCGATCAGCTCGGACGGCAGCACGGCGGCCAGCGGCTTGCCCATCGCCTTTTCGCGGGGTATGCCAAACAGCTTTTCCATCTGGCTGTTCCAGCTCTCGACCCGGTCCTCCAGGTCGGCCGCCAGAATCCCCATGTTGATGGATTCCACGATATTCTCATTGAACTCCCGGAGCCGCTCGTTCTCCTCCACCTTCCGTTGCAGCGACCGATACAGCCGTGCGTTTTCGATGGCGATGCCCACATAGCCCGCCAGCGTCACCAGCAGCTCGACGTCCTCGCTCGGCAAAAAGTCGCCCTTGTCGGTGCGGCTCACCCCCATGTAGGCGATCGTCCGGCCTCGCACTGTGCAAGGCACATAGTAGGTCAAGTCCAATTCGGCGATGGCTCTGCGCACCTCCGGCGGCCAGCTCAGGCTGGAGACGTCCAGCATGTGCCGGGTGCGCTCAAAAAACAGGTATGGGGTCCCCGGCTTGGAGCTCAAAAAGCTAAGGTCCAGTTGTCCGGCTCCCTCCGGCGGCCACGGACCTCGGCCCCCGGAGCCGTGCGCCGACTTCAGGTAAAAGCCATGTCCGGCTTCGTCCGCCAGGAAAAACGCCACTCGCGGCACCGAGAGATTCCGGGTCAGCCTTTCGGCGACCAGATCCAGCGCCGCCTCCATGTCTGTCTCGGAGCTCAGCTCCCGGGCGAACTCAATCAGCGTCCGGCGGTAGTCATAGCGGCCTTTGTAAAAGTAGTACTTGTCGAGTTGCTCTTGAATCCAGGCTCGAAGCGGCTGGAATACAAAAGCCGCAATAAGAATCAGCAGGAACGCCTGCGTCAGGCTTAACTCCTCGAAGCGCCCCAGCGAGAAGATCACCCCGTAGACCAGCCCGAGCACGCACAGCGTCGCCAGCGTGTAGGCGTAGCCCTGCTGGAAGATGACGTCCACGTCCATCAGCCGGTAGCGGAGCACCGCATAGGCCCAGCTCAACGGCAGAAGCGCCAGCGTCAGCACGGCCATCTTCATGTAGGGCCCGGGAATCACACCCAGCGAATACGGCACGACATAGAACAAGACAAAGGGCAGAACCCCGAAGACGGCGCCGTTGCGCAGCCATTTGAGTTGCTGGCGGGCCACCGGCTCCTCACACTGGCGGTAGCGCAGGCTTAGCACCGCGCAGCCTGCCAGATACATGCCCCCCAAGAAGACCAGCCAGACCCGGTCCAAAAGCCAGCGCAGCTCGACCACCGGGATCGCCACCCGCAACGTGCCCGAAGCCGCGCCCAGGTAAACCGCCAGCAGCAAGGCCGCAGGCAGGTAAATCGCCGCCCTCAGCCAGACCCGATTGGTTCCAAGCCGCCTGTCCGGAAACGCCAGGCAGAAGTGCAGGAAGATCGTCGGGGCAAACAGGCCCGCCGCCACGTTGCCCCAATACATCACCTTATCGAAATTGTTCAGCTTTCCCGTGTAATGGAAGGTCGACAGAACGAAGGAGGCCAAACACAGCACGAAGAAATGCCGCGCCCGCTCAGCGTTCCCCCTCCGGAACAGGACGAACAACCCGATGCCAAGGTAGGCGAACCCAACCAGGTACTGGTAGAAAAGCGAAGGATCGCGGGTTTCCTCGGCGATGTAGACCTTGGTTTCGAAATCAACCCCAGCCCGTTCGAGCTTGTATCGGGCTGTGCTCCAGCTCCCTAGCCGGACCAGGATCCGGGCCACTTCGGCGGCTTCCCGGACGGGAGCCCCGTTGATCTGCTTCAAACGGTCCCCGACCCGGATGCCCGCCTTGGCCGCTGGACTCCCCGGGGCAACGTGCAGCGCCTCGACGCGGCCGCCCCGCTCCATCCAGGTCACCCCATCGTCGGGCAGACGGAAGCGGTTCTGCTGCTGAAGGTTAATCGCCGCCGCAATGACCGCGGCGGCAGTGAGCACCAGCAGCAGGGCCGTGGTGAACTGGGCCTTCAGTTCTTTCATCGGCTGCCTCTGCCCGTCCCCGGACACGTATCCCCCGTCCTGGAGTTGCTAGCACGTCGCTTGCCAGTCGCGAAGCGCTACTCCCACCTCATAGAATACAGGAATTCGCTGCCTCCCTAAGCTCCATTTCGGAACAATGATTTGTATTTTGGGAGCATTTCGTTACCAGAAAGTGTAAACGCACCGGTTGTCATCGTCGGCTCTCCCTGCGACCTTTCGCCCGGCGCAGCCGAATGACAGCGCAGGGGCCGGGCGGGCGCCAGCGTTCACCCGACAGCGAACCGGAGCTCCGGGGCTGGACGTCGCCAAGCTTTGGCCCTATTGGCGGGCTGGAGTTGGGCTTTTGAGCCTCCGGATTTACTTGACGGCCCCTCCGGCGGGACCTAGAATTGAGGTAGGCGAACTTGTGGAGCGTTCCAGTTTGCGCTGGGAAGGTGAAGCGTATGAAAACGAGCCGAGCGTTAGCTTATGGTTTGTTCCTGGGCGTCCTCCCGGCCGCCCTGGTGCTGTTGCAAGCCGCGGATAAGCCCCAACCTGCGGCCTCGCAGCAGCGGGAAACGGTATCCAAGCCTTTGAGTGCTCGAGAGAAGCGCGCTCGAGATGAGCGTCTGCGCCGGGAGCTCGAAAGCCCCTACCGGCGCTGGCTCGATGAGGACGTCGCCTACATCATCACCGAGGAAGAACGGGCGGCCTTCAAGCGGCTGTCCACAGATGAAGAACGCGAGAACTTCATCGAGCAGTTCTGGCTGCGCCGGGATCCCACCCCGGACACCGTGGAGAACGAGTTCAAGGAAGAGCACTACCGGCGCATCGCATACGCCAATGACCGTTTCGCCAGCGGCATCCCGGGCTGGAAGACCGATCGCGGACGAATCTATATCACCTTCGGCCCGCCTGACGAGATCGAATCCCATCCCTCGGGTGGCACCTATCAGCGTCCCTTCGACGAGGGTGGCGGTGTCACCTCTACCTACCCGTTCGAGATTTGGCGTTATCGCTGGATTGAGGGCATCGGCACGGATATCCTGATCGAGTTTGTGGACAAATCCATGAGCGGCGAGTATCGGATGACCATGGACCCCAGCGAGAAGGATGCCTTGCTGATGGTACCCAACGCGGGCCTGACCCTCATCGAGGAAATGGGGCTTGCTTCCAAAGAAGACCGCTTCAGCCGCACCGATGGCACCCGGCTCGGCATCGGCGACCAGCCTATCTCCTCGCGTCTGAATCAGTTCAACCGGCTCGAACAGTACGTCAAGCTCCAAAAGCCTCCGGCCGTCAAGTTCCGGGACTTGGAGGCCGCGGTCAACTCGCGCATCACCTACAACATCCTGCCAATGCTGACCCGGGTGGACTACATCCGCCTGACGGACTCTTCGATTCTGGCGTCCTTCACCCTCCAGTTTGAGCGCAAGGATTTGCAGTTCCAGCTCAAGGACGGCATGCAGAGGGCCACGGTGAACATTTACGGCCGCATCACCAATATGGCCCGCCGGCCCATCCAGTGGTTCGAGGACACGGTGAGCATTGAGTGCCTGCCCGAGGCGCTGCCGGAAATGATCAAGGGCGTGTCGGTCTACAACAAGACGATTCCGCTGCCGCCGGGCATGTACCGTCTGAATATTGTGGCCAAGGATATCGTGGGCGGCAACATGATCAACTATGAAACTGCCCTGCATGTGCCCCGTTACGATGAGGAGTCCTTGGGCGCGAGCACGCTCATCCTGGCCGACGTGCTGGAGAAAGTCCCCACCCGCAGCATCGGTACGGGGCAGTTTGTCATCGGGGCCTCCAAGGTCCGCCCGCGGGTCGGGGAGACCTTCCGCCGCGGAGAGAAGATGGGCATCTACGCCCAGTTTTACAACTTCGCCGCGGATGAGAGCACACAGAAGCCGAACGGCGTCATCGAGTACGAAATCATAGAGCAAGGCACCAATCGGAAGGTGCTGGAGTTCAGCGAAGAGGTGAGTTCGATTGAAGGAGCTTCCGCCAATCAGGTCACCGTCGAGAAGCTCCTCCCGTTGCAAAACATGGAGCCGGGGAAGTATACCTTAAAGATGACCGTCCGGGATCGCATCCGCAATCAGACGGTCACCACGACCGGCAACTTTACGGTACTTTAGGAAGTAGCGGCGCAAGCAGCTCAGCCGCGAAAGGCGCATTTGGGATGATCGGCAGATCCGCCGGAGCCGTGATCGCCATGGCCTCGTTCTGTCTGGCCATTGGCGCCTTGGCGCAAACCTCCCCGCCCAGCCCGTTCGCTGGGGGCATTGCGGGCCAAGTCGTCAACGCCTCCGGCGTTCCCCAGATGGGCGCCACGGTCCTGCTTTTGGATCAGGTGGACCGCGTTGTTACCCGCGCGCTCACCGATGAATCGGGAGCTTTCCTTTTCCCATCCCTGGCTCCGGGGGTGTATTCGCTCAAAGTGACGCTTGCCAGCTTCCTGCCCGCGGTCAAGAGAAACATCCTGGTTCAACCCGGAATGCGGAGCCTGCTTAGTGTCAACCTGGCTGGAGCCCTGAGCACGGTTGAGCTGGTTTATTCCAGCTCCTCACCCACCCCCTTAATGAGCGACCAGTGGAAATGGGCCTTGCGCAGCGCCCTTTCCACTCGCCCGGTTCTCCGTCTGCGCCCGGCAATCGATCTTCCCTCGCCCCCGTTGCCGGCAGAGACCGGCGTGCCCGCTTTCGCTGACACGCGGGCCATCGTCCGGGTTTCCGGTGGCGAAGAGGGGCGCATTACCCCTTACGGCAACGAGCCCGATCTCGGCACCGCTTTCGCTCTGGCCACGTCGCTGTATGGCGCCAATCAGCTTCAGCTCAGCGGCAACGTGGGTTATTCCGCAGCGACTGGAACCCCTGCTGCCGGCTTCCGCACCAGCTACAGTCGAGGCGCGCCTGGCTCCGAACCCAACGCACACTTCAATCTCACCATGCGCCAGCTCTTCCTTCCGGCGCGGGCCGGCCTGGGTTTGATTACTGGACAGCAAGGCGCGGCGCCTTCTCTGCGGACCATGGAAGCCGGCTTCTCAAACCGCAGGGACTTGTCCAACAACCTCAGGCTGGAGTACGGCTTCTCTATCGAATCGGTGTCGTTTTTGAACACCCTCAGCTACGCCAGCCCCTTCGGCCGCCTCACTTACGACATCGAAGACGGGGAATCCGTAGAGGTAGCCTTCAGTTCCGGCGCTCCTCCGCCGGACCTGCTCCCTTTCGAAGGGCCGAACGCCTCCTTGCAGCGTGATTTGGCGGCTCTGTCCCTGTTTCCGCGTGTTTCCTTGCGGAACGGTCAAGCAAAGGTGCAGCGCACGACCAGCTTTGAAATCGCCTACCGGAGGACCTTTGGCTCCCGAACATTCACGGCCGCAGCTTTCCAGGAGGCGGTGAACAATCTGGCCATCACCATGGTCGCTCCAGATGGGGCCGTGCCACCCTCAGAGTTGCTGCCGGACCTGCTGGCCAATAGTGCGGTGTTCAACGCCGGCGATTACCGCGCCATGGGGTACATGTTCTCCCTCACGCAGTCCTTGCTGGACGAGCTGAACGTAACGCTGGCTGCGGGCAGCGGAAATGCCCTCCTGCCCGGAGGGCACACTCTCGACAGCGATCATCCTGATGGTCTTCGGAAGATGCTGCACCACGGCCAGCGGCGCTGGGTGGCTTTGGTAGCCAACGGTAAAATCCCGGCCACCGGGACGCGTTATACGGCCAGCTATCAGTGGGCCGATCGTCGAGCGCTGACCGCAGGTCATTTCTACTTGACCCAGTCGGTGCGCCCGGACATTGGCTGGAACATGTACGTCCGTCAGCCCGTGCCGGGCATGCCCGGTTTCCGCGGGCGATTTGAAGCCACCGTCGACCTTCGGAACCTGCTGGCCCAAGGCTACTTGCCGTTTGTCACCCTCGACGGCCGCCGGGTGCTGCTGCTGCATAGCCCCCGCAGCATTCGCGGCGGCGTGAGCTTCATCTTCTAGCCCCCGAGCCGGTCACAACGACGCTGGGCGTTTATTTCCATATTTTTCAATTGGATAAAGAACTGCCCACCGTATTTCTTTTGGGCCATCCGCTATCTTGAAAGCGGAAGAGGGAGTTCGGTCCAGCCAATCAACCTGCCTTAGCAGACCTGGCGACCTTCCATATGATCCTTCCCGCTCCCATCAGGAGCGTACTTCATCCCGCCGAACCCCTCGCGCACCTGTTTGCGGCTTGTGGTCGTGTGGCGGCGCTCGGGAGCCGCCGCCGGCCACAGGCGGCAAACGATCCGGAGTAACCGGGGATTACTTGCGGGCGCCCCGCTGCGGGTTCTTCAGCTTGGATTGGCGGGCCTTGCGCGGATTTCGTTTCGGCTTGCTGATGCGGAAAGTTCCGGAACCGAGGTTGACCGCAGACCAAGTTTTGTCCTCTGCCAAGGCTTGTTTCTCCTTACCTCTGGGGGATCTCGAAAACCTATTTTAGCGCAGGTAGAAAAGGCTGAGCCGGGGCAGGCCGGCCTTCTCCAGCAGCCGCCGCTCCAGATACTGCTGCTCCAGCATCGCCAGTTGGGCCGCCGGCATCTTGGACCGGTAAGGCCGCAACTCCGCATCCATCTCGCGCCGGGCGACCAATGCTTCCTCCTCGCTCTGGCGACTGCGGAGAATCGCGATCATCTTCTCTTCAAGCGCGGTCAGCTTCCGTTCCAGCTCCTCCAGGTCGCCGAGGTGCGCCTGCGCTTCCGCCGCCAAGGCTTCCAGCGTCTCTGCAATGCTTAGGAGCGCCTCGTCCCCTTTTGAGCGCAATTCCCCGGCGCAGCGGCGGAGGAAAGCCTCCAGCTCGGCGGTTTCAAAGGGAGGCGAGGACTCGGATCTTTTCGATCCTGTGTCCAGCCCGGCCATCCGTTGCGCCTGCTCCAGAACGGCCTGGGTGCAGTAGGCCAGGGAATTGATCTGCCGGAACTTCGATTTGCGGCTGCGCCACTTCTCGAAGGCCTCATCGATGCCCCGCAAGACCGCCTCGAGAGGAACCCCCGAATCCTTCCAGGTCTCGATCAACGCCCAGTCCACCGGAGAAAGCAAGAACAGGCCGGTTCCCCGCGCCCGCTGGAAGTGCTCCTCCACTTCGGTGAAGTAGTTGAAATAGTTGAGCGGCCAGTTTTCTTCCGGCTCGTTCACCGCCCCCGGTTTCGTTCCCAAATCAGACACAGCCCTTCGAGTGTAAGGTCCTCGTCGATCGTCTTCAAGTACTTCGATTCGCCGGCGACTAAACCAGCCTGTCCGCCGGTCGCCACCACTTTCGTTTGCGGGCCCAGCACGGCCGTCAGGCGCTCCAGGATGCCGTCAATCATGTCCAGCGCGCCGTAATACAGCCCGGCTTGCATGCTGCCCACCGTATTGGTCCCGATCAACTTGGGCGGCTTGCGGAACTCGACCAACGGCAGGCGGGCGGTCTTCGCAAACAGCGCTTCGACCGCGATGTCGATGCCCGCGCAGATCAGCCCCCCCAAATATCGGCCCTGCGCCGAAACGGCGTCAAAAGTGATGGCCGTGCCCAGATCCACGACCACGCACGGGCCGCCGTACTTCCGGTAAGCAGCCACGCTGTTGACGATCCGGTCCGCGCCCACCTCGGCTGGATTGTCGTAGCCGATCTCCAGCCCCGTGTCGGTCTCGGGGGTCACAAACAGCGGTTCCGTTTGGAAGTAGACACGCCCCATTTGCGCCAGGGCGGGGTCAAGTGGGGGCACGACGCTGGAAACAATAATCCCTTTGACCCGGCTCAGATCCAGCCCGGAAAGGCTGAACAGATTGCGCAGCAGGATCCCCCATTCGTCGGAGGTTTGGGACAGCACCGTGCGCAGCCGCCAGCGGCCCGCCAGCCGGTTGCCGTCGAACGCTCCGATGGTCACATTGCTGTTGCCTGCGTCGAGCGCCAGCAGCATGGTTCTCCTTTCTGGGGCCGCCCTGCGTTCACTTGCCCGCCCGCTCTGCGAACAACCGCAGGACCGCCTCGCCGCCGTCCCCTTCCAGAATGCCGCAATAATGATCTATCCGTTCAGCCAGCTCCACCAGCAACTCCTCGCGAGCCGTGATCCGCCCGGTTAGCATGCGCAGCGAGGTTGCCGTCCCGGCAAGCTCCGGGGGAAAGGCGGCGTGATTCACGTTGATGCCGATGCCGGCGATCACCGCTTCCTCAGCCGTCTGGCACAGGATGCCGCCACACTTCTTCCCGTCGGCCAGCAGATCATTCGGCCACTTGATGCGGCACCGTACCCCGCTCACCCGCTCCACTGCCTCCTGCGCCGCCAGCCCCGCTGCGACGGTGACGAGTTGCAAGGCGCCCTCCGGCGCGGCCGGCCGTAAGACGAACGAGACATACAAGCCTGACTCCTTCTCCGAATACCAGGAGCGACCCAAGCGGCCTTGGCCTGCGGTTTGTTCCTCGGCCACCACCACCGTTCCGGCCGAGGCGCCTTCTGACGCCAGCCGCGCCGCCTCCGGCATGGTCGAGGGAATGCTCTCGAACCAGATCACCGTCCGGCCCGGTAGCTTGGCTCGCACCCGCTCGAGATTCAGTGGCATGGTCAGATCAGCCGCAGCCGGAAATTAATATCCACGGCGCGGGCCGAGTGAGTGATTGCGCCGCAAGAGATGTAGTCCGCCCCTGTAGCCGCGTACTTCCGGATATTCTCCAGCGTGATGCCGCCCGAGAGCTCCACCTTGGCCCGGTTTCCGATAAACCGGATATGCTCGGCAGCCTCCTCCGGACTAAAGTTGTCCAACAGGATCCTCTTGGCGCCGCAATTCAGAGCCTCTTCCAGTTCGGCATGGCTGTGGACCTCGATCTCCACCGGGAGGCCCGTCATAAAGGCCCGCTCCAAGGCTGCCCGGACTCCGCCGGCGGCGGCGATGTGGTTATTCTTGATGAGCACCGCATCGTACAACCCCATGCGGTGGTTTGTCACACCGCCGGCAGCGGCCGCCATCTTCTCGAGCCGCCTCAGCCCCGGCGTCGTCTTACGCGTATCCAAAACCTGGCACCGGGTGCCTGCCACCGCCTCGACATAGCGCCGCGCCGTCGTTGCGACGCCGCTCAGCCTCTGGAGGAAATTGAGCGCCACACGTTCGCATTCCAACAGGGTCCTGGCTCTGCCCCTCACCCAGGCGATCTGCTCGCCCGCCGCCACCTCGACGCCGCTGGCGGCGGTGATACGGACCTCGTCCACTCCGCCCCGCATGTGATAGATCACGGGCAACAGTTCTACTCCGGCGACCACGAGGGCCTCCCGAGCCTGAAAGACTCCCTCGGCCATGCGGTCCGCCGGAACACAGGCCTCCGAGGTGATGTCGCCGGGGCCGATGTCTTCCTCCAGGGCCCGCCTCACCGCTTCGTGGATGTCGGGGTGGTTGACGTCAAAGGTCATGGACGGGGGATTGCACCGAGAGCGGCGCGGCATTTCTCCAACTGGACTTCATAATCCGCCAGTTTTTCCTTCAGCGACTGCACCACCGCCGCCGGCGCCCGTTCGAGGAACTTCTCGTCGGCGAGCTGCCGCCGGGAGTTCTCGATCACCTTCTCCAGTTGTTCGATTTGCTTCTCTAGCTTCTGGCGCTGCGCCCCGGCTTGCGCCGCCGGAACCCGCAGGACCAGGTCGAATTCCGGCGCCGAATAGAGGAGCCCGCTCGCCTGGGGCGCGGCGCCGGACTTCAGCTCCAGCTTCACCCCGGCCAGCTTTTCGATCACCTCCAACTGAGCTGCCGCGATGTCCAGCGCGGCGCCGGGCGAGAACAGGGTCGCGTCCAGCGTCTGCCGCGGATCGGCCTTCATCTCGGCGCGCAAGTTCCGGGCAGCCGTGATGATGTTCTGGACGGTCTCCATCTCGCGCTCGGCGGCGCGGTCTTCTAGCGATGCATCCGGCTCCGCGTAAGGGGCTAGGGCCACTGAGACCGGCCCGGATGCCTGTCCGCCCAAGCGCTGCCACAACTCCTCGGTGAGAAACGGCATCAGCGGGTGCAGGAGCCGAAGCGAGGTCTCGAAGACGAAGAGCACGTTTCGCCAGTCGTTGGTCAGCCCGGAGCCTTCGCGGAACCGAAGCTTCTTGATCTCAATGTACCAGTCGCAGAACTCGTGCCAGAAGAACTGCCAGAGCGCTTGGGCTGCCTCGTGATAGCGGTACTGCGCCAGCGCCCGGTTGACCGTCGCCGTGCAGGCGTTGAGGCGGCTCAGCATCCAGCGGTCTTCCAGAGTCTCGGCTGCGCCCCGCTCCGACCTTTGGGGCTCCACCCCGCAGCGCTCCATGTGCAGAAACAGGAATCGCGCCGCGTTCCAGATCTTGTTGGCGAAAGCCCGGGCGCTGATCATGCGCTCATCGGACAGGGCGATATCCGTGCCCGGCGCCGCCCCAGACAGAAGCGCCATCCGGACCGCATCGGTGCCGTACTTTTCGGTCACTTCGAGCGGATCGATCACGTTGCCCTTGGTTTTCGACATCTTCTGGCGCTCGGCATCCCGCACCAGGGCGTGGATATAGACTTCCCGGAACGGGACGTCGCCCATGAACTCCAGCCCCATCATCATCATGCGGGCCACCCAGAAGAACAGGATGTCGAAGCCGGTAATCAGGAGCGTCGTCGGGTAGTAGGTCTTGAGATCGTCGGTCTCATCCGGCCATCCCAGCGTCGAAAACGGCCACAGCGCGGAGCTGAACCAAGTATCCAGAACGTCGCTGTCTTGCTCGATGCGCTTCGAGCCGCAGTGCGCGCACGCCTGGGGGTCTTCCCGGCTGACGGTGGGTTGCCCGCACTCCGCGCAATGCCAGGCGGGGATGCGGTGGCCCCACCAGAGCTGGCGCGAGATGCACCAGTCGCGGATGTTGTGCATCCATTCGAAGTAGACCTTGGTGTAGTTGTCCGGGATGATGCGGGTGCGGCCCTCTTCGACCGCCCGGATGGCCGGCTCGGCCAGCGGCTTGGTCCGGACGAACCACTGGGTGGAAACCAGCGGCTCCACCACGGTTTTACAGCGCTGGCACTTGCCCAGGGCGAGCGGATACGGTTCGATCTTCTCGACCAGGCCCAGATCCTCCAGCCGGGCCACCAAGCGGCGACGGGCCTCGAAACGGTCCAGCCCGGCGAAGGCGCCGGCCTCAGCAGTCATCTTGCCGTCCTCGCCGATGACCTGGATCTTGGGCAGGTTGTGGCGCTTGCCCGCTTCAAAATCGTTCGGATCGTGCGCCGGCGTCACCTTGACCACGCCCGTGCCGAATTCGGGGTCGGCCAACTCGTCGCAGATGACCGGGATCTGGCGATCCATCAGCGGCAGCAGCACACTGCGGCCGTGCAAGCTGCGATAGCGCTCATCGCCCGGATGCACCGCGACGGCGGTGTCGCCGAGCATGGTTTCGGGACGAGTGGTGGCCACCACCACATGACCCTCGCCCCCCACTACCGGGTAGCGGAGATGCCAGAGGTTGCCCTGGATTTCTTCCCGCACCACTTCGAGATCGGATAGCGCCGTGTGGCACCGCGGGCACCAGTTCACCATGTACTCGCCGCGGTAGATCAGGCCTTTTTCATAAAGCCGGACGAAGACCTCGCGCACGGCGCGGCTCAACCCCGGGTCCAAGGTGAACCGCTCCCGGCTCCAGTCGCAGCTCGCACCGAGCTGGATCATCTGGCGCTTGATCGTACCGCCGTAAAGCTCTTTCCACTCCCAGACGCGCCGGACGAACTCGTCGCGGCCCAAGGTGCGGCGGTCCAGTCCCTGTTTGGCGAGGCTCTGCTCCACCACCATCTGGGTGGCGATCCCGGCGTGGTCCGTTCCCGGGAGCCACAGGGTGCGGAAGCCGCGCATCCGGTGCCAGCGCACGGTGGCGTCGATTTCGGTGTGCTCCAGCATGTGCCCCATATGGAGCGATCCGGTGACGTTGGGCGGCGGGATCACCAGGGAGAAGACCGGCGCGGTGGAGTCGTCCGGAGGCCGGAAAATGCCGGAGTTCGCCCACTTTTCCGCCCATTGCGGCTCGAATCGCCGGGGCTCGTAGACCTTCTCAATTTGCATGGAAACCTTCAATATATCATGCGGTTCTGCCCGCCCCCGTGGCCGGCGGCGGCGTGCGCGGCGCGCGTGGTACAAATCAGGTATGCCGTGTTTTGAGGTCAGCACACCCCAGCGGAACTATCAGGCGGTGGTCGAGCGAGGGGTCTTGAGGCGGGCGGGCCAATACCTGCCGGCGAGGCACGGGAAACTGTTTGTCGTAACCACGCGCGACGTGTGGGAATTGCACGGGCGCGCGCTTCGGGAAGGCTTGGGAAGCGATTTTGAGACGCTGTTTTTCCCCGGCGGGGAGGAACGCAAGCGGCTGGCCGAAGTGGAAGCGCTGGCCGAGGAGATGGTGCGGCGCGGAGGGGACCGCTCCAGCCTGGTGATCGCCTTCGGCGGAGGCGTTGTCAACGACTTGGGCGGCTTTTTGGCCGCGATCTTCATGCGCGGGATCCCGGTGATTCAGGCGCCCACGACGCTGCTGGCTCAGGTGGACGCGGGCGTGGGCGGAAAGACGGGCGTCAATCTGGAAACCGGCAAGAATCTGATCGGCTCATTCCATCAGCCTTTGGTTGTGCTGACCGATCCGGACGTTCTGGCAACCCTGCCTGAGCGCGAATACCGGGCCGGAATCTATGAGGTCATCAAGTGCGGCGTGATCCGGAGCCCGGAACTGTTCGAAGTCATGGAACGCAGACGCGGGGAGGTGCTGGCTCGGGAGCCTGAGGCGGTCGAGTTCATGATCGCCGAATCGGTGCGGATTAAGGCCGAGGTCGTGTCCGCCGATGAAAGGGAAAGCGGGCTGCGGAGGATCCTGAACTTCGGCCACACGCTGGGCCATGCTCTGGAAGCCGAGACCGGCTACGCGCGGTTCCTCCACGGGGAGGCAGTGGCATACGGCATGTGCGCGGCGGCGCAGCTGGCGCGGCTGGCGGGCCTTCTGGCGGAGGCGGATTGCCGCCGCATCGTCGAGACGGTCCGAGCTTACGGCCCGATCCCGCCGCTCGAAGGCGTGGAGGCGGAGAAGCTTGTGGCGCGGCTGGTGCACGACAAGAAGGCGGTCCAAGGCAAGGTGCATTTTGTGCTCCCGGCGCGGATCGGCGAGGTTGAAGTCGTGGCAGGGCTGGACGAGGCGCTTGTGCTGGAGGCGGCCCAGGCGGCGCTGGGATGAACGAGCCGGCAGAGGGGGCGCGGGCGCCCGGAGGCGCCACCGGGGGGGAGGCGGCGCGCTGGGTGCGGTGGATGTTCAGCTCGGTCGCAGGCCGCTATGACCTACTGAATCACCTGCTGTCCCTGAACGTAGACCGCTGGTGGCGGCGCCAAACGGTGCGGCGGGTGCGGGAGCTTCTGGCGCGTCCCGGCGTGCGGGTGGTGGATTTATGCTGCGGCACGGGCGACCTGGCGTTGGCGATGCAGAGGCGTTGTGCGGCCGTGGTTCTGGGATGTGACTTCAGCCACGAGATGCTGCGGCGGGCACAGGAGAAGGCGGCGCGGCAGCGGGCGCAAACGGCGTTTTTGGAAGCCGACGCATTGCAGCTCCCCGTGGCGGACGCCTCGCTCGATCTGGTGACGGCGGCCTTCGGGTTCCGCAATCTGGCAGACTACCGGCGGGGCCTCGAAGAGATCCTGCGGGTGCTCAAGCCCGGCGGTGTGGCGGCGATTCTGGAGTTCTCCCAACCGGGCAACCCGCTGCTGGCTGCCTTGTACGGTTTCTACTCCCGCCGGATTCTGCCGCTTTTGGGAGGGCTGATTTCTGGTTCTCGGGAAGCCTACCGGTATCTCCCCGAATCGGTGCAGCGCTTTCCAGGGCCAGAGGAGCTAGCGCAAGCGATGCGTCAAGCGGGATTCCGCGCAGTCCGCTACGAGCCGATGACGGGCGGAATCGTGGTCTTGCATCTCGCCCTGAAATAGGCGAACCCTGCCGCACGGCCGGAGGGTGGCCTGTGATAGCATCATGCGGAACCGGCTGTATGGCCGGCCAAGGAGGCGACCATGCTGAAAGGCTTCAAGCAGTTCATTATGCGGGGCAATGCCGTGGATCTGGCGGTGGCGGTGGTGATGGGCGCGGCCTTCGGGGCGGTTGTCAATGCTCTGGTGAAAGACCTGCTGACGCCGCTCATCGCGGCGATCGCCGGCAAGCCGGACTTCTCCGCGATTTCGTTTGAGATTAACAACAGCAAGTTCCTGATCGGCGATTTCCTCAATGCGCTGGTTTCCTTCTTGCTGATCTCGCTGGCGGTCTACTTCTTCGTGGTGGCTCCCATGAACGCGCTGATGGCTCGCTTGCGGAAGGCCGAGGCGCCGCCGGACCCGACCTCCAAACAGTGCCCGGAGTGTTTAAGCACCATTCCGCTAGCGGCCAAGCGCTGTGCTTATTGCACTTCCGTGGTGGTTCCGCATTAGCGCACGAGAGCCCCACGAATCGGTGGTGTTCCATTCTTGCTAATATCGTGCGTTGGCGAGGCGGGGAAGGGGTGCGTTGGCGCAGGATTAAGTCCGGTTTAAACTTGGGGTGGGGGACACAACCGTGTCGGCGGCGCCAAGCGATCCACAAATCCAACTAGAAGCTGCCCTCCGGCATAACGGGCTGGAGGAAGCGGAATTGCTCAGAGCGTTTCGGCTGTTGATGCTATCGCGGGGGCTGGACGACCGCGAGATCCTGCTAAAAAGGCAGAATCGGATCTACTTCCAGATCAGCGGGGCCGGCCATGAAATGATACAGATCGCGGCGGGTTTCGTGCTGAAGCCCGGCCACGACTGGTTCTACCCTTATTACCGCGACCGGGCGCTGTGCCTGACGCTGGGGGTCACGGCGGAGGCCATGCTGCTGGCGGCGGTGGGTGCCGGCGAAGATCCGGCCTCCGGCGGGCGGCAAATGCCGTCGCACTGGTGCGCCAAGGAACTGAATATTGTGACCTGCTCCTCGCCCACCGGCACACAGTTCTTGCAGGCGGTGGGCTGCGCGGAGGCGGGCCGCAGGCTCAGGCCGGACAGCGACGAGGTGACGCTGGTGGCCACCGGCGACGGAGCAACAAGCGAAGGCGAGTTCTGGGAGGCGATGAACGCAGCCTGCCTGGAGCGGCTGCCGGTGCTGTTCCTGGTGGAAGACAACGAATACGCGATTTCGGTGCCGATCGAGCGGCAGACGGCCGGAGGCAACATTTCGAAGCTACTGACGGGCTTCCCGGCTCTCCTGCGGGTGGAGACGGATGGGACGGATCTGATCGCCAGCCACCGGGCGATGCAGAAGGCGGTGGAATGGTGCCGGGCGCGGCGGGGCCCGGCGCTGGTGCATGCGAAGGTCATCCGGCCGTATTCGCATTCCCTGTCCGACGACGAGCGCCTGTACCGGCCGGAGGCGGAGCGGCAGCGGGAGGCCAGCCGCGATCCGATCCACACCTATCCGAAGTGGCTCGTTTCGGAAGGCGTGGCGGACGTGCGGATGCTGGAGCGGATCGCGCACGAGGTGGAGCTGGAGATTCAGCAAGCGACCGAGAGGGCGCTGGAGGCCACTCCGGCGCCGCGCGAATCGGTTTGCCTGTACCTGTACTCGGACAAGGTGGACCCCACCTCGGAGGCGTTCTCCACGCAGCCGGTGTTTGAGGGCGAGCCGCGCACGATGGTGGACGAGATCAACCTGACGCTGGCCGAAGAGATGCGGCGGGATGAGCGCATTCTGGTCTTCGGCGAAGACGTGGCGGACTGCGGCCGGCCGGAGTACCTGGGTGAAGTGAAGGGTAAGGGCGGCGTCTTTAAGGCGACGGTGGGGCTCCAGCGCGAATTCGGTAACGATCGGTGTTTCGACACTCCACTAGCGGAGGCGGCAATCGTGGGGCGGGCGATCGGCATGGCGACGCGGGGTCTGAAGCCGGTGGCCGAGATCCAGTTCTTCGACTACATCTGGCCGGCGATGATGCAGATCCGGGACGAGCTGGCGACAATCCGCTGGCGGTCCAATAACGCCTACTCCTGCCCGCTCGTAATCCGCGTGGCGATTGGAGGCTACTTGGGCGGGGGCGCGGTCTACCACAGCCAGTCCGGCGAGGTGCTGTTTACGCATATTCCGGGGCTGCGGGTGGTGATGCCTTCGACGGCGCTGGATGCCTGCGGGCTGCTGCGCACGGCGATCCGCTGCGACGACCCGGTTCTGTTTTTGGAGCACAAGCGGCTCTACCGGGAGCCGTACAACCGCTCTCCGCATCCGGGCAAGGACTACATGATCCCGTTCGGCAAGGCGCGGGTGGCGAAGGCGGGCCGCGATCTGACGATAATTACTTACGGCGCCGTAGTGCAGAAGGCGCTGCTGGCGGCGGCGCAGGTGGAGAAGGATCATCCCGAGTGCAGTGTGGAGGTGATCGATCTGCGCTCGCTTTCTCCATATGACTGGGAGGCGATCCGGGCATCGGTAATGAAAACCAGCCGGGTGATTGTGGCGCACGAGGACTGCCTCTCGTGGGGCTACGGCGCCGAGATCGCGGCGCGAATCGCCGATGAGCTCTTTGACTGCCTGGACGCGCCGGTGAAGCGGGTGGCGGCCAAGGACACCTGGGTGGCCTATCATCCGGAACTGGAGGACGCCATCCTGCCCCAGGTGGAGGACTTGGTGCGCGAGGCCCAGCGGCTCTTGGCGTACTAAGCCCGCCGGCCCAGCGGCTCCTCGGGTGAGCCCGCAGCCCAAGGGGCCATTCCCCCAACTTTTGGCGGGGCTCTTTCCCGTCGGATGACCTTAGACTGGATCTCTACCGGGAGGTCCAGTCAAGATGCAACTGCGTTTCTTTGCCAAAAGCCTGTCCTGGCCCGCGCTCACGCTTGCGGTTTGGGCCATGACCGCTTCCGCCGCGCCCGTGCCGCACAATCCGGTATGGCCGAGGCCGGTGGTGACGCCGAGGCCGGCCACGACGGCGGGAGTGCAGCAGCCGGTCGTGTCCCTGGACGGCGTTTGGAAGGTGAGCGTGGCGCCCCCGGCCGAATTCTGGAGCAACGCTGTGGATCCTTCTTCCTGGCAGGAGATCCGCATCCCAAGCCATGCCGTGCCGCAGGGCGTGATTCAGCGTCCGGGCGGACAGTTCGCTTTCAAGAAGAGGGTCATGATTCCCGCGGAGTTTGCCGGCAAGCGGATCCTGCTGCAATTCGACGGAGTCTCGGGCGAAGGCAAGGCCTGGGTAAACGGCGTTCACCTCAGGGACCACTACGGCGCGTTCACGACCTGGGACTGCGACATTACCGAGCACGTCACGCCGGGCAAAGAGGCCTGGATCACGGTGGCGGCGACGAACGCCAACGACGGGCTTTCCGGTTATAACAACGGCGGCATTCTGCGCAGCGTCCGGCTGATGGCGCTCCCGCAGGACTACGTGTTCCGGTTCAACGCCGAAACGGATCTGGACCGGCAATACCGGGACGCCGTGTTGAAGGTCTGGGTTGGCATGCGCTTTCACCAAGCAGCCCAAGGGAGGGTTCAACTAACGCTGCGGGACCCGGCCGGCCGCGCCGTCCCGCTGAAACCGTCCAGCGTGGAGCTGAGCCGCCAGGCGCCGGAGGCGATCGTGGAGGTCCCGGTGGCGGCGCCGTTGAAATGGGACGCGGAGCACCCGAACTTGTACACGCTGGAGGCGGCCGTCACCGAAGGAGGAGCGGTCCGGCAGACTGTGGTGAAAAGGATCGGCTTCCGCAAAGTGGAGCGCTTGGGAAAGCGCCTGCTGGTGAACGGCAAGGAGGTGAAGCTGCGGGGCGTATGCCGGAAAGACATCTACCCGCTGACGGGCCGCAGCGTGCCGCTGGATCTCATGGAGGAAGACGTGCGGCTGTTCCGGCTGGCCAACGTGAACTACGTGCGCACCTCGCACTATCCGACCAATCAGGAGTTTCTGGAGGCTTGCGACCGCCTGGGCATGTACGTGGAATCGGAGAATTCGATTTCGTTCGCCCGGGGCGCGGTGGCCAGCAACCCGGAATTCACCGCCCGCTACCTGAACCAGCTCGCGGAGATGATCGAGAAGGACCGCAGCCATCCATCAATCATCATCTGGTCGCTGGGGAACGAGTCGAACTGGGGGACCAATGTATTGAAGTCCGCGCAATACGCCCGCGCGGAGGACCCCAGCCGTCTGCTCAAGTTCAGTTGGAGCCACTTGGTTCCGCCGGAGCATTACGCCGAGGTTCAGGATCTGCACAGCTTCCACTACCCCTCGACGCGGAGGGATCTGGCGGCTGGAGGGCCGGTGCTGGGCGCGAATCTGGAGCCGAACCGGGAACGCGGGACCGATCCCACGGACTACCCGGTGCTGCACGACGAGTGGGCGCACGTCCCGGTCTACATCACGGCGGACCTGCGACGGGACCCCGGCATACGCAACTTCTGGGGGCACAGCATCAAGCTGTTCTGGGAGCGGACGTTCCCGACCCTGGGCGCGCTCGGCGGGGCGATCTGGGGGGCGGTTGACAACTCCTCGGTGGCCCCCGAAGACATGCTGGTGGTTTCGCGCAATGATTGGGGGATCATCGACGGCTGGCGGCGGGAAAAGCCCGAGTACTGGCTCACTAAAAAGGCGTACTCGCCGGTGCGAATCGAAGACCGGCCTTTACCCAATCCCGGGAAGGGCGAACTCCAGATCCCCATCCGGAACTGGTTCGATCACACGAACCTGAAGGAGATCACCGTGGAGTGGCGCGTGGGGCCGGAGTCGGGCAAGATGAAGGGCCCTGACGTGGAGCCGCACCGCATGGGCCTGTTGCGGCTGCCGGCGCGACTGTGGAAAGACGGCGAAGTATTGAACCTGAAGTTCTTCCGGATGGGCGATCTGCTGGTGGACGAGTACAACCTTCCCATCAATCCCCCGCCGCCTCCCGATCCTCCCGTTCCGCAAGGACCAGCGCCGGAGATCCGAGAGCAGGCGGACCGGATCGTAGTGCAAGGCAGAGGATTCGAGCTGTCCTTCAGCCGGGAGACGGGCCTGATGACCAGCGGCGTATATCAGGGGACCCGGATGATTGAGAGCGGACCATACTTGAACCTGGTGGGGCAGCCGCTGGGACCGTGGGTGCTGAAGTCGATGCGGGCGGCGCTCGAAGGACCGGAGGCGGTGGTCTATCTGACGGGGAGCTATGGCGCAGTCGAGGTCCGGTTCCAGGTTCGGGTGGACGGCTCTGGGCTGATCACGACGCGGTACACGCTGGATGCCATCCCGCCGCTCACCCGCCAGGTGATCGACGAAGGCTACCGGAGGGATGTCGGCGGCTACTGGGAAACCGGCGTGGCCTATGTGTTGACCAGCGAGGTCGACCGGCTGGCGTGGCGGCGCAAGGGACTGTGGTCGGCCTATCCGGAGGACCACATCGGCCGGAACGCGGGCGTCGCGCGGCGCGAGGGCCGGGGCGGGCAGCAGCGGTACGGAGAGAAGCCGAGTTGGCCCTGGGCGGAGGACGAGAAGGAGTTCATCCTGTTCGGCAGGAACGACGCAGGCGGCCGGGGCACGATGGATTTCCGGAGCACCAAGGAGAACATCTTCTGGGCCTCGGCGATCCTTCGGGGATCGGAGAAGCGGCTGCAAGCGGTGTCGGACGGGAAGGACGCCGTGCGGATGGAGGTGGAGCCGGCTGCGGAAGGCCGGGGCCGGGTGCGCTTCATCATCAACAACGAATACAACGTGCCGAATCTGGCCTGGGGCAACTGGGTGAAGGATCCCATCGTGTTAAAGCCCGGCTACACCAACCAGGTGCGGATGCGGTTCACCGAGCGGGACTGACGCGGCGGTAACAAGCAGGCGCGGCCCTACCGGCCCAGGGTGAAGGTTAGAGTCACGAAGGCGCCGTCTTTGACTTCGATCTCTTGTTGCGCGCGAGGGAAACCTTCGCGCTCGACGGCGATGACGTGCTTCCCAGCCGGCAGTTCAAGCGTGGCGGGGGTGAGGCTGCGGTATCTCTGCCCGTCGATGAAAACAACGGCGCCCGGCGGGTCGCTGGCGACGCGGATCCGGCCCGAAGGGCGCGCCAGAGTCAGAGCGATGTCCGGTTCTTCGGGGATGCGGAACGTTCGGAGAGCGGTCCGGTAGCCAGGCAACGTGGCCGCGGCCGAGTAACTGCCCGGGGGCAGCATCAGAGCACAAGGCGTGACGCACTTGCGGGCCGAGTCGCCGTTGATCACCACCGTCGCGCCGGTCGGCGTGGAGGTGAAGGTGACAACCGTATCTTCCCCAGGCGCGGCAGCCGGCGTCGGCGGTCTGGCGGAAGAGGCCGCGGGCTTGGCAGCAGTAGGCTGGGCGGGCTTGGCGGGCGGAGGCTGCGCGGGCTGCATGGCCGGAGCCGTCTCGGGAAGACCCGCGGCGTCGGGTTCGGCAGGGGGAGCAGTGGGGACTTGAACGGGCTTCGTAGACTGCACGGCCGTCGGTTCGCCGGTTTGTGCGGTGGCCTCGGGAGCGGCCACGGGAGGTCCCGCTGGGCTGGGCCGCTTTCTAGGCGACGCTGGCTGACTTTCCGCGGTGGCTGCGGGCCCCGGAAGAGGGGTCTCTCGATGGTCCCTCCCCAGGAACCAGATGACCGCCAAGCTAATTAGACCGATGGTGATGAGCGCCGAAAAGAGCGTAACGACGATGTCCTTGCGGCGGCCCTCCGTTTCGCGGGCGCGCCGGGATGTAATGCGGCCGGCAGCGCCGGCAGGCGAATCGGCCGGACCGGGGGGGACGGCAGCCGCCGCCACGGTGGGGAGCGTCTGACTGGCGCCTCGGGGTAGCGGACGCCAGTCTTTCGAAGTGCGGCAGGCGGATTCCAGGGCGGCCACAAATTCGGTGCAGGTGGAATAGCGGGCGGCGGGACCTTTCTCAAGAGCTCTCTTCAGCACGACATCGACGGGCCAGCCCAGCGTGGGGTTGAGCGCGTGGGCGGAGGGAGGGGGCTCGTGGGCGATGCGGTACAGCAGGGCGGGGATTTCTTCGGCGAAGAACGGCTTTTCGCCGGTGAGTATCTCGAAGGCGATGACGGCCAGAGAGAACTGGTCCGAGCGGCCGTCGACGGGCCGGCCCAAAGCCTGCTCCGGGGACATGTAGCTGGGGGTGCCCAGCACCAGGCCCGCCTGGGTGGCCAGCGGGGAGGATTGAATCTTGGCGATGCCGAAATCGGTGATCTTCACCGCGCCGTTTTCGTGAATCATGATATTGGCGGGCTTGACGTCGCGGTGAACGATGCCTTTCTGGTGGGCGTAGTCTAGTGCGGACGCCGTTTCGCGCAGGATCCGGAGTACCTCCGCAGGCTCCAAGGCTGTCTCGCGGCTCAGAAGCTGCTCGAGCGTGGGGCCGTTGACGTACTCCATGGCGATGTAGGTCAGATCGCCCTGCTCACCGGCGTCGTAGACGGTGACGATGTGAGGATGGGAAAGGGCGCCGGCCATGCGGGCCTCCTGGAGCAGCCGCTCGCGCAGGCGCTGGCGCTCCTGCGGATCGGCGACCTCGCGGAGGCGGATGGTTTTGATGACGACGGGCCGGCCGATGGCAGGGTCTTTGGCCAGGAAGACCACACCCATGGCGCCGCGCCCGAGTTCGCGCTGAATCTGGTAGCGGCCGATCTGTTCCATCCCGCGCTGCCATTGTATCGCAGGGGTTCCAAGGCGCGGACATCCAGAGGGCACGCGGGTTACAATGACTGCTGACGCCTCATGATTCAAACCCTGTTTGGCCCGCCTCCGCCGGAGCCGGGTTTCCTGGAAAAACTGAAGCGCGGACTGGAGAAGACCCGTGCGGGTCTGGCCTCGCGGCTGGAAGATGTGTTTGGAGGCGGCCGCGCCATCGATGCGGAGCTGCTGGAAGAGCTGGAATACACCCTAGTCGGAGCAGACCTGGGCGTGCGAACGGCCACGGAGATCCTGGGGCTGGTCCAGCAACGCGTGAACCGCAAGGAAAAAGCAGGCGCCGATGAGGTGCGGGAGTTGATCCGCAGCCATCTGGTGGAAGTGCTGCGCAGCACGGAACGGCCGTCGGCCGCGGTGACCGAGCCCCCGGCGGTGATCCTGGTGGTGGGCGTCAACGGCAGCGGGAAGACCACCACGATCGGCAAGCTGGCCTACCGGCTCAAGCAGGAAGGGCGCAGCGTGCTGTTATGCGCGGCGGACACGTTCCGCGCGGCGGCCATTGAGCAACTGGAGGTCTGGGGACGGCGCACCGGGACCGATGTGATCCGCCAGCGCCCCGGAGCGGACCCAAGCGCGGTCCTCTATGATGCGGTGCAAGCGGCCAAAGCCCGTGGCGTAGACACGGTGATTGTGGACACGGCGGGGAGGCTGCACACCAAGTCGAACTTGATGGCGGAATTGGAGAAAATGCGGCGCACGGCGGGCCGGCTCTCGGCCGGGGCGCCGCATGAGGTACTGCTCGTGCTGGATGCCACCACCGGGCAGAATGGATTGGAGCAGGCGCGGAAGTTCACGGAGTCCTCCGGCGTCACCGGAATCGTGCTGACCAAGCTGGATGGGACGGCCAAAGGCGGAATCGTGGTGGCGATTGCGCGGGAGCTAAACCTGCCGATCCGATTCGTGGGCGTGGGCGAGCAGTTGGAAGACCTGCTTCCGTTCGACCCCGAGAAGTTCGCCGCGTCGATTTTCGAAGGATGAGCGGAGATTACATGCGGGAGGCGCTGGAGCTGGCGCGCCAGGGAGTAGGCCGCACAAGTCCGAACCCCGCCGTGGGAGCGGTCGTCGTGCGGGACGGAGAGGTGGTGGGGCGCGGCTTCCACACCTGGGATGGCGTTAAGCACGCCGAGGTGCTGGCGCTGGAGGAGGCGGGAGAGAGGGCGCGCGGCGCGACCCTGTACGTGACGCTGGAGCCGTGTGCGCATCAGGGACGGACGGGCCCTTGCACGGAGGCGATCCTGGCTGCGGGCGTCTCGCGAGTGGTGGCGGCCATGGAGGACCCGAATCCGCTGGTGCGAGGCAGAGGCATTGCGAGGCTGCGTGCGGCGGGGGTGGAGGTGGAATTGGCCGAGGGCTATGCCGATGAAGCCGAGCGGCTGAACGAAGCCTACGTGCACTTCATGCGGAGCGGTTTGCCGCTGGTGACCTTGAAAGCCGCGGTGACGCTGGACGGCAAGATCTCCGCCCCGGACGACAACCGAGGGTGGATTACGAGCGAACACGCGCGGGCCCATGTGCAGCAGCTCCGCCACCGCTCGGACGCCATCGTGACGGGCATCGGGACCGTGCTGGCCGACGACTGTTTGATGACGGACCGCAGCGGGCTGCCGCGCAGCCGGCCGCTGTTGCGCATCGTGCTTGATTCCCAGTTGCGGATCCCACCCACCTGCCGGATGGTGACCTCCTGCCGAGGGGATCTGCTGGTGGTGACCACGTCGGCGGCGTCGGCGGAGCGGAGGAGAACGCTGGAAAACCTGGGCGTGCAAATCCTGGTCTTGGACGGTCCGGACGGCCGCACGGATCTCCGGAGACTGGTGCGGCATCTAGCGGCCGGGAAATATCAGTCGCTGATGATCGAAGCCGGCAGCAAGGTGAACTGGGCGGCGCTGGAGCAGGGGATCGTGGACAAGATCTTCTTTTACTATGCACCGAAGATTCTGGGCGGCCTGCATTCGCTGCCCGTGGTGGGCGGAGTGGGGCGGCGGAGGCGTTCCGAAGCAATCCAATTCCGAGGAGTGCGGCTGCACAAGATCACCGAAGACGAGTTCGCCGTGGAAGCCTGGATGGTGAAAGAGGGTTGAGCGATGTTTACCGGCATCATCGAAGAAGTGGGCGTGGTGGAGGCGCTCGAGAAGCGCTCCACGGGCGCTCGCCTGCGGGTTCGCTGCCGGAAAGTCCTGGAAGACGTCTTCGAGGGGGCCAGCATCGCCGTCAACGGCGTGTGCCTGACGGCGGTCGAGCCCCGGCCGGATCTGCTCACAGCCGACATTGCCCCTGAGACTTTGAGCCGCACCAATCTGGGCGCGCTGCGCCGCGGATCTCTGGTCAACCTGGAGAGGCCCCTTTCGCCAAGCGGGCGGCTGAGCGGGCACATGGTTCAGGGACATGTCGATGACACCGGCGAGTTGAACTCGCTGCGGCCGCTCGGCGGGGGCAACTGGTGGCTGGAGGTGCGCGTGCCGCACGAGCTCGAGCCGTACCTTGCGCCCAAGGGCTCGGTGGCGATCGATGGCATCAGCCTCACCATCGCCTCGCTGGAGCAGGGCATGCTGGGAGTGGCGATCATTCCGCACACTTACGAGAACACCAACTTGAAGAGCCGCAAGCCCGGCGAGCGGTTGAATCTGGAGTGCGACATCTTGGCCAAGTACGTCGAGCGCTTGCTCCGGCAACGGGGAACCGAGCCTCTCACCATGGACCGGATGCGCGAGCTGGGCTACTGATGCGAGGATAGGCGCGGCCAGGAGAGAGCCCACAGGAAGCGGCCGGCAGCGCCGCGTGTGCCTGACCGGCGAGGCAAAAGTTCGTCAGGGCGCCTCGCCAACGCCGGAAAGCTTGACCCCGCGGACTCCCAGCCACGCCAGGGCCGCCTCCAGGACCTCGTCTCTGCCGCTGCGGATGCCGCGCAGGGTGGGCTTGACTTCGACATGCGGGATGAGGCCGACCCGCTGCAATGGGCGGCCGTCGGCGTGCCGCACCTCGTGGCCGGAAAAGCTGATCGTGATGCCGCCGGGAACCGTGAAGCGGGCTACGTCGCCATCGGCGCCCGCCGTGCGCGACCCGATGAAGACCGTGCCGTTAGCCGCCTCCAGAAACAGCCCCAGGTGCTCGGCCTGACTCATCGCGCGCTCGTCGATCAGCAGAACGGTGCGGCCACGGTATTTCCATTGATCCGATTCCGGTAGATGCTGGACGAAGTTCCAACCGGCTCCCAAGGTCTCGACGTCCCCGGCTAAGCCGGGCGGCGCGATGGCGATCGGGCGCCGGAATCGGGCGGCCGGGACCTTGCGGCGGTCCGTGAGGCGGGGGGCGATCAGCCAGCCGGTGCCGCGGGGATATCCGCGCATGTCGAAGATGATGGCCTTAGTGTCTCTCAGCTTCTCAAACATGGCGTCCACTTCCTGCGGAGCCAGGCGGTCCAGGTCGGCGTAGCCGACGTTGCCGGGTAAGATGCGCAACACGTCGCCGTTGCGCCAAGGCGTTGGCGGCAGGAGCCGGCGGGCAAGGGAGACCTCGCGCGGCCGTCCGGCGGCTCCTTGAACGGTGAGATTGAGGCGCGAATCCGGCGGGCCGGCCAGCCAGTGCCGCATGAGGATGTGATCCAGGGATTGGGGCGTGGAGGCCGCAAAATACCGGCTGAGGCGCTTCAGCCGCTGGGCGGCGTCTTCTCCGTCCACCTTCAGAATCACGTCGCCGCGTGAAAGAGAAGACGCCTGCTGTGGGTCCAACACCGCAGTGACCACCGGGCGGCCTTCAATCATGCGGGTCCGGATCGGAGGCTGGGCTTCCCCGAACGCTTCGCGGACCGGACCACCTTCCAAAGTGACGTGCGAATCTCCGCTGTGGACTGTCATCTCGGCGAGAGCCAGCACGTAGTCCCGCGCCGAAGCGGCCTGCTCCAGCTTCGGAATGGTTTCGGCGAGCACCTGGTTCCAGTCGCTCTCCATCAGGCTCCGGTAGGCGAAGAAATACTCGAAAGCGGCCCAGATGCGGAACGCAGCCAGCAAACGGTGGCCCCAGCTTGGCAAGGGCGCATCAGCGTAGGAGTTTTCCCGCACAGGCACGGCATAGGCGGGAGCGGGAGGGCGGACTCCGCGCGGCCGCGATGGCCATCCGTCCCGGAGCAGATCCAGCGCTGCATCCATGGCGGCATCGCGCGTTTGGTTTTTCACGCGCGGCGGCAACACCACATCCGGGACCAGGCCGGTCGTGCCGTCTTCGTAGAGAAGCTCAGACACACGCAGCAGAGCAGTGATCCCGCCGGGCAACTCGATTCTGTGACGCTCCACCAAGGAGGCATCGCTGAGGCCGCCTTCGGCGATAATGGCTGCCCGCCCGGCCTGCTGCATGGCCGGAGCGATGGGAGGGAGGCACGAGGAGGGGTCCACCAAAAAGACTGCGGGCGCCGTCCGCGCGGTGTTTCCGTTATAGACGGCGCCGTCGCGTACGTAGTACGCGGAATGAAAGTACGCGCTGCCTCCCTCGGGCGCCGAGCTCATGCCGGAATGAATCCGGGAACGCTGCGCCGGGATCTTTAGAGGCCCGCCGGTAAGCCGCTGGTTCAACCC
>JAIMAR010000237.1 GCA_023511855.1 Bryobacteraceae bacterium
ACGGCTAGCAGGATGATCATGATGAGCAGGACCGTGAGCAAGGCGATGACGCCGCCCAAGCGGCCGATTTCTTCACGGGCCATCTGGCCGAGGCTCTTGCCATCCCGCCGCATGGAGCAGAACAGAATGGTGAAGTCCTGAACGGCGCCGCCCAACGCGGCTCCGGCGATGATCCACAGCGTGCCGGGCAGGTAGCCGAATTGGGCGGCGAGGGTGGGGCCGACCAGCGGACCCGGCCCTGCGATGGCCGCGAAGTGATGGCCGAAGAGGATCCATTTATTGGTGGGCTCGAAGTCGTGGCCGTTGCGCAGCCGTTCGGCGGGGGTGGCGCGGTTGTCATCCAGGAACATCACCTTGGCGGCGATGAACTTGGCGTAGAAGCGGTACGCCGTAAGGTAAGTGCAGACGGCGGCGACCACCAGCCAGGCGCTGTTGACGGGCTCACCGCGGTTCAGCGCGATGCCCGCCAGACAAAAAGCGCCGCCGAGAGCGACTCCGAGCCAAGCGGCGCGAGTCAACCATTTCTTCATTCCAATGATTTTAACGGATGCGCGCCGACGTGGTGCGGCTACAATCAGGAAGCTGCGGCTGCTATGGCAGGCCTCCTCGCCCGGTGCGGCGGCAGCACAAAACTAATTGCCGGTGGAGGCGCCCATCCAGAGCAGTAGAGCGTAAACGACGGGCATCGCGAAGAGGCTGCTGTCGGTCCGGTCAAGCCAGCCTCCGTGGCCGGGCAGCAGGTTGCCGCTGTCCTTGATGCCGGCGCCGCGCTTCAAGGCCGACTCGGCGAGATCACCCGCCTGTCCGGCGACGTTCCCCGCGAAGGCCAGCAGCAATCCTTCCCACAACGGCACGGCGGGAATCAGCCAAGTCAGGTAGAACCAGGCAAAGGCCAGCGAGGCTGCCAGCGAGGCGAGGCTTCCCTCCCACGATTTGGCGGGACTGAGGCGGGGCGCCATCTTGTGGCGGCCGAATTTGGATCCCACGGCGAAGGCGGCGGTGTCGCCCACCCAGTTGAGGGCCAGGGCGAAGAGCAGCCAGTAGGGGTTTAGCGCGTGCAGCAGAATGCCGGCCTTCCAGGCGCCGAAGATGTAGAGGATGCCCAGGGCGAACGTGGCGGCGCCAGGTAGCACACGGGCCAAATCCGGAGCGCGAGAGGCCAGGCTGAGCGCCGCCAGCAGGGCCAAAACCGCGATGAGGAGATCGAGGCGAGCCGCCAGCAGAATGGCCAGGCCGGCGGCGTAACCGATCGGGCCGGGCGGATCGATTCGGTGGGCTGCGGCGATGGAGCAGAACTCGCGGAAGCAGAGCAGCGCCACCGTGCAGAGCACGGCCAGAAACAGATATGGATGGCCCCAAAGGATCACGTAGACGACGACCGGGATCAGAATGGCGGCGGTCAGGATGCGGCGCATCAGAAGCCGAGACCCGCGTGGCTCAGATCCGCAGCCGGTTGAGTGACGTCCGCGCCCAACCCTCCGAAGCGGCGGTCGCGCTGCTGGTAGTCGAGGATGGCGACCAGAAGGTCCTTGCGGGTGAAGTCCGGCCAGAGAACGTTGGTGACGTAGATTTCGGCGTAGGCGATCTGCCAGAGCAGGAAGTTGCTGATGCGCATTTCGCCCGAGGTGCGGATGAGCAGGTCGGGATCCGGGACGCCGGCGGTGTAAAGGTGGGAAGCGATCATGGCCTCGTCGATTTGCAGCTTATGCAGGCTCCGGGTTCGCCGGGCGTGCTCCAGGATGGAGTTGAAGGCATCGACCAGCTCGAGGCGGCCGCCGTAATTGAGAGCCAGGTAGACCTGGAGGCCGGTGTTGGAGGAGGTGGCCCGCTCAGCGGCGCGCAGTTCCTCTTGGACGGCCGCGGGAAGGGCTTCCATGCGGCCGATGGGCCGGAGCCGGATGTTGCCCTCTTGCAGGGTGGGCATTTCCTGGCGCAGGTAAAGATGGAGCAGGTTCCAAAGCGTATTGACCTCCGAGGCGGGGCGCTTCCAGTTCTCCGCGGAGAAGGCGTAGAGGGTGAGGGCGCGGATCCCGAGGCGGGCGCAGGTTTCGACGGTCTGGCGCACGGCCTCCGCGCCGGCGCGGTGACCTGCCACGCGGGGCAGGTTCCGGCTGCGGGCCCAGCGTCCGTTGCCATCCATAATGATGGCGATGTGGGCCGGCAGGCGCGCCGGGTCGATGGATTCGGCGAGGCTCCATTCCTCGCTGCCCGGGGTAAGAACTTCGAACAGAGGCCGCATAGAGTCGATCTTTCATGTTACACCAAGGATCTCTCCGCTTTTCCACTGGAGCGGTCCGGACTGGCTCAGTGGGAGGCGCGGGGGGCCTCCATGAGGCGGTAAAAGACGGGAATGGCGATGAACGAAAGCAATAAGGTGGAGATCAACCCGCCAAAGATCACGGTAGCTAACGGCCGTTGTATGTCCGAGCCGATCCCGGTAGCCATGGCGGCGGGCAGAATGCCCAGCATGGCCACCAACAGCAGAGTTAAGCGAGCGCGAAACAGGGTGATGGCGCCTGTGATAATGGCCTCATCCAGGGTATAGCCTTCGCGCCCAACATAGCGCTGGATTTCAAAGACGATCAGGACACCGCTCATCACCGCCACTCCGAACAGCGAAACAAAGCCGACGCCGGCCGAGACGCTGAAGGGAATCCCGCGAAGATAGAGCGCGGCCACTCCCCCCACGATGGAAAAGGGGACGCAGGCCAAAATCAGGAAGGCGCGCCGCACCGACCCGCAAGCCCAATACAGAATCATGAAGATGATGCCTACGGTGGCCGGCAACACCCAGCTCAGCCGGCGGCTGGCGCGGGTGAGGTTTTCGAAGACCCCTCCCCATTGAACCTGATAGCCGGGCGGCAACTGCACCTCCGCGCGGAAGCGTTTCTGGGCCTCGGCGGCGAAACTGCCCTGGTCTCGCCCGCGGATATTGGTGCGCACGGAGATCATGCGCTGGTTGTCACGGCGGGAAATAAGGGTTGCGCCGTTGGCGATGTTGACCCTGGCGATCTGGCCGAGAGGTATTCTGGCTCCTCCGCGAGACGGCACCAGGATGCTCTCGATGCCCTCGACCGTGCTTCTGGCTTCCGAGACGTAACGCACCACAATATCGAAGCGACGGTCGCCTTCAAACATGGTGCTCACCGGTTTGCCTCCGATGGCCATTTCGATCACTTCCTGAACGTCAGCGACGTTGATCCCGAAGCGGGCGGCCGCCATGCGGTTCACCTCGATGCGCAGTTGCGGCTGGTCCGCCTCCTGCTCAATGGCGGTGTCGGCGGAGCCCGGGATGCTTCGCAACAGTTCCAGCACCTGCTGCGCCTTCGCCCGCAGCACGGAAAGGTCGGGCCCCGACAAAATTACCGCCAGATCGGCCGAGGAACCGGTGATGGATTCCATGACCATGTCGATGATTGGCTGCGTAACGTTGAAGGTTGCTCCCGGGAACGCCGCCGGGAGTTTCTGCGAGAACTCCCGGGTCAGGTCCAGCCGGCTCATGCCAGGCGGCCAGGTTGAGTAGGGGGCAAGGCCGATCAAAAACTCATTCCGATTGGGCCCGAATGGCTCCGTGTTGGCCTCATGGCGTCCGGTTTGAGAGGAGACAAAGCGCACTTGGGGGTATTGCCGGAGAAAGTCTCGGACCCGGCCGGCAAACTGAGCGGAGGTTTCCAGGGAAGATCCGGGTGGGACCGAGGCCCGGATCCAAATCATTCCCTCATCCAGGGTTGGCAGAAATTCCGTGCCGAGCCGGGTCCACAGGCCGAGGCCCATGGCCACCAGCAACACGGTCACAGCCGCCGATTTCCAGGCGTGACGAAGGACCACCCGCAGCGCGGATTCGTAACCGCGCTTGAGGATCTCAAACACGGGGTTGCGCCAGGGCTTCAGACCGGCTGGGAAGACATAGGTGGCAAGCACCGGAACCAATGTGAGGGTGAAAATCATCGCACCCAGCAGCGCCGAAGCGATGGTGAAGGCCATCGGCATGAACAACCTTCTCTCAACGCGCTCCAAGGTGAACAGCGGAAGATACGCCGCAATCAGGATCACCATTGAGAAAAAGATCGGGCTGCGGACCTGCTTGGTGGATTGGGCGACGGCCGCCACAAGGGCTTTGTGGGTTACGGATTCCGACTTTTTGGGCAGTCCCCGCACGATGCACTCCACCATCACGAGGGTGCCGTCCACGATGATGCCGAAGTCGATCGCGCCCAGGCTCAACAGGCTGGCATGCAGTCCCGCAAGCTTCATGCATAAGAAAGCGAACAGCAGGGACAGGGGGATGGTGAGGGCGGCCAGCAAGGCCGCCCGCAGGCTGCCCAAGAAGAAGACCAGGATCAACAGGACGATGACCAAGGCTTCGAGCAGCGTCCGTGATACTGTCTTGAGGGTCGAGTTGACCAATTCCGTGCGGTCGTAAATCGGGACAATCCGCGCGCCTTTCAGCAAGGGGGAGGCGTTCAGCTCATCGACGGCGGCCAGGATGCCCTTGAGAACTTCACTGGGGTTCTCGCCCCTCCGCATGACGACGAAGCCTTCGACGGCATCGTCAGCGTCATCAATTCCGAAGATGCCGCTGCGAGGGGCATGGCTGACCTCCACCCGGCCCACGTCCCGCACGAAAACCGGGGTGCCATCCTTGGCCGTCACGACCACAGATTCGATCTCCTGGGGAGAACGGAGCAGTCCGATGCCGCGGACCACAAGGGCTTGCTGGCCGCTGGGCAGCAAAGCGCCGCCGGCGTTGCGGTTATTCTCGCCTACCGCCTCGGCGATGTCCTGGATCGTTAGCCCATATTTGTAGAGGGCCATCGGATCCACATGGATCTGGTATTGCTTCACTAAGCCCCCGAACGGAACGGCATCCCCGACTCCGGGAACCTGGAGGAGACGGGGAGCAATGACCCAGTCCTGCAATTCGCGCAATTCGGTGCGACTCAGGCCTTCTCCGTTGAGCACATAGCGGTACAATTCGCCGGCCGGGGTGGTGGGTGGGGCCATCGCGGCGGTGACTCCCTCGGGCAGTTCGGCGTCCTGAAGCCGTTCGAAGACTTGCTGCCGGGCGACGTTCTGGTCGACGCCGTGGGCGAAGGTTAGGTCGAGGACGGCCAGCCCGAAGATAGAGCGCGAGCGGCGCGAGATGACATTCGGAACGCTATTGAGGGCGCGTTCGAGCGGGACGGCCACCTGCTGTTCCACTTCCTCCGGGGCATGTCCCGGGAAGAGGGCGAACACGGTGACCTGCAAGTCGGACATGTCGGGGTAAGCCTCGACGTAAAGTTGAAAGAAGGACCAGAGGCCAGCCGCGGCCATGAACGCGGCCAGGAAGACAACCACGATGCGGCGGCGGTGACCGTGCTGCAAAAGAAAATCGGCCATGCGGGTCCTCACTTTCCGCTAAGCAGATTGGCGCCGTCGACCACCACGCGTTCGCCCAGGGAG
>JAIMAR010000238.1 GCA_023511855.1 Bryobacteraceae bacterium
CCGCCAGGGTGAAGCTGACGTCGCGCACCAGTCCGGGGAGTTCCACAAAGAAGCCCGTCAGGTAGAAGGCCGCTACCAGGATGATGCCGTCGAAGAGCCTCTCGACGGCGATGGAGGAGAGGACCAGGGAAAAGGGAAGGCGGGTCCAAAGCGCCTGCACATAGCCGCGGATAATCTCCCCGGTGCGCAAGGGCAGGACTTCGTTGGCCAGCAGCCCGATGAAGATGGCCTGCACGGAGCGCAGCCAGCGCACCGGCTGCACTGCACGCAGCAGCAGAGTCCAGCGCCAGCCCTGGACTAAATAGACGGCCAGATCGGCGGCGACGGCCGCGGCCACCCAGCCCCAATGCGTCCGGGCGAACTTGGGCAGCTCGGTTTTCCAGTCGAATCCCCAATAGACCCAGAGCAAGGAGGCTACGGAAACGGCGTAGCCGATCACCGGAATGAGCCATTTTCTGCGCAATGGGCGCGCGGGGACCGAAGCATTAGTTCCCATGCAGGTATATCTCCATCATAACGGTGTGGGAGTTTGGCATGCGCTGCGAGCCTGGGGAGTAGCTCATGAGCCGGGGCGGACACACTGGTCCGCCCCAGGGCAGTGGGTGAAGGACGCCAAGGCCGACAGGAATGCCGGCCGCAAGCCTGGAGGCTTGCCCCACAACAACAGCTGCCCCCACGGCGGTGGGTGCTCGTTGGGAGAAAACACAGAGTGGCAAGAAAGCGGCTGCGCTGAGGCGGAGAAAGAGGCTTGCGGATAGGATATGGCCCGAACCGGAGCGGCTATAATGGGGCGATTCTAGTATGGTGCAGAGGCTGCGTTGGCTCACCTGGGAGGCCGTGTACTGGCTGCCGGCCTGGACGCTTGCGTTCCTGTGGCGCAGCTTGATGTTCCGAACGAAGTTCATCGCGGTGACAGGGAGCTTCGGCAAGACGGCCGCCAAGGACTGCCTGGCAGCCATCCTG
Organism: Bryobacteraceae bacterium; assembly: GCA_023511855.1. Classification (GTDB taxonomy): domain Bacteria; phylum Acidobacteriota; class Terriglobia; order Bryobacterales; family Bryobacteraceae; genus JAIMAR01. The sequence goes on from JAIMAR010000238.1 coordinate 964, forward strand.
GCGCGCTGCGCTCCGTCGGTCAGCACGCGGGGCAACTCGAACGGCAGAGCCGGGATCATCCAGACGATCTTCAAGGTGCGGCCCTGGCACCGCTATGCCGTGATTGAGGCAGGAACGGAGAAGCCTGGCAATCTGTGGCGCGCGTCGCTGCTGATCCGGCCCGATGTGGCGGTGATTCTGGGCGTAGGGCGGGCGCATACGCAGTCGCTGCGGACGCTGGAGGCTGTGGCGGCAGAGAAGGCGCGGATGCTGCGCTTCTTGCGCCGCGGGGGCATCGCCGTGCTGAACGGGGACGATCCTAATGTGGCCCCGATGGCGGCGAAGGTCCGCGGCAGGGTGCTGACTTTCGGATCCGGACCGCGTCACGATCTGCGTTGGTTGGATGCCAGCTCGATCTGGCCGGAGCGGCTTAGTTTTGCCGTGGAGTACTGCGGGGAGAAGACCAAGGTGGTCACCCAGATGCTCGGCGTGCACCGGGTGGGCTCGGTGGCGGGGGCCATCGCGGGGGCGATGGCGGCGGGAGCCGGGCTGGCGGAGGCCGTGGAAGCGGTCCGGGAGGTGAAGCCCTATACGGCGCGGCTGGAACCGGCGGAGTTGCCGTGCGGAGCGGTGGTGCTGCGCGACGAGTTCAATGCAAGCATCGACTCTTTCCGTGCCGCGGTTGAGGTATTGCGGGAGGCGCGGGCCGGGCGGCGGATTCTGATCATCAGCGATTGCTCGGACTGGAACAAGATGCCGAGGGAGAGGATGCGGTACTACGCGCGGACGGCGAAGCGTTGCGCCGATGCGGTGGTGTTTTTGGGTAAGCGGGCTGAGTATGGAGTATCCTACGCCTTGAGGGAAGGGATGCCTGAGGGAGCCGCGCGGGGATTCATGCGATGGGAACAGGCCGCCGTGTTTTTGCGGGGGGAACTACGGAAAGGGGATCTGGTTTTGCTGCGGGGATTGAATTGCGAACATCTTTCCCGCCTCTATTTCTCCCTGATGGGGACCATAGAGTGCCACCTGGAACGCTGCCAGATTCACCGCCCTTGTGACACCTGCCCAAAGTTGGGCTTTGTTCCGGATATGGCGGCTCCAAGGATAACGGCATGTGCGGAATAGCGGGCATTTTCGGCTGCCGCCTGCCGGAAGCGGAGATCCTGCGCGTTTTGGAGGCGATGACGGCGGCGCAGAGGCATCGCGGGCCGGACGAACAGGGGGCCGTGGCCGTTGAGGCGCTGGGGGCAGGGCTGGCTTGCGCGCGGCTGAGCATCGTGGATTTGGAACACGGCCATCAACCGGCGGCGAACGAAGACCGCACGGTGTTCGCGGTGCTGAACGGGGAGATCTACAACCGGATTGAGTTGCAGCAGGAGTTGGAGGGCCGGGGCCACCGCTTTATTGGGCACTCGGACACGGAGGCGCTGGTCCATCTGTACGAGGAGCTGGGCGAGAAGTTCGTCGAACGGCTGGAGGGGATGTTCGGGGTGGCGGTGCTGGACACGCGCCGGGGGCGACTGCTGGTGGCGCGGGACGGGGTGGGGATCAAGCCTCTGCTTGCGACTGAGACGCCGCACGGGTTTCTGTTTGCATCGGAAGCTAAGGCGCTGTTTGCGACGGGTTGGATCGCACCATCGCCGGACCTGGATGCTCTCGACACGCTGCTGGCGGCGGGATACGCGCCGGCGCCGATGTCGATGTTCCGCGGGATCCGCAAGCTGCGAGCCGGAGAGATGCTGGTGGTGGACTCCGGCGGAGTGCGGGCGAAGAAGTTCTGGCGGTTCCTGTACCGCGAACCCGCGCCCAGGGATGGCGAGGAGTACAGCGAGCGGCTGGAAACGCTGTTGAAGCGCAGCGTGGAGCGCCACCTGGCGGCGGACGTGCCGGTGGGAGCTTTTCTGAGCGGCGGCTGGGACTCGTCGCTGGTGGCGGCGTTTGCCGCGCGCATGGCCGGCGCGCGGCTGCAAACCTTCTCGATCGTCTTCCCGGAAGACCCGGGCATGGACGAAAGCCGGTACTCGCGGCTCATGGCGAAGGAGCTGGGAACCGAACATCACGAGATCGAATTCCGCGCGGAAAAGTTCGCCGAGTCCTTGCCGCTGCTGGTGCGGGCGCTGGAGGAGCCGTGCACGACCGCCCCGGGCGGCATCATGTACCAACTGGCCGCCTTGGCGGCGCGGCAGGTGAAGTCGGTGGTGAGCGGCGAAGGAGCAGACGAGTTGTTCGGAGGCTATGAGTGGGCGCGGCTCGACAGCCCCTACTGGCTGCGGCGCGTGCTGCCTGCTGGGCCGTTTCGCCAAGCGAGCGAGTGGGTTACTCATCCCCGGCTGCGGCGGGCGCTCCGCATTTTGGGGGCGCCCAGCGACGCGGACGCCGACCTGGAGTGGCGGCGCGTCCTGATTCCATCGCAGAAGCGGAGGATTCTGAAGACGGAGCTGCGGCGGGACGGTCCGGACTTGGCTCCCTTACGCCTGGCGGAAGAGACGCTGGCCTCCTGCCGGGACAGTCTTCAGCGGCGGCTGGGGTTCGACTTTACGGCGCGGCTGGCGGAGGGCATTCTTTACATCACCGACCGGGTGAGCATGGCGCATTCGCTGGAGGTGCGCGTGCCGTTTCTGGACAAGCGGGTGGTCGAGTTTGCTTTGGAGCTGCCTTCGCGCTGGAAGATCCGCCGCGGGCGGGAGAAGCGGATCCTGGGCGAGATCGCGCGGCGCAATTTGCCTCCTGCGATTGCCCGCCGCCGCAAGCACGGCCTGGGCTATCCCGCCGGGCTATGGATGCGCGAGCCGCTGCGGCGCCTGGCGCGCGAGATCTTGCTGGATAGCGGGCGGGATGGCCCGTTCGACCGCGCGGGCCTTGAGGAGCATCTGAGGCGGGCGGAGAGACATCCACGGCGCGCCAGCCAGCGGGTGGGCCAAGCGGTCTTCCTGCAATGCTGGTGGAACGAGTTTATTTCTTAGCCGGGGCGGCGGCAGGCCCGGTGGAAAGCCGGCCCGGCCGGGGCTGATCGAGCATTTCGTAGAGCACGCGGCCGCTGGAGCCGCTGGGCGTCTCCACTTCCAGCAGGGTGGCCAGCGTCGGGGCGATGTCGTTAATGGCGACCGTGCGGTCGTAATAGCCGGGCCGGATGCCCGGACCCAGGAAGATCAGCGGCAAATGCGTGTCATAGCTAAAGGGGGTTCCGTGGGAAGCGCCGCTGGAACCGACCAGCCAGTAGGGCGAGAGGATGGCGATCACATCGGCGCTGCGGTGCGGGTAGTAGCTGTTGGCGACGCGTCGGCCGACGCCGTCATTGAGGTACTCGCCGCGGGAGATGCGGCTGGCGGTGAAGACCCGGAAGACCTGCGGAACGGCCATCAGCGCCTCGGCTGCGGCTTCTTCCACGTCCGCCTGGCGGAGGCCACGGCTGCGGAGGGTCTCGCGGTTGAGCCAAAATGCGCCTTCGGAGGCACCCTCGACCCACTCGCCGGCGCCGAATTTGGCGCGCAGGGCCGCTTCCACAGTCTTTCGGAGGGTGGAAGAGGGCAGTCTCCCTCCGGGCATGCGGCGCTCGCTTTGCATTTCAGGCATGGGGGCGACGCCGTGGTCGGCGGTGAAGACGATCAGAGCGCCGCCGGGGCCGATGGTCTTCTCCAGGTACTGGAAGAAGCGCCCAAGGGAGCGGTCCGTGTGCAGATTCAACTCCCGGATCTGCTCCGAGTCCGGGCCGGAGGAGTGTCCCACGTAGTCGGTGGTGGAGAGGCTGACGCTGAGGATGTCGGGATGCTCGTCTCGTCCTAACTGTTCGGCTTCGATGGCGCGCTGAGCGAAGTCCAGCAGGAAATCACTGGCCCAGGGAGTGCGCTCGAAGGCTTCATAAAACTTGGTTCCAGGCTCTTTGGGCAGGGCCCGGAGCACTTTGCCCTGGGAGGATTTCCATTCGGCGCCGAGGAACTTGTCGGCGCGGCGTTCCGCGTTGAACCGCATCACCCAGGCGGGGAGAGCCGGGAAATAGAAAGTGCTGCTGATCATGGCGCCGCTGGCGGTGTCGTACCAATAGGCGCCGTCGGCGGTGCGGCCAACGGCCAAGATCGCAGCCCGGTCCTTGAAGGAGATTCCGATGACCTTGCTCGGGCCCTTACCGGCCATCTTGAGTTCATCCCCCACGGTGCTGACCATCAGGCGGCGGGGGCTGGCGCCGCTCCCCTTCTCCGCGCCGAGCAGCTTCACGTCGGGATCGAACACGCCGGCGATGGTCATCTTGGTCTCGCGGTCGTACCATTCATTGCCGATAATGCCGCTAAAGGAAGGCATAGCGCCGGTCAGCAGGGCCGAGTGGCCGACGGCGGTGGCGGTCGGATGGTGCTCCAGGTGCGCGTTGGTGAAAACCGCGCCCTTCGTCAAGAGGGTGCGGATGCCGCCTGTGTAAAGGTTGGAGAAGCGGGTCAAATAATCGTAGCGAAACTGGTCCACCACCACCAGGACCACCAATCTGGGGGGCCTGGGGGCGGC
>JAIMAR010000239.1 GCA_023511855.1 Bryobacteraceae bacterium
TCGAGCACCAGACTCGCCGCATGCTGTTCATGGCCGGCAGCCATGCCAGCGAGAGCGACTTCGACGCCAAGCGGAAGCGGATGCTCGACGTGCTCGCCAAGTGGCATTCCCAGCACGGCGACCGGGGCATGCCCTTCTGGATGATCAACCGCAAGCTGCCGTGGACCATGCGCGAGCACGAGGAAGTCCGCGACACGCTGGTGACACAGCGCCTGATCGAAGTGCGGATCAACCAGACCGGAGGCCGGCCGTCGACCGTGTACCTGCTCGCGGCGGCGCGTGGTGAGAACCCGTCAGAAAGCCCTTCTTGCGCTGGGGAATAAGGTCATGATCGAAAGCGCGTCAGCGGTCGAGAACCTGCGAGTAACTTCTTGCAGGGCGCAATTGCCGAACTTTTTGACGGACCGTCAGGCGTCGGAAGTCGGCGAGCGTCAATGCCTTAGCGGGGCCAGCCGACTTCTTGCCGTTTTTGCGGGGCTGTCTCGCAGAAGGACTTCTTGTTGTTTTTGCTCCCCCCTCTCACCTCTACCTGGGTACGCGCACGCGCGTGAGAGCGAGGGCGCGCGCGAACCCCCGGCAAAAAGCGCAAGAAGGCAAAAAGTCCGAATCGCACGGTTCCTTCCCGGCCAGAAATCGCCGGAGATGGCCGTGGGAACGGACGCCATATCGAGCAGAGTTTGTTTTCGTCGTCCGAACGCCCCCTGGGAGATAACCCATGCCTGATTCCACCGGCCCCCGCGACGGCCGCGAGCAGTTCTGGAAGGAAGTGATTATCCCGGCCGCTCGCGGCCTGGAGAGCTTCTTTTGGAACCTCGCCTGGTTCGCCCTGATCGTCTGCCTGCTGTTTTCGTTCAACCCGTTCCGTCAAGGATGCCGCCATGAAGATCGAACTGTGGCCCCTGTCCAAGGTGAAGCCGTACCCCAACAATCCCCGCCTCAACGATGACGCGGTCGACGCCGTCGCGGCGTCGCTCCGCGAGTTCGGGTTTCGCCAGCCCATCGTGGTCGATACGGAAGGCGTGATCATCTGCGGGCACACCCGCTGGAAGGCGGCGCAGAAGTTGGGCCTGGAGAAGGTGCCGGTCCATGTGGCCAAAGATCTTTCGCCCGAGCAGATCAAGGCGTACCGCATCGCCGACAACCAGACGGCGTCGTTGGCCGAATGGGATTACGACCTGCTGCCGATCGAACTGGGCGAGCTGCAGGCAGCGAACTACGACCTGGGTCTTCTTGGTTTTGACCAGGACGAACTGGCCAAGCTGCTCGGCGGCGAATTGCAGGAGGGGCTGACTGATCCCGACGACGTGCCGGCACCGCCTGACGAAGCGATCACGCAGCCGGGCGACCTGTGGATTCTCGGAGATCACCGATTGCTCTGCGGTGACAGCAGCTCGACGGCGCGGTGATCCATCTGATCAACACCGACCCTCCCTACAACGTGCGGGTCGAGCCGCGCAGCAACAACGCCATCGCCGCCGGCCTCAGCTCGTTCTCGAATGACGCGGCGGCGAAGTAGCTCAAGGCGGGCCAGGGGAACGCGGCGTTCGACATCGCCCGCGGCAAGACGAAGGTGCCCGGCAAGATGCATCACCAGGGATTGGACCTGGCGCGGCACTCTGAGAAGGCGAAAGCGACGCACAAAAAGATGCGGGCCAAGGATCGGCCGCTCGCCAACGACTTCGTGACCGACGAAGCGTTCGATTCGCTGCTCGATGCGTGGTTTGGCAACATGGCTCGCGTGCTGGAACCGGGTCGCGGGTTTTACATCTGGGGCGGTTACGCCAACCTCGGCAACTACCCGCCGTTTCTCAAGAAGCACGACATGTACTTCAGCCAGGGGATCGTGTGGGATAAACAGCACCCCGTCCTGACCCGCAAGGATTTACGGGGTAGCCGTGTGGAGCGGGTCGGGTTCGCGTGGGAGAGGGGAAAAGTATCCGAACGATAAGGATAAGCTGCCGGGGCGGCCCCGGAGAGCTTGAACGCTAAAAAGCCTACATGCCGCCCCGGTCAGGTGCAGCGCCTGGTTCGGCGCGACCGCCTCACAACTCCTGTTCCTCGACCAACTGCCAGCGGCCATCCACCTTCCACCACGTCTCGACCGCCCGGGCCGTGCCCCGGTGCTTGAGCCACAGCCAGCCGGTCCTCACGTGGCTGCGCCGCACGGTCAGCCGCGCCCGGTCGCCGCTGACGGCCACGTCCTCGACCTCGACCGCCTCCTCGAAGTCGCTGTCGGGGGCCAGCAACCGCTCCGCTAAGCCGATGATGTCCTCGTAGCCACAGCTGCCCCCCGCCTGGGTCCGGCCGACGTAGGAGGGATGCACGAAGGTCTTGACCGCCTCGACGTCGTGGCGGTTGACCGCCTCGGCGAGCGCCTCCCGCTGCCGCCGTACCTCTTGCTCCGCGCTCATACGAGCCCTCCGCCAGGACCGTCCGCTTCGCCGAACGTTAAGGATAAGCTGCCGCCGCCCGCCTCAGTGACCTTGGTGCCCCGCGAAAGCGACCTGGCGGGCGGCGGTCAGCTTCAGCGTGTGGTTCGGCGGGTCGCACACTGGACCCGGTGTTGAACCGTCATGGCAGACCTTACCGGCCGGGTTCCAACCGTGTGAGCGGCGCAACGCTCCAAAGCTTGACAGCTCTATCTTCACCGGCGGTCGCGAGAGTTTTGCCATCAGCGGAGAAAGCTACTTGCCAGACCCCATCCCTGTGGCAAGGGAAAGTGATTACCTGTTTCCCGGTTGTGAGGTCCCATAGCTTGATGAGACTCTCCTTCCGCGGGCCTGCACTAATGCCAGCTGCCAAGAGCTTCCCTGTTGGCGAAATGGCCAGGGAGACAACTGGTGAGCTGGATTCCGAATCGAACCTCGTTTGTTCACGAGCTTGCGCGAGGTCCCACAGTTTAATGGCGGCTCCATCTTTGATAGTCAGCGCTCTCCCGTCTGGCGTGAAAGCAACACAAGTGGCAGCCATGCCTGGGATAATCGTCTTCTCGGTTTGGGTCTCCAGGTCGCAAAGGATCACCCCGGACTTGACAGCAACTGCCAGAACTTTCCCATCGGGCGAGAATGCGACTTGGTAGATGTTAGGCACCCTTTCCTTGGCCAGCTTGCTGTCTTTTTGCTGAAAGACGACTTGATGTTGGCGGGTGTTTACATCCCACAAGCGCACGGTGCCACGCGGACTCCCCGTCGCGCTCGCCAAGCGTTTCCCATCAAGCGTAAAGGCGATGGATGTAACTTTCGCTCCGTGGGCTCCTAGTGTTGCGAGCTCTTGCTTGGTGGCCATATCCCAAAGCCTGACAGTTTCGTCACCACTGCCTGAAGCAAGGATTTGGCTGTTGGGGCTGAAGGCTACTGTAAGTACCGCACTGCCGTGACCGCGCAATGTTGTCACTTCGGTACAGGTAGTCGGATCCCAAACGGTGACACTGCCGTCTTGATTGCCTCCAGCTAGTAGCTTGCCATCCGGCGAGAAGGCGAGGCATAAGTAGCCGTGACGACCGCCGGTCAACGTCGCTTGTAAGCGTGGCATCGTATCAGCTCCTGGGTTGCAGCCACCACCTAGGATAGCGAGGCCAGAAGTCATAAGGGCGATCAAACTAACGATAGGCCGTTGGGATGACATAGTTCACCCTCCCCGAGAGTAGGGGGCGGGCTTATGCCCGCCCCGATTGCTCGGAAACTGTTGGAGGTTAGGTTTTCTCTGCGCCTGATCGCGGTCAGCTCCGTTCGATGCTCTCCCACAGTCGAGGATGTTCGGGATCCGCGCTACGGCTGCGGGTTGAACCGCACCCAATCACCGTGACCGTTGGTCCCTGAATCGACGGTCCCCGTGTTGCCGATCACAGGCACGCCGATCTCGTTTGCCAGATCTTGCATGCCCGGACGAGTCCCTTGATCGCAGCCGAGGATGACGACGTAACCGCCCGGTGCGAGCTTCTGACGGATCAGGTCGGCAGTAGCTTGGTCCAGAGTCGAGGCGTCCATGTCGCCGCCCGGCTCATCGGATTGGACGCCGCCGTTGGCCGCGCCATGACCGCTGAGGAAAATGGCGGTGATGCTGCCGTCGGCGTAGTTGTTGATGTGGCCAGCCAACTCGCCCCAATTCGTGATTTCCTCGTGGATGGGCGTGCCCGAGGGCGCGTCCCACCACAAGGCCCAGGCGTCGCCGGTTGCCGTTTCATCGGTGACGAAGATGACGCTGCCGTTGGGGATGTTGATCTCCCCCGGTCCTTGAATGATGGTGCCGCCGGGAGCAGGTAGACCAGGCGGCGGCGACTCTTTATGTTCCCCGAAAGACTCCGGGGCCCCAGTAAGGAGGGAAGTGGTAGCGGAGGAACCAGCGACATGGGACCAAAAGAGGTCAGTGACTTGGCTGTGGAATGAGGCTTGGGGGTTCCAGGCCGGCGTCACTTCCACAGCAGCAGGTGACAGTGCAGGAATTACCGACGCTCCATCAAGGGAGCTCTGAGCAGGCGAGAAAGAGTCGGTTGACTGGAAGTCAACAAGCGAGGGAGTGGGTCTGGAGAGAAGGAACAAGTCCTGCTCGAAGGGGTCCTCGGTTGCCCACAGGTCGGTGGGCAGTTCCATCGGGTGACCGAAGAGCGACCCGGGCTGCGATCGGTCCTCAAGAGCTTCCAACACTGGCCGGTACCGGCTTCGGTCGACCGGACTTCGAGCGCGATGGAAGCGGAAGTTCCTCCGGCTCGTGACTCCGCACAATTCTTGCATGTTGCACCTCCTTTGGAGTATCCACGATGGACCTCGCGACCACCCATGGTCGTTGAAGCGCGATCGTAACCCAGTCGTTTGGTGGCTGACAAGCCCCTCCCCCGCCGAACGTGAAGCCGATCAGCGGCCGGCGTCAACCGGCCACCGAACTACAGGGTACCACCACCGCCGGTCCGCTGCAGCGGTGGGTTAGCCGGTCGCGGGGCCGTTGTTCACGGCGCGCTGCTCGCGTGGTCGTCCGAGTTTCGCGAGCGTGACGCACTACCGCGCAAGACTGGATCCAGCTTCCGGCGCGCGGGACGCGTAGAGTTCGAGGTGGCCGCAAGCGCTGCATCGACGCGCGTCGATCGCCTTAGCGTTAGCACCTTCGAGGCTCACCCCGCCGCCACTTCGAATTCGCTCCCAGAACCCCTTGATCGTCGACGGCGCTCCCGGCACCCAGATCGCGACCCACGTCTGCGCCGTCCCGGTGTCCGGAATGAAGCCGTCCTCGAGAGCTCCGCCACATGCTGTGCATTTCATCGCCTACCTCCGTTGTGCAGCAACGTCCCAGTCGTGCGTCGCGGTAGCCTACTCCACGGCGCCGCTGCGGTGCCACAGGACTCAATACTCGACGTTGACGCGCAGGCGCCGGCTAACTTGGAGCTCAGCGGCGCCGCGCCAGTGGCGTCCGCTGCAGCGACGGGTTTGGTGGCTAGGCAC
>JAIMAR010000240.1 GCA_023511855.1 Bryobacteraceae bacterium
GGGAGCCTCCAAAGCTCCCCCTCACAAACTTCACTCCTGAAGGAGATTCACTTTATGGCCGCTATTTCCGAAGCCAAACTCGCCGCCAACCGCGCCAACGCCCAACTCTCCACCGGCCCCAAAACCCCCGAGGGCAAGGCCCGCGCCGCCCAAAACGCCCTCAAACACGGCCTCACCAGCCGCTGCCTCATCGTCCTGCCCGGCCAGGAGGAGGAATTCGCCGCCCTGGAAGCTTCCCTGCGGGCCGAGGTCCAGCCCGCCACCACCCTCGAACACCTCCTCTTTGACCAGCTCCTGCACGCCGCCTGGAACCTCCGCCGCATCCGCCGCCTGGAGGCCGAACTCTGCGACGGCGCCCGCGACCCCCTCACCGACCCGGCTCTGGAAGCCCGCCTGAACACCCTGGCCCGCTACCAGGCCCGCGCCGAGCGCTCCTTCTACCGCGCCCTCAAGGAACTGCGCGCGCTGGCCACCCAGCGCGCCGCCAACCAGATCTATGCCCAGGCCACCGGCGAGGAGCTGCCCGGCCTGGCCGATGCCGGCGAAGTGACCAAACGAACCCACCGGCTCCGGGTCGAGGAACTCTGGGCCGACCTGTTTGACCTCAACGAACGGCGCGAAAACGCCTGGCTGGCCCAGGGGCTGGCCGAACTCCGCTCCCCGGCCGGCCCCGCGTCCTCGCGGAGGTGGTCCGAGCCAAGTGCCCAGAATCAAAAATGAACCAAACGAACCCAACGATTGCGAGCTCCGGCTACCCCACCGGATCGGGCCTCCGCTACGCGACTTGACTCTGGAGTCGACTCCAGGGTGCACACTGGAAGCAGGAGGATTTTCATGAAAGCTCAAAAGCTGGGCTGGCTCGCCATGGGGCTCGCTTCCTCTTGCTGCATCATCCCGCTCGCCCTGGCCCTGATCGGACTGGGAGGAACCGCACTGGCACGGTTTTTCGGAGTCTACCACTGGTGGTTGCAGGCGGCTGCCGCCGTGTTGCTGGGCGCTGCCTGGTGGTTCTTTCTCCGGGAGAAGCGCCGGCTGGCCGGCCTCGGCGCATCCGTGAAAAACGCCGGGCTGACCGTCGCCGTCCTCGGCTTGGCGACCGCCGCGCTTGCCGCCTTCAGCGCTCTGAACATTTGGGGCGCTACCCGCTTGACCTCCGCCGGCCCGCTCGCCCCGCAGGCCGGACGGCACACCGTTGTGATCTCGGTCAAAGGCATGTCCTGCGCGGGCTGCGCCTTGCATGTAGAGGGCGTGGTCAAAGCGCTCGACGGCGTCTCTTCGGTCCGGGCCGATCTCGCCCAGGCTGAGGTCCGTGTCACCTATGACCCGAAGCGGCTGACGCCGAATCGCATCCTCGAACAGATCCGGACCAAAACGCCTTACGAGGCCCGGCTGGCGGCGAATGAGCAGGGAGGCCGCTCGTGATCTTCAACCGCCGCAGCTCGGAAGCCCGATTCGACCTGTTCATTCTCGGCGGTGGCTCCGCAGCCTTCGCCGCGGCTCTTACTGCCGCCGAACTGGGGGCACGGGTGGGACTCGTCGAGGCGCGCGTGCTGGGTGGAACCTGCGTGAACCGCGGATGCGTCCCCAGCAAGAACCTCCTCCACGCCGCGCAGCTCTACTGGAACTACCGCTGCCCGGAATTCCCCGGACTGCCCCGCGGCGCCGAACCCGCCGACTTTCGGAGCGTCATCGCCCAAAAGCGCGACCTCGTGGCAGCCATGCAAAAGGCCAAGTATGTGGACGTGCTCGCCGCCTACCCTTCCATCCAGCTCTTCCGCGGCCGCGCACGCTTTGCTTCCCCGGATCAGGTCATCATTCAGGCCGATCACACCGAGCACGTGGTCACCGCGCGCAACTTCCTGATCGCCACCGGAGCCTCGCCGCGGACCCTGCCCGTCGAAGGTCTCAATCAGATCCGCCCGCTCGACTACGAATCCGTCATGGAGCTCGAGGAGCTTCCTGAAAGCGTGCTCGTGATCGGCGCCGGACCGGTGGGGCTCGAACTCGGTCAGGTCCTCCACCGCTTCGGTGCGCGCGTTACCGTTCTCGAAATGATGCCCCGCATCCTCCCCGGCGAAGAGCCGGAAATCTCGGACACGCTCGCGGACTGCCTTTCCCGCGAAGGCATCGAGATCCACACCGGCGCCCGCCTCCGGCGTGTGTGGCGCGAGAACGGTTGCGCCGCCGCAGAGGCCGAAACGCCCCACGGGGTTCTCCGCCTCCAGGCTCGGCACGTTTTGCTGGCGGCCGGTGTGGATGCCAACACGCGCGATCTCGGTCTGGAGGCAGCAGGCGTGGTCGCCGACTCCCGCGGCTTCGTCGCCGTCAACGAGCAGATGCGCACCTCGGCTCCCCACATCTGGGCCGCAGGCGATTGTACCGGCGGGCCGCTGCTGGTCACCGTCGCCGCGGAACAGGGGCGCATCGCAGCCGAAAATGCTTTGACGCGCAAAGGAGCGAAATTTGACTCCCGGTTCATCCCTCATGCCGTGTTCACCTCTCCGGAGGTGGCAAGCGTCGGTCTGGGCGAAGCCGAGGCGCGCCGCCAGGGTCTCCGGGTCACCACCAAACGGGTTTCCTTCGACCACGTGCCCAAAGCTGCGGCGGTGCGCGACACCCGCGGATTGCTCAAGCTGGTCGTGGATGACCGTTACAGGATCGTCGGCGTCCACCTCGTCAGCCCGCAGGCGGCCGACCTCATCCACATCGGCGTGCTGGCCGTCCGGCAGCGGTTGACCATTGCCGATCTCCTCGAAACCACGTTCGTGTACCCCACCCTTGCAGAAGTGTTCAAAATCGCCGCCATCGCCTTCCGCAAAGATGTCACCAAGCTGAGCTGCTGTGCCCAATAACGCGATCCAACGTGCCGCTGCCCCGCAGGCGAAACCGCCTTCCTTGCCGGTTACACTGAACGTATGCGGAGTTTGGCGGCCCTGGCGGCGCTGGCCTGCGCAGTTCCGTTGTGGTCCGGCCAGCAGGCTCGTGAGCCGAGTCCGGCCATGCGGAAAGCCATTGCGGAGTTCCGGGCCCAGAGCCAGGCCCTCGGTCTGCGTTCCGGCGCCGAACCGAGCTCTGCCGGCAAGGCGGGAATCCGCCGCCGATGGCATGGGCGCATCTTCGAGAACTTCCGCAACGACTTTCTGGATGCCGTGCCCCACGAGATCGTGCAGCGCGGCGGAACCAGGTCTCTGCTCCGGCGGAACCAGTTCGGGTTCAATGTGAGCGGACCGCTATGGATTCCCAAACTCTACGAGGGACGCGGCGGCGCAACCTACTTTTCCTTGTCCTACGAAGGCGTCCGCGAGCGGATCTCGCGAAGCCTGCTGGCCACCGTCCCCACGCTGCCCGAACGCAAAGGCGACTGGTCCCGGGTCGTGGATCAGGCGGGACAGCCTCTTCCGATCTACGATCCGCTCACCACTCGTCCGAACCCGGCCTTCAACCCCGGTGCGCCGGTGAGTCTGGAAAACCTCGAGTATCTGCGCGACCCTTTTCCGGAAAGGCGCATCCCTTCCAGCCGTCTGGATCCTGTGGCGCAAAACGCGCTCGCATTCTACCCGGAGCCGAACGCCTCCGCCGGCCCGTTTTTTCGGAATAACTACTTCGTCGTCGCCCCCGAGACGAACCGCGCCAACGGCATCCTCGCTCGCCTGGATCACGCCCTGCGCGAACGCCACAAGCTGACGGCTGCGCTGTCGCTTTCCAACGGCTACCTGGGAGCCCCGCGCTGGTTTCCGACCGCTGCCAATCCGGGCGCCCCGGACCGGAGATTCCACACCCGGCGCGCCTCCATCGAGCATGTCTTCACCCGCTCCGCTCAAACCCTCAATACGTTTGGCTTCGAAGCGGAAACAAGCGGCTCGCGCAGCGGTGTGGACGGCGAGGGCGGCTACGCTCACCGGATCGGGCTCTCCGGCGTCGGCCCGGCGGCGTTCCCTCTGTTCCGTATCGGACCTTACCTGTCCATGGGCCGGCCATTCCCCGTTTCCAGAACGGCGCGCAACACCTTTACGTGGACCGATGTGTTTTCCACCCGCCGCGGGAAACACACCGTGCGCCTCACGGGCCGCTACACCCGCTACCAGGTGCATAGCTACTGGCCACAGTACCCCGCAGGCAGCTTCCGCTTCGGCGCCGGTCTCACAAGTCTGCCCGGCATCGTCAACACCGGACACGCCTTTGCCAGCTTCCTGCTGGGTGCAGCCGAATTCGCCGAAGTAAGTCTGGTTACGGCGCCGTCCTATTTTCGCCGCAACGCTGCCCAGCTCTCCTTGCGCCATCAGTACGAGGCGGTCCAGGGCTTGCAAGTGACCCTGGGAGCAACCTTGGCCTGCGACACGCCGCGCACCGAAAAGTTCGACCGCCAGTCCACGGTGGATTTCAGCCTCCTCAACCCCGTCAACGGCAGACCGGGCGCACTGGCGATTGCAGGGCGGGGAGGCGTGGGACGTGCCTTTCAGCCCGTACTCGTCAAATTCGAGCCCGGCCTCAGCGTCTCCTGGACCCCGCACGGGGACCAGCGTACCGTGGTGCGGCTCCGTTACCAGCGCGATTACGGAACGATTCCTCTCTACTCGGGGCAGTGGGCCACCCAGGCGTTTAACGCTTCCCCAGCCTATATCTCCCCCAACGTGCAACTGGCGCCGGCCGTCCAACTGGCTCGTGGCCTGCCCCCGCCGGCCTTTCCCCCGCCGGACTTGCGACCGGAGGCAGCCAACGACACCGTGGCCGATCTCATGGACCGCAGTGACCGTCAGCCCACCTACCAGTCGGCGAGCTTGAGCATCGAGCGGTAACTGCCGGGCGCGATTCTGGTTACCGCGGGCACGGCGTACTCCGGCGGCAAGAACATGCTGGCGGGCAACAACGCGGCCAACCCGAACGCCATCCCCGTTGAGGCTTTGCGGTTCCGCGACCTGTTGAATGAGGAGGCTTTCAACCGCGCCCTGCGGCCCTATCCGCAATACAAGGGCTTCGACGTAAACGGACTCTGGCCCCTTGGACGCTACCATCGCGCTTCGGCCTACCTCCGGCTCGAGAAGCGCTCCACTCACGGAGTGACGCTCAACCTCTATTACGAATTCTCCAAGCAAATGGACGACTACTCGGGCCCCTACGGCCGTCAGGAGTTTTACCGCCGCGAAAATGAATGGTCGCTGACCGCCTGGAATCGCCCGCACCAGTTCAACCTGAACTATACCTATGAGCTGCCCGTCGGTCCCGGCCGCGCGCTGCCGGCGTTCTCCGGCTGGCGGCGCTATCTGGTGGAAGGCTGGTCGCTGAGCGGCATGACCTCCATCGTGAGCGGTGAGCCCCTGGCGCTGCGCCCGCAGTTCAACAACACCGGAGGCACGTTCAACTTCGACGCCCGGACCACGGCGATCCCGGGCGAAGGATTCACTTCGCGGAT
>JAIMAR010000241.1 GCA_023511855.1 Bryobacteraceae bacterium
CTTTGACGGTGGTTCCGCGCGTCGAACCTCCCCGACGTTTCGAGCGGGAGCTGCAGCAGTGGTGGCGGCAGTACAACGCGTTCTGGCGGCAGCAGCATCTGGAAGACAATCATCCGCCGCTGCTGTCGGTCTACCTCACGGCTATGCTGTCCCGCCGGCTCGGGCTGGAGGATCCGTTGGCCCAACGGCTGGAGGCACGCAGCCGCACGTCGCTGAGCACAACCACGCAGTCGCTGGAACTCTTGCTGGGGCTGGAGGCCTTACGTCTGGCGACGCTTCGCAGCACGATGCTCGGCCGCGGCGATTTCCAGACCGCCGCCAACCTCCCCCTGCCGGCCGAAACGAACTTCCTTCCGCCGCGTCTGTCGGCCGAGGTGCCTGCGGTCGAGGTCGAGCCGCTGGCCGTGCACGTGCCGGTGGAATGGTTCTACGTCCGCTTCGGCAAATTCTCCAACTACTTGTGGCTCAACCACTTGCTGCAAGAATACGGCGGCGACATCAGCAACATGGTCACGCTCCGCAGCTACCTTGCACCGCTTACCCAACGGGTGCAGGACCAGCTCGGCCTGGAACCGAGCGCCCTGGCGGAGGTACTCGGCGATCAGGTGATCGCCGACGTGGCGCTGGTGGGCCGCGACACGTTCACCCGCGAGGGGGCTGCCCTGGGGATTCTTTTCCAGGCGCGCAGCAATAGCTTGCTCCGCAGCGACCTGATGCAGCAGCGGCAACGGGCACAGCGCCGCTTTGCCTCCCGCGGAGCCACTAGCCAGACCCTCCAGATCGGCGGCCGCGAAGTCTCCTTGGTTTCCACGCCCGACAATCGCCTTCGCTCGTTTTATGTCAGCGACGGCGATTTCCATCTGGTGACCACCTCCCGGGCGATGGTGGAACGCTTCCTGACGGTCGATCGCGGACGCGGGGCCCTGGGACGCTCGGCCGAATTTCGACTGGCCCGCCGGGCGCTGCCGCTGGTCCGCAACGACACCGTGCTCGTCTATTTTTCGTCCGCGTTCTTCGAGGGGCTGTTCAGTCCGCAGTACCAGGTCGAACTGGAACGGCGGATGAAGTCGATCACCGACCTGGAATTGGTGCTATTGGCCCGCTGGGCCGCTGAGGGGGAAGGGCAGTCGTCCCGCACGTTGGATGATCTGGTGGCCGGCGGCTACCTCCCCCCCGGTTTCGGCCGTCGTCCCGATGGCAGCGGGCCGGTCCTTACCGACGGTGAACCGGTCGATTCGCGCCGAGGTGCGCGGGGCACGTTCCTCCCGATTCCCGACGTCACGATCGACGGCATCACGTCGCACGAAGCCCAGCGTCTGGCGGCCTTGCAAAGACAACTGACCGAGCAGTGGCAACGAATGGACCCGCTGCTGATCGGCATCCAGCGGACGGCTCTTGCCGACCGGGGGCTGGAGCGCGTGGTCATTGACGGGAACCTGGCTCCGCTGGATGAATCGAAATATGGCTGGCTATTGTCGATCCTCGGGCCGCCCACCCGCCAGATGGTCACCCCAGCCCCAGGCGACGTGATCTCCGTCCAAGCCGTCGTGCGCGGCGGCTTACCGCTATCCGCAGATCTTCCTGGAGCAATCTTTTGCCCTCTATGAGATCAATCTCTACGTGCGGATCCTGGCGCTCAGCCAGCCCAAGTCGATTCTGCAATGGCAGATGACCTCGGACTACTCGCTGCTGGTGGGGGGCGGAGTGTTCGGCGACACAGGGCCGCTGCGTCCGACGCAGCGTTTCTGGAACTTGAAGCAACTGGCTTCGACGCCCCCGCAGTCCTTTCATTTGCCGCTCGTCTGCAAAGGCGCCTACCTGAATTGCGCGGCGTTCGGCAACATCGCCAGCGGCGCCTATGCAGTTCACGTCGTCAACAACGGTGCCGCCCGGCAGGCGACGCTGACCGGAGTTCCCGCCGCGGTGAAACAGTTCCGCGTCTTCGTGACGGATGCGCAGCGGGGGATGCAAGAACTGGCGCCCGTGCCCGTGGTGGACGGAACGGCTCAGCTCACACTGGATGCGACCAGTTTCGTGAGCCTGATCAGCAGCCCTTGAGGAAGACCGGGAAAGAGCGCCGTCTGCACCGGGCCTAGCCCCCGCCGCCGATGGAGCCCGTCCGCACTGCGGATGTTAGCTGCCTTCGGGGTTGCGGCGTGGCAGGCTGGCGATGCTGCGGAACTCGCTGCTGCCGCCGGTGCGCTCCAGGATGCCAAAGCGTCCCACGGCCCACAGGGACTCGCCCACGGGCAGCGCTTGCCGTAGGAAGAGAACCTGCTGGACCGGGATGCTGCTCCAGGTCTCGCCTCCGTCTTCGCTCACCAGCAGGTCGTTGTTGGCCGTGATCCAGCCGCGCCCCTGCCGGTCAAAGGTGATGGAGGTAAGGCGGGAGCGCACGGGGCTCTTCAGCTCTTCCCAGTTGATGCCGCCGTCTTTGGTGCGGAGGATCTGGCCGTTAAAGCCAACGGCCCAGCCATTCATGGGGTCACGGAAGTACACGGCGGAAAGCGACCAGAAATTCATGAGGGTGTTGGCGCGCTGCCAAGTCTTGCCGCCGTCGGTGGTGCGAATGATCACGCCGCTCCAGCCGACAGCCCAGCCGTGCTGGGGATCGGTGAAATACACTGATTCGAGGCCCTGCGTGACACCCGTGTCCTGCAAGGTCCAAGTCTTGCCGCCGTCGGAGGAATGCAGCATGACCCCGCTCCAGCCTGAGATCCAGCCGAACTCGCCGCTGAAGTGGATCCAGGTTAGGTTATCCTTGACCGGGATCGGAATCTGGGTCCAGGTTTTGCCGCCATCGTTGCTCGCAAGCAGGGTTCCCGCGTCGCCCACGATGAAACCACGGCGCTCGTCGAGAAACGCGATGGAGCGGTAGCGGACGCCGGAGGGCAAAGCGACAGACTGCCAGCTCTGCCCGGAATCCTGGGAGGCCAGCAGCTCCCGCTCGTCGCAGAGCAGCCAGACGCGGGCGCCGTACGCTGTGGCGCGCTCGATGGGGCAAGGAGCGCTGGTGGCTGCTTGGAGCCCTGCAACGGAAGCCAGAACGATTAGCAACAGCAGTTTCCACCCTCTCCTCATTGCTTCACCTCCCATCCGGATGATGCCGGCGGCGGCGTCCGGGTCGGGCGCCCTCTCCGCCGCCGGCCATGCATAAAAGCACAATCCGTTCGGGGCGTCCGCCTGGGGGCGGCGCCCCGCCCGGGTCAACTAGTCTTCAAATACAATCCGCGTCTTGGTCCCGCCCAAGGTGATCCAGTTCAGCCGGACGCCCTGTTCCGTCCGGGAAGTGGCCACCGAGTTGTAGGGGAACTTCTCATTGACCTCTTCCACCTTAGCCGGAGCCTCAATCGTGCGGCCGCGGCTGTCGAGCAAGATTACCTTTGAGCCTTCCACTTTCACCTTATATTCGCCGGGCTGCAACTGGATTTTGCCGGCCTGGCAAGCATCCGAGATACGAACCGTGTAACTCTTTGCGCTGGCGAATGAAATGCCTACCAGCGCGATTACAACCAAAGCAATACGCTTGAGCATTTCTTCCTCCTTCGCAGAAGTTACCAATCCATTAGACGAACCAACGCCTCTGCGGGTTCTACCTAACCGGGCCCGCAGAGCCGGTAAGGCGCGGCCACCCGCGGGCCGCGCCGTGCAGAGGGACGTTACTCGACTTTGATTTCGATGGTCTTGGCTTTGGCCTGCTCGGTCTTGGGGAGATGCACGATCAACATCCCCTCTTTGAACTCCGCCTTGACCTTCTCCTGGTCGACGTCATCGGGGAGCTCAAACGACCGCAGGAAGCTGCCATAGGAGCGTTCTACGCGATGGAACCTCTTGCCTTTCTCCTCCTTCTCCTGCTTGCGCTCCCCCTGGATGGACAGATAGCCATCCTGGACGGTGACTTTCACGTCCTTCTTGTCGACCTCGGGAATCTCGGCCTTGATGGTGTACTCCGAGTCGGTCTCGGCGATGTCCACCGAGGGAGACCACTCCGCGACGGTCAGCGACTCGCGGGTGCTGCGGCCGGGCCAGCGCGTGAGCATGCGGCTGAACCGGTCGGTCAACTCCTGCATCTCCTTCTCGATCTCCTTGAACGGATCCCAACGGAACGGATCCCAGCGAATCAGGCTGCCCATAGTGAACCTCCTTTACGTGGAATTGCCGAACAACCGTTCGGCGGACCGGCCTTTGGGGGCCGTTCCCGACAGAGATTATATCGCGGCCGAACGAACCTGTCAATACCTCAAGCATAAAATATTAGCCTGTCGCTATCAGATCCTTTCAAGTCGTTCGAAATGAACACATTACGTGCTGTGTTATGGGCAGAATTGATCAACGGAAAGTGAAAAGGCTGTGGGTGGAGATGTTGCGGGCGCAGGCTGCGGGGCGCCACCGGGATCGACAGGCCGATCCAGCCCTCAGAACAAAGGATTGGGTTGGAGGCAGGACGGCGGGTGGAGGGGGCCAAGGCCGGCAGGGATGCCGGCCGCAGACAAGAAAATGTCTGCTCCACAACTCGAGCCCTCCCCACAAGAGGAGGTTGCGCCATGGGGTGGACGAGCCTGTGCGAAGGGGCGGTGTTCGGACTTTAGTCCTTATTTTTGTTTGTGATACAATAGACATGAGCGAGCCTTCAGGCGGAGATCCCCATGTCCAGACAGGACCTGCACTGGATGCCGGGCAGCGTTTACGTGCTGCGGGACCGACGACTGGCGGCTCACCTGACCGAGGTCGCCGCAGACCGTCTGCGCGGCTTCGTGGTTCCACGAGCGAAGCTTCGCACGGTCAACGGCGAAATCCGCTACGAACCGCAAGAGATCCAGCAGGCGGGAGAGTGGGACCTGGAGGGCAACGCCGCGGCGGGGCGCTGGCTGGATCTGGTGGAATTGATCCGGCCCTAATAGAGTATCCCTTGACAACTCAGGCGGACCCAGTGTAATTCTGTGGGTAGAACGCGTTCGCGTTTCTTCCCTTTCCGCCAGTGACCGGCGGATGCCGTTCATTTTCTAAGTCCTGAGCGAGTTGCACTTAGGAGGCGGGAAATGAATGTCCCCATCAGCCAATGGGTGAGACCGCAGGCCGCTGCCGCTGTCTGTGTAGCTCAGCCCGGGGCAACTTCGCGGGGAGCCTTTCACCCGATCCCTTACAGCCTCCCGTGCGCTTGGCGGGGCAAACGTGAGTTGGCATGGCAGCTTGGGGCGGTTCGTCCCCACGGAGATCCGTGCACGCAGTGAGCCGGGATACTCGGGCGGAGAAACTTTCCACTAGCAGGAGGCGAGAGCGATGAGGCAACAGCCCGGGCGAACGGAGCGGACGGAGGGCGAGGCCATCATGGCGC
>JAIMAR010000242.1 GCA_023511855.1 Bryobacteraceae bacterium
CATATACGGTTTACGCGGGCGGAGACGACCTGTTATTGATCGGACCTTGGCGGCAAACTCTCCAGCTGGCGCTCCGCCTGCGGAGCGAGTTCGGCCGCTGGGTGGGAAACAATCCGAACATCACGCTTTCCGCCGGGCTCGAGCTCATAAAGGACAATTCTCCGCTCAATCGAGCCGCCGAGGCAGCCGAGCTCCGCTTGGAAAGGTCCAAGGCACGCAAGGACCGGCTGGGGAACAGCTTAAAGAATGGTTTCTGCGCCATCGACGCGGCGCCGCAGGGCTGGGTGGAGTTCGAGGAGCAGCTCAAACGTGCCGAACAATTGCGCCAGTACCTGGAACAAGGGCGGGTCAGCCAAGCCCTCGTCTACCGTTTGCTTGGCCTGGATGAGGATCGACTGGAGGTGGAGCTCGCCGCGGCCTCCCGCGGCGGCCTCCCCGGCCCGCCGATCGACCTCCAAAAAGCCACTTGGCGCGCCCGGTGGGGCTATCAGCTCGTGCGCAACCTTCTGCTGGACGGGGCGCCCCCGGGCGAAAGACAGAAACGTGAGGAAGTGGCTTCATTCTTGAACGGGCTCTTGGGACTCACCGTGGATCTCAAGAAGGCCCCCGAACCCGCTCCGCCGGCGCGTACGGCCGTTACAGCGGCGCTTTATAGCTATCGGACTTTCACGGAAGAGGAGAGGTGAAGTATGGGAATCAGCGATCGCAGCGGGGCTGCGCGGCCGCCTCATGAGCAGCCTGCCGGCACGAAGGC
Organism: Bryobacteraceae bacterium; assembly: GCA_023511855.1. GTDB lineage: Bacteria > Acidobacteriota > Terriglobia > Bryobacterales > Bryobacteraceae > JAIMAR01. The sequence goes on from JAIMAR010000242.1 coordinate 755, forward strand.
ACAGTCCGCCTCGCCCACAACAGTGAACTATTTTGATAACAACGGAAATCTTCGAGAGGAGTTAGTTGACGCCGAGGCCGAAACAGAGGGGAAGAAACTTGCGAAAGCCAAACTTAAGCATACCCAACTCCGTAGATACTACGAAGACGTCTTGAACTTGCGGCGGCGGCTCGAGCACGAGTGTGCAAATCATCCAGGCTCGAACGAGGAGGAAATTTTTCGAAAGCTGCGGCCGGAGTTCAAAATGCTCCGCGCAAAGGCTTATTACGCCCACAAGCGGAGCTCCAAGATCTTTCCTGACGAGTTCAAAGACTTTATCGAACGCCACGTCCACTCCGTCCAAACAGCCGCCCAGTTTCGGGCCTTTTGCCGGCACTTCCAGGCTGTAGTGGCGTTCCACCGGGTTTATGCCGAGGACAGCGAATGACGGGAGGTACCAGATTCACACATGAACCGCGAATCTTGCATTGAATTCCTTCGCCGGCACGAAATTCGCGCCATTTTAGAGACGGTTACGGGACTGCACATTGGCGCCGGACGTGACACGGTGGAGATCGGCGGCGTCGACAGCCCCATAATTCGGCACCCGCACACCCAGCAGCCCTATATCCCAGGCTCCAGCCTGAAAGGGAAACTTAGGTCCTTGTTGGAATGGGCCTTGCACAAGGTTCAACCCGACGGAAAGCCTTACGGAACAGGATGCAAGAATCCGCCCCCGGATGACATTATTCTCAGGACCTTCGGAGTGACCGCGGAAAATTGGGCCGGCGGCCCAACCCGCATCGTGGTTCGCGACGCGCACCTGGTAAACGACTGGGTGCAAGAGAAAATGAAGGCCGGTTTGCCGCTGACGGAGGACAAGACCGAAGTCGTCATCGACCGCATTCAGGGTAAGGCGCACAATATCGGCCCCCGCACGGTGGAGCGCGTGCCGGCCGGCGCCAGATTCGAGCTGGAGATCCTGTTCCGCGAGTTCGCCGTTAACAACGATGGGGGCCGTCAGGACCGCGTCTGTCTCAACCGTCTCATTGAGGCTCTCAAGTTGCTCGAGCAGGATTGCCTGGGAGGATCTGGTTCCCGCGGCTATGGGAAAGTCAGGATAACTGACCTGCGCATTAACGGGAAAGACCGGCAGGCGGACTTCGACGCCATGACGCCGTTCCAACTGGAAACGCCTAAAGTGATCGTTCCGATCGACAGCTAGGAGAAGTTCATGCCGTACTACATGGTCCGCCTGTGGCTGGAGGGGCCGATCGCAACCCCGATGATCTCTGGGACTCTGTTTGGCCACCTCTGCTGGGCCTACCGCTGGAGGTTCGGAGAGGAGCGCTTTGCGCAGTGGCTGCGGGAACTAGACAACCAGCCCTTGCTGATCTCCGACGCCATGCCCCGCGGCTATTTGCCCAAGCCACTAGTGCGGGTCCAGCCGCGTGATCCTGAGCCGCCCAAGGCCGCCTCGCTGAAAGCCCTGAAAAAGAAACCCTGGCTAAGCCGTGAACAGTTCCTTAAGATCCGGCATCACTTGAATGAGGACTCCCTGCTCGCCGCACTCCTGGCGGATGAGCAAGCCCGGGAACGTGAGCGCGCGGCGCGAAGGAGTGAACCCGTCCTGGAGGTCAGCATAACCCGGATTCCGCACAACACCATCAACCGCCTTACCAACCGGACTTTGCCACAGGGCGGCCTCTATTTCACCGACGAGGAGTGGCCCACTCAGGCGGCCAAGGAGCGGGAGGTGTACCTTCAGACGGCGCTGGATCCTCCCTTGCTCCGGGAACTGTTCACCCTGACCGGAAAAATGGGCTATGGGCGGGACGCCAGCGCCGGGCGAGGCCAGTTCAGCGTTCTGGACATCGAGGCAGCGCCCGGCGGCCTTTTCGATGCTCCGGGCAACCGCCGCCTGAGCCTGTCGCACGGAAGCCTGACTCCTAACATGGCGGATGCCCGCTACCGCCTTCACACCCACTTCGGCAAGGTGGGAGCCCTTTACTCGATCAGCGCCAAACCTTTCAAAAAGCCCCTCACCTTACTGCGCCCCGGGGCCACGTTCCAACCCACCGATGACGGCCCCTTCGGAGAGTTGCTGCGCGGGGTATATTCTGTAAACCCGCGAGTCGTTCATTGCGCCTGGCATCTTACTGTGCCATATACAGAAGAGGATTAGTTTATGATAGAGACGGTCCGCTATCTACTGATACCTCTTACGCCCGTTCATATCGGCACAGGCGAGACTGCTGGACCCGAGGAGTATTTTTTGCATAACAATCTCTTGGTGCGGTTCCGCCCTGCCGAGGTATTTGCAAGCTGGAGCGACAAGCAGCGCCAGGAGTACGAAGCCTGCCTCGCGGCCCATAAGGTGGATGACGCTCTGAACCGCATCCGCGCCTCGGCCGGCAAGCTGAAGAGCTCTCACTGGTACCACTGTGAGCTGGCAGACTCGGCCCGCAGCGCTCTAATGAATGCGATAGCCAAGCCGGAGCAGGCCAAAGGCGAGATTCGCCCCCTGCCGCGCAACCCTTACACGGGATCTGTCGTGATTCCCGGTTCGGCCATAAAAGGCGCCTTTCGCATGGCGGCCTTGAATTCGCTGTTGGCTTCCCGGGAAGATCTTTGCCGCCAGGCGAAACGGGAAGTCCTACGCGCAAGAGATGCCGCGGCGCGTGGTGACCATTCTCAGGCCCGCAGGCTGCTGGAGCAGCTCGATCAGGCGCTCCAGAAGGCGCTGTTTCGCAATGGCGGGGGCATCGAACGAGACCCATTTCGGTTCTTGAAAGTGAGCGATGCCACACCTTGCCGGGCGCCCGGACAACCTGCCGACCGCATCGATTTGGCCCAGGTCGTCTGGGCCGACGGCGCGGCTCGTCAGGGGCCAATGATGGCCGTCGAGCGGCTGCGATCCCGAGCGGATGGCGACGAAGCCGCATTTGAGCTGGAGATTTCCATCGACCATGGACGCATGAATCATCCGCATGTGGGCGATCCCAAGAGGATCGGCGTTCCCTGGCCCGTGGACCGCGCCTGGTTAATGCAAACGGCGAATTTCTTCTTCCTGACACGCTTTCAGGAAGAGCAGCGGCGCTTTCTAAAGTACTACCCGGAGAAAGCCGCCTCAGCAGCGTCCCCTCCCCGGGAAGGCTGCCTGCTCCGGTTGGGACGATACTCACACTTTGAATCGCTGTCGCTGGAAGGCGCGCGCCTGGCTTACAACCGCCAAAAGAAAAAGTGGATCACCCAAGGGTCAACGCGCACGGTGTGCGAACTGGCCGGCGGCGGTCACTCGGTGTTCGGATGGGTTTTACTGGAGCCACGATCATGAACGAACGTACAGCGTTATTGGTCACCGTCGGAATGGGCGACAAGACCCAGCTCGAAAACTCACTATTCAGTCCCTTTCTCAAGACACTGCTGGCCGGCAAATGGGACAAGGTGGTCCTGCTCTGCTCCCGTGAGACCGAGCCGAACGCGCGGCTGCTTGCCGAACGTCATCCCGACGTCACCATGCAAATTGAGACCTTGCCTCGGAATGGGGATGAGGCGAACCTGGACCGTTGCTTTTCCTTCTTCGAGCAGGTCGTGAGCCGCTTGGTGGAGCAGGACGGGTACCGGCCCTATCATCTGACCGCAGACTTCACCCGTGGGACAAAAGTAATGTCCGCGGCCTTGGCGCTGGCCGCCGCCTCCCATGGCATAAAACAGTACCGCTACATCGATGGCGAACAGCGAAATCAGCAAGGATTAGTGATTGGTGGAACCGAGAAGCTGCTAGAACTAAGCCCCGAGCATCTTTTCCGCGCGCAGCGTTTGTCTTTAGCTTATAACTTTTTAAAAGAAGGCGAATTCAGCTCCGTCCTTCGTGTTATTCAAGAGAAAGACGGCCCAAAGGCGCCTTGGCTGTTGTGGGCGGCTGAATTTTGGGGCGCCTGGGATCGATTCCACTATTCGGCGGCAAAGAAGAGTTATCAAAGACTAGCCGGGACAAAAAAACAGAAAAGGCCGCCCCGCATGGAGGAATTCTGGCCGTCGGAAGCTCAACTTTCCTTGCTCGATCAACTCTCGCGCGCTGAACCGGCCGAACGGAAGCCCGAATTGCAGGCTGACGCCACGCGCTGCCTTGCGGCGGACCTCTATCAGAACACGCTCCGGCGGCTGCGGGAAGGACAGTATGAGGAGGTGCTCCTTCGTCTGTACCGGCTCGTCGAGCTGGTTGGTCAGATCCGGCTGTTTGAACATGGCATTGACAGCGGCCATGTGCGTAAAGACGACCCGCGGGTTCAGGCGTTTATTCAATCGCTGGAACATCCTCCCAAGCTTCTTCCCGGCGGTCACTACGAATTGGCAAGGGAGAATGTGGCGAAACTCCTGGAGCATCTCAAGGACCCGTTCGCCTCCAGACTTATGGACTTGAACTGGCTCGGCCTCAACGTCAAGACGCGCAACCGTTCCATCCTGATTCACGGCTTCAAGGCCAGAACAGCCCAAACACGAGAAGCGGATTTGCATGAGTCGTTAGGGGC
>JAIMAR010000243.1 GCA_023511855.1 Bryobacteraceae bacterium
CGCCAGCGGCCAGAGCTGACCCCACCGCCCGGCCTCGCGAGGCCGCTCGCGCTGTTCTACTTCACCGGGCATGCTGGTCCTCAACTTTTCGAAGCAGCCGCGGTCCGTGCCATCGGCATGGGTTGAGGTGAGCCCATTGCGGTGGCTTGCCTGTAGATCTCTTCCAGCCGTGAGCCCACCGCAGCCCAACTCCACAGTTCTCTTGCCGCTTTCCTGGCCACTTGGGCCGCCCGGAGCCTGCGCTCCTCGTCCAGCGCCAACCCCAACAAGGCTTCGTGGAGTTCCGAGATTACCTGCTCCGGAGAGACGAGCGGTATGACCACTCCGCCCCCGGACTTCGCCAGTTCTCCACAGCCACCAGAGTCAGTAACAAGAACCACCCGGCCCGCGGCCATGGCCTCCAGCACCACATAGCCGAACTGTTCGTGCAGGCTGGGGTGCACCAACGCATCCACTTGAGCCAGCAGCGATGGTATCTCCGACCGGGGCACCCAGCCAAGGAACTTCACCCTGTGGGCGCACCGCAGCTCCCAAGCCATGCGCTCCAGCCTCTTTCGCTCCGGCCCGTCGCCGACAATCCAGTACTCGCTTTCCGGATGCGTCTCCAGCAGACGTGCAAACGCCCGCATGCCCATGACCACCCCCTTGCCCCCATCGAGCCGTCCGATCGAAGCCATCCGGAAGGGCCCTCCGGTTCGAACTGGGAGCTCACCCAAAGCCGCCATCTCTTTCTCGCTCAATGCTCCCACCGGCTGCCGCTTTACCATCAGCCGGGCTGGCCACAGCCGCTTAGGCGAGCTAGTAACCACCATACTCGCCCGGGTTGCCGTCCAGCGCAGATTCAACCAACCCATCCCGCCGACGGCCAGGCTTCGCAAAGCCTCGCAAATCCTGCCCCGCCACGAAAGAAGCCGGTAAAAGCAGACCGGAGTATGTTCTTTGGCGCCGGCAAACCATACAAAGGGGATGTCAAATCGGCCCAGGAAACTGGGCGCCCAGGAGTTCACAAACGTCACGTGATGCACCAGGTCGAACGGATGCTCCCGGTGCAGCTTCCGTGCTACGCGCAGAGCCCAGATCTGCCATAGGAAATAGTACAAGTACCCAAGGCACTTATTTCCGCCGATCCAGCCGTACACCTTAGGCAGCCCAAGGTAGACGAAACTCGCCTGCTTCAGGGGGCGCAGCGCAAATTCCTGGTCGATCGCTGCCCGGTTGTGTTCTTCCGTCAAGACCACGGCTTGGTGCCGTAGGGCGACTTGTGTGACCACGCCCCAGCCGACACCCGGCTCCGAGCCTCTTCCAGGCTGGCAGGAGAACGCCGATAGCAGGACCCTCATGCCTCCCTCCGCGGCGGCGCCATGAGGTTGAAGTCGCGTAGCGAATTCAGCCGTTGCAGCCCTCTACCGGGCCGAACGGGAAAGAAGCGGTACACCGCTTGGTCGAACAGCTCCTTGGCCTGCCTCCGGCTCAAACCTAGCGCCTCACAACCCGGCCTATTGAGTCCAAGCGCGATCGCTCGATCACTCGCCCACCGCGGTTCAGCAAAAGCGCCACCGCCACGCCGCCAGTCGCAGCAACGTCCCGGCCGGATCCGCCCGAAAGCCGGAATTGCCCCACAAAAACGACGTCTTCTCCCTGAAACTGGACACGCCTCCGGCTTTCCCAGTCCCACGCGGGGCCTGATGCACACTCATCCACTCTGAGGGGGAGATGTTGCTTCGGGGGAGGATTCCTGCGCACCCTGCTCGGTGCCCTTCTGGGCCGTGGAGCCGCGCTCTACTTTAGTCCAGTATAGGGGAAACACCTGGGATGTCAAGTCAAAATGACGGGGCCGCTCCCGCATCGATAGCCCCTCACCACACCCTCGGCCTCCGGGCCCCTTGCCCTTCCGTTGCCCCAGCTCAAGCCCGCCCTCGATCCTCCCCCGCAGCGTATGATCAAACAAGGGCCGAATCAGGAGCCCAGCCGGCTGCCCAACTGTGGCGCTATCGCCGCAAGGAAAGCAGCGCAACTCCTGCTCGCGCACGCACCGCAATGCCTGGACGCTCTACGAAGATCGTAGCTACCCTGGGGCCGGCCAGCGATTCCCCCCAGGTCGTCGCCGAACTCCTCCGCCACGGCGTGGACGTCTTCCGCCTGAATGCTTCCTACGGATCCCACGACGAACACCGAGACCGCATCCAAACCATTCGCGAGCTCAGCGCACAAGCCGGCAAGCACGTCGGAATCCTGCTCGATTTGCAGGGCCCGAAAATCCGTCTCGGAAAGTTCGCCGAAGGACGGGTCACATTGCAGACAGGTTCCAAGTTCACCATCACCACCCTGCCAGTCCTCGGAACCGAGACCCGCGCCGCGACCACCTACCCAGACCTTGCCCGGGATGTCCGCCCCGGCGACAGGCTTCTGCTCGCCGATGGCGCCGTCGAATTGCGGGTCCTCTCCTCCGACGGCGTCTCGGTCGACTGCGAGGTGGTCTCGGGAGGCTCAGTCTCCGACAGCCGCGGAATCAACTTGCCCGGCGTCCCCGTCCGCAGCCCTTCGCTGACCGAAAAAGACATCTCCGATGCGGAGTTCGGCTTGTCCAACGGTGTGGATTTTCTGGCGCTCTCCTTCGTGCGCACCGGCGAAGACGTCCGGCGCCTCCGCCAATGGTTAAAGGAAAGGAACGCCACCACGGCGGTCATCTCCAAAATCGAGAAGCCGGAGGCTTGGGACGATCTGGACGACATCCTGGCCCAGTCGGATGGCATCATGGTCGCCCGCGGCGACCTCGGCGTCGAGACCGCGCTGGAAAAGGTCCCGGCCATGCAGAAGGCGATGATCGATAAGGCCCGCCGCGCCGGCCGCATCACCATCACAGCCACCCAAATGCTCGAGTCGATGATCCAGCAGCCCGCCCCCACCCGCGCCGAGGTCAGCGACGTCGCCAATGCCGTCTATGACGGAACCGACGCCTTGATGCTCTCCGCCGAAACCGCCGCGGGCCGCTACCCCGTGCAGGCCGTGCGCTGGATGGCTTCCATCGCCGAGGAGGCCGACGCCAACATCCGCCGGCGCGGCTTCCCCGCCTTGCCCGCGAGTTCTGGTGATGAGCTGGCCGGAATCGCCGCCGACGCTTCCTACCATGCCGCCCGCTCCGCCCAAGTGGCGGCCTTGGCCGTCTTCACGGTGAGTGGCTTTAGCGCCAGGCTCGTGGCCCGTTACCGTCCCCCGGTCCCCATCTTCGCCTTTACCCCAAGCCCGGAGATCGCCCGTCGTTTGGCCCTCGTCTTTGGCGTGGAGCCTTTGCTGGCACCAGCCTTCGACTCCACCGATGAAATGCTCCGTTTCACAGAACAAACCCTAATGAGCAGCGGCCGCCTCCAGTCCGGCGATAGCATCGTCTTCTTGGCCGGACAACCGCCGGGCATCACCGGAACCACAAACCTCATCAAACTTCACCGCCTGGGCAGCCCCCGCTAGCAGCCCTCCGCGCCGCAGCGTCAACTCCGTCGTGTAGGTATAATAGAAGGTTTCAACCATCATCCAACCCCGGGAGAAATCTGGAAGCATTCATGGCAAACAAAAGAGTAGGAATACTGACGGGCGGGGGCGACGTCCCCGGTTTGAATTCGGTGATCAAAGCCGTGGTCTACCGCGGCGCGGAGCTGGACCTGGAGGTCACCGGCATCCGCTTGGGCTGGCAGGGCCTCACCCATGTCAACTTCGAGGACCCGCGGAGCGTCGCGCGTTATATTCTGCCCCTCAACCGGGCCAATACGCGCACCATCGACCGCACCGGCGGCACCTTCCTCCACACCTCGCGCACCAACCCCGCCAAGATGAAGTCTTTGCCGGACCATCTGGCCGGTAAGTCCTTCCCCTTCACTGAGGTCACCAAAAACGGCGTCACTAGTAAGGTCTATGACATCACCAGCCAAGTGCTCAAGAACTTGGAAACCCTCCGGCTGGATGCCCTGATCGCCATCGGCGGCGACGATACGCTCAGCTACGCCGCGCGGCTCGACAAAGAGGGCTTCCCGGTCATCTGCATCCCCAAGACCATGGACAACGACGTGCGCAACACCGAGTACTGCATCGGCTTCTCCACCGCCATCACCCGCGCCGTCGACGCCATCGAGCGGCAGCGCACCACCGTCGGCTCCCACGAGCGCATCGGCATCTTCCGAGTGTTTGGACGGGACGCCGGCCACACCGCCCTGTATACCGCTTATGTCACCTCCATCCGCTGCGTCATCCCAGAATATAAGGTCAACTTAGAGAAACTAATCGACCTAATTGTAAGTGATAAACGAAGCAATCCCAGCAATTACTCCCTCGTCGTTCTTTCCGAAGGAGCCGAATGGGAAGGTTATAAGGTAAAAGAGTACGGAGAACCGGACGCCTACGGCCACCGCAAAAAGATGAGCGTCGGTGAGGACCTCAGCGAGGAGATCAAGCGCCGCACCGGCGAGGAGACCGTCGTCAGCGACCTCACCTACGACCTGCGCGGCGGCAGCCCCGACTTCGTCGACAAGCTCGTCGCCACCACCTTCGCCAACATGGCCTTGGACGCGCTTTCCGAAGGGAAACATGGGATCATGACCGCCATCGTGAACGGCTGCTACGCGCTGTCGGCCATCCCCGATCCCAAGCTGGGACCCCGCAAGGTGGACGTCGCCGCCATGTACAACACCGAACGCTACCGGCCGAACTATGCCGCCAAGCTCGGTTTCCCCATCTTTCTGGCCCGGGCTTGAGGCCGCTCCGGCCGGAGTGCCATCACGAACATGACCAATACAAACACGGGAATCTTTCAGGAGATCGTCGAGGCCGAAGGTCACCTGATCGATTCCCACATCATGGAGCGAATCTTCGACAAAGTCGTTGAGCACAACGGCCGCTTCGAAGTCGAGCAATTCCGCATCGGCCGCACCAACGAAGAGCCCTCCTATCTGCGACTCCGCGTCGAGGCCCCCACGGCCGAAGACCTGGCGCGCATGCTGCCCCAACTGATGGATCTGGGGTGTTCCCTTGCCGACCCCGGAGATGTCACCCTGCGCGCCATCGAGAAAGACCGCTGCGCCCCGGAGGATTTTTACTCCACCACCAACCTGCGCACCCTCATCCGCTACCAGCAGCAGTGGATCCCCGTCGAGAATCAGCGCATGGACGCGCTGATCGTGGTCCACAACGGCCGCGCCTTTTGCCGCCGCTTGCGCGACCTCCGCGCCGGCGATCAGGTGGTCGTCGGCATGCGCGGCATCCGCGTCCTGCCGGAG
>JAIMAR010000244.1 GCA_023511855.1 Bryobacteraceae bacterium
AAGTTGTTCCAGTCCTTGTTGTGCAGTTTCGCCGGGTGCGTAATCACGCCCTTCGCGCCCGTCACAACGTTATCGGGCGCGTTCGGGTCGAAGCTGGATTGCTGGCCGTACTTATTGTTCATGACGCTTTGCACCTGCCAGCGAAGGCCGAGGTTCAAAGTCAGGCTCGGGCGGATCTTCCAGTCGTCCTGGAAATACAGCGAGTGCATCCAGTTGCGAGGGAGCGTGCTCAGCAGGTTCACCGTGAAGGTGGCTGAGGAGACCGCGCCCGTCATCAATTGCGTAAGGCTGTGGCCTCCGGTATTGGGGATCGCTGACCCATTAGGCTGGAGGCCGTTGGTGCTGGCCAGATTAAAGGTGCCGGCGTTATTGGTGATGGAATAGCTGTTGCGTCGGAAGCGCATGATTTCGTAACCGGTCTTGAAAGCGTGCTTGCCGACGAGCTTACTCACATCCTCTTTGAAGCTGAGGATTTCGCGGACGTCCATGCTGGGGTTCGATACGTAGGGAATGCCCGTGATGTTGGGCATGCTTCCCTTGCCAATGTTAGGGATGCCCAGCAGCGTTCCGTAGTCGGTGCCAAATCCCGGCCAAGTGGCGTCCACCTTGGAGCGGTAGTAACTGGCGCGGGATTCGCTGATCAGGGTGGGACTCAGGGTCCAGGTCGCGCCAATGCCGGTTACGGTCTGAGCGTCCACGGAGGTTCGGGAAGAGGCGTCGAATAGCGGGTCCTGGATGCTCATGTCGGGGGTCCAGGAGGTGCGCATGTTATAGTTCCAGGTCCAGAAGGTCTTCAGCGACTGGGTCATTTGGTGGTCGACGCGGGCCGAATAGGTGTAGAAGTCGACCGTTTTTTGCCGGGTTGCGATGAGGTTGTCGCTGAAGCCGGTGGCGGTGGGGGTGCCGGTCAGGTTGGGCTTGGTCCAGACGTTCCGGCTCAGGAACTTGGTCGCGACCGGGTCCCACATCGACTTGGGAATGATGTTTCCCGCGTAGGGATACCGAAACCACTGGCCGTTCTCCAGGCGGGTCGTGCGGGGGTCATAGATGGCATTCACGCCGGCGCGGCCCCCGAAGCTGAAGTCGCCGTTGAGCATCTCAGCCGTGGGCACGCTGTAGGTGACGGTCTCACCCTGGCGTTCGATCAGCCACTGCCCGGCGACCATGAAGAACGTCCTGTTGCGCCCGTCGTAAATCTTTGGGATGTAGACCGGCCCGCTCATATTCGCGTCCGGCATGTGAAAGTGCAGCGTGGTGCCGACCTGCTCGAACCGCTCCCGTTGGAAGAAGCGGCGGTGCTGCATGGGCCGCTCCCGGAAAAGCTCCGAAACTAACCCGTGGAGTTGGTTGGTTCCACTCTTCTTGACAATCACGATGGCGCCCCCCGCGGAATGCCCGAATTCAGCAGGCAGGGCGGTGGTGAGGACTTTGATTTCGTCAATCGTGTTCTGAATGGTCTCGGTGGTCATCGTCGCCCCAGGCCGCACGCCGAAAATGCCGTCTTCGAAGAAGCCGATTTCTCCCGAGGCGTTGCCGTTGATTTGGAAACCTCCAAGATCACCGCCCCAGCCGAAGCCGCTGACATTGACGCCCGGCGTCAAGTACAAGATGGAGCGCGACCAGCGCTGATAGAGCGGCATCCGGTAGAAATAATCCCCCTTGACCAGCGTGCCGGTGGCCGAGGTTTCCGTTTCGAGTAGCGGGATCGCCGCCCGGACCTCGACTGTGTCCGCCACCGTGCCGATCTCGAGCGAGGCGTTGACCGGCACCGTTGCCCCGACGCTCAGCGTCACATTCTCGCGGATGAAACGCTTGAAACCGGCCGCTGAGATCGTCACCCGGTAGGTGCCGGGTCTCAGGAAGGGCACGCGGTAAATACCTTCCGAATTGGTCTCGGTGGTGGTCTCCACATTCGTTGCGACGTTGGTCACCGTCACCTGAGCGCCGACCACGACTGCGCCGGTGGGGTCGGTGACGGTGCCCGTGAGGTTTGCCGTGTCCTGCGCCAGGACAGGCGCGGCGAACAAAAACAGAACGAGGGTCAACATCAGACCCTGAATTCGTCTGCCCTTCATGAAATGTCTCCTCCTATTCGGATCTGAGGTAGGAATGAGTCGAGGGTGTAGGCTTGAACGCTGCAACCAGACCCTTCCGGCCATGGCTCCTGCACCACAGCAATTCCGCCCTTGGCTTTGACAGTTCATTCGTCAGGGCCGGCGGCCCTAAACGATGGGTTCATTATAGTTCGGAAATGATTTGCATTCAAGGAAAATATCTATTTTTCGGTCTGAACCGGCTCTCCACGCCATCAGAGGCTTCCCGTAGCTCCAAAAGGGCAGAGAGTTTCGGGGTAATCCATTGAAAAACAATAATTTGCCTTTCCTTCAACAAGCGCACGGCAGGCCTTTTCTAGGGTTCGGCTGCGCCCTTACAACGCCGCTGAAAGGAGGAGCGTACGGAAAAATGTCCAATCAGCTGGACGCAGCAGGCAAAGCGAAACAGCCTTCCGCTTTTTGGCCGCCGAATCAGCCTTGCGTGAGCCGCGCAGTGAATTGGATGCTCCGCCCCTGGAGCGCAAGCTCAGCGGTGGTCGGCAACGTGGCGTCGTCTTTGATGGGGCCCCTGGATCGCTGTACGACCACCCGGCAGGCAGAATCCGCCCGTAACGACAGGAACCGTCCACCCCGAATTTGGCTGGGACACGAGCGGGGCACACAGGCCTAGTGCGCTGATCTTGCCGCCTTCGGATCTCCGGTCGGCGGCGGGGCGTGATCCTCTGCGGCGGGAGGCCCCAATAATTCGGTAAAGATCGGCTTCAACGCGTCGGCCCAGATCTGGTAGGTCTTTAGTGTCGGGTGCAGGTTGTCCGGGTTCATCATCCCGGGGAACAGCTTCCCATCCGGACCGGCCAGCTTGTCATTAATGTTGAGAAAACGGATCCGCTTCCCGTCGGCGAATCCGGCCAGGATCCGGTTGATGCGGTCGATGACCGGCATCAGGGCCATATTGTCGTTCCGCGGAAAGACGCCGGTCAGGATGATCACCGCGCCGGGCGCTTTCTCCTGCATCACTCGCAGAATGGCCTGGATGCCGCGCGCCACCTCCGCCGCGATCTCATCCTCCCGACCGGACGGCGAAACACCGGCCAAGTTATTGGTTCCCGCTTGCAGGACGATGATCTTGGGATGGACCCCATCCAGCTCGCCGTTCATCAGACGCCAGAGGATGTTTTGCGTGGTATCGCCGCCCCACCCGAAGTTGGCCGCATTCCAGCCGAAGAAATTCTGCCGCCAGTGAGCCAGCAGTTCCGGATAGTCCGTCGCGCCCCAGCGGCGGGTGATGGAATCGCCGGAGAAGTAGACGTCGATGCGGCCCGTCTTTGCTTTCTCCAGCAACTGCTGGTGAGCGAGTTTCGAATTGGCGTCCGTCCGCGGCACAGGCTGATCGGCCGGCGCCTGCGCCCACATGGCGTTGCCCACAAGGATGGCGAAGAGCAACCTTTGGAGCGGCTTCATCTACGGCTTCGCGGCAGCGCCTCCGTCATAACCCAGGAACTTGTTTGCCCAGGCGATGAAGTATTTCCAATTGGGGCCGTCGGTGTGGCCGCCGTCGTGTTGACGCCAGGCGAGATGTCCGTCCAGCAGGCCCACGTTGACCGGCGGCATCTTCTCTTTGTTGTAGTCATCTGAGACGCCCAGATCTTTGGCGCCCAGCAGCCGGAAGACGGGCTGCGCCGCTACGGCCGCCATGAAGCTGCCCTGATGATCGAGCCAGCGGGCGTCCCCCTTTTCCGGGACTCCGTAGCTGATGAAGGTCAACCGCGGGGCGCACAATGCCAGCAGCTCGTGGGAGTCGACCGGAAGGTCGCCCGCGTTCTTGCTGCTGAAGACCGCTTCCGATGCTCCATATTTCAAGAAGTTCCCGGCCATCCAGTGGTATTCCCCAACCCCGGTGAGATTCTCCACCGCTTCTCCCCAATTCCGGCGGAACAGCTTCGCTCCGCCCGCGCCGGAAGACCCGATCAAGACCATGGCGAAACGGGTGTCAAAGGCCATGGTCACCAGGGCAGCCTTGCCGAACCGGGAGACCCCCTCAATCCCGACGCGCTTGGCGTCGACGGTCTTGTCGGTCTCCAGATAGTCCAGGGCGCGGGAAGCGCCCCAAGCCCAGGCACGGAGCGCGCCCCAATCGTCCGGCTTGCGCGGCTGTCCTTTGTTGACCAATCCGATAATCCCTTTGGTGAGCCCCGCCCCGTTGTCCGGTTGGATGCTCGCCGGGTTCAGAAAAGCGTAGCCCCATCCGGCGGCGATCAACTGCTCGGTGGCCGGTGGATCGCCGCCCGTCATCGACGCGAACATTCCCCGTCCGGCAGGCTCTGGGGCGCCGTCCGGCGGCGGCAGACCGCGCCCGCCAAACATGATCATCACCGGGACAGGCTTCGGAGCGTCCGTGGGCGTCACCAGCGTCATCTGGAGGTCCACGTTGATCAACGGGTAGGAGGAATTGTCCACATGCCCCACCAACTGCCTCCCGAAGACTTCCCGCCCGGCGATCTTGGTCTTGACGGTATTGGTCACCGCCCACTTCACCGGAGGCACATTCTTCGGAACCCGGCCGTACACTTCCCGCTCGAAGTCCTCGACGATTTCCGGCCGCCGCAGTTTCCACCACGTCTCTGCCGTGGTCACTTTGCGGCCGTCTTTCAACCGCAGCGGATCCGGAAGATTCGGGAACGGGTTGGCGAGCGCTTCGTCGTAGTTGGCGTGATTGGGAGCGTTCTCATTGCCGCTCGGCCCGGGACGCAGCGCCTTGATGCCGAGCTGCTCCATCATGTTCTGATGATCCTGAGCCGCGGTCCAGTTGACGGGCTGGGGCAATGCGCTTTGACCAGGAGCTGGTTGGGACTGTTGCCCTAGGACAGAGAACGCGGCGGCAAGCGCAATTCCAGTCCAGACCCAAAACAAAATCAACAGTTTGTTTCTTTTCATAAGGTTCCGCCTGCGCTGGGTAGCGCCACACAGCTTATCATATCTCCAGGTCCTCAGAGAGCTCTGCGCTACCCAGCGGCGCCGGCGCCGGTTTTTCGCTCCGCTGGCGGCTCGTGCGCGTACGCTTCGGCCCGGCTTTTCTGGCATCGCTTACATAGGAAACAATCGCGACCAGAGAAAGGACGATGCGAAATCGCTTGGAGTAACGGTAGTGAGGCGGTGAGAGGTGGTTGCGGGGGGTGGATTTGAACCACCGACCTTTGGGTTATGAGCCC
>JAIMAR010000245.1 GCA_023511855.1 Bryobacteraceae bacterium
CCCCGCGTGGCCTCCCAGACCGGCAGGAACACCTCCTGGGCCTGGCGCACCAGGCGGTCGGTCACCTGCCAGGCGACCTCCTCGTCGGACAGGGCTTGTTCGAGCAGCTCCAAAAGCCACGGATCGAAACGCCCACTGCGGATCAGGTCCGACACGATCAGCGGGTTGCTCGTGGCGCCGGTGGCTCCGGCCTGCCGCTGTTGCCGCACCAGATCGGGGTCGATCGAATCGAGCCACAGCTTGGTGCCAGTGGCGATCAGCGAGGTCAGGGGCGACATGCCTAGACTTCCTCCTTGGTAATGACGAACTCCTGGACCAGCGCCTGCTCGAAGTCGTACACGTTGTCGAAATCTTCCCGCCGGTCGCGAGGCGACTTGGACAGGTGGCCGACGCGGATCAGATTGTACACGATCTCGCCGAAATCGCTGGTGGAATGGATGCCCCAGCTCGCCAACACCAGCTTGGCCAGCCGGCCATATTGCTTGTGCGCAAGTTGTCGCAAGGCCCAGCACAGCTCCTGGCCCGTCACGTGCCGCGCGACTTCCCCTTCACGGCCAGGCTGGGCCGACGGCTGTGGCGTGCCCATCCCCAGGACTTTCTGGGCATACTCCAGCCCGACGGCCACAAACTGGTACGCCTCGCCCTTATAGCGGCGGTCTTCCTTTAGCAGCCGATCCAAGGAGGCGAATTCAGCAGCGGGTGTGCGTGCCACGGCACCATCCTATCCACATGCGCGGGCGGACTTGCCCTGTCGACGCAAGTCCTTGTTCCACCCTACCTTCCGCCGCCATGGTCGGCTAGCCCGGCAAGGGAGTTCGCCGCCGGCCGCGGCGCCTCCCCTCTTGACAGGTGCAACGAGGGGCCCGCATCGATGCGGGAGCTAGGCCGCATGCCCCGCAGCCGCCGCGGTGGCCCGCTCGAGTGCCTCGGGCCGGATCTGGCCATCCTCGGTCACATCGTCGAACCGCACGCTCACCCGTTTGGAAACCCCGGACTCCTGCATCGTCACGCCGTAGAGGACTTCGGCCGCCTCCATGGTGCGCTTGGCGTGGGTCATGATGATGAACTGCGTCTGCGCCGACATCTCCCGAATCAGCCTCATCAGCCGCTCAATGTTCGGCTCATCCAGCGGCGCGTCGACCTCGTCCAGAACGCAGAACGGGCTGGGCTGATACTTGAAAACCGCCATCAGCAAGGCCAGCGCCGCCAGCGCCTTCTCGCCGCCCGACAGCAACAGGACGTTTTGGAGCCTCTTGCCGGGAGGCGAAGCTACGATGTCGATGCCGCTTTCGGCCACGTTGGTCTCGTCGGTCAGGCGCATCTCGGCCGAGCCGCCGCCGAACAGCGTCCGGAACATCTCCCGGAAATGCGCATTGATCGATTGGAACGCCTCGGTAAAGCGTCGCCGCGTCTCAACGTCGATCTCGTGGATGGCCTTCTCGGTGTCGCGGATCGACTCCAGCAGATCCTGGCGCTGGGCGTTGAGGAAGTCGTAACGCTGCTGCGCTTCCTGGTATTCTTCTAACGCCTGGGGATTGACCGGACCCAAAGCCTCGATGCGCGCCTTCAGCTCCTCGTAGCGCCCCTCGAGCTCGACCAGCTCCATCTCATCGGGCACGGTCTGGTGGCCCTCCGCTGCGGCCGCCAGCGATTCGCCCAGCTCCTTGCGGCTGGTTTCATCCAGGTACTTCATTTCGGCCTGGCGCTTGACGAGCTCCACCTCAACGGCGGCCCGCTTCTGTTGCGCCTCCTGCAATTCGGCGCGCATAGCCCGCAGGTTTTCCTCAGCCGCGGCCAGCCTTTCGCGTACGGCGTTCTCCTGGGCCGCCAAATCTTCCGCGCGCCCGGCCGCCTGTGCGATCTTGCCGCTGTATTCGGACGCCTGCCGGTCCAGTTCGACGTTCTCGTTGAGCAGCCGCGCTCGCGTGACGCCGAGCGTCTCCTGCTCTTGAGCGAGCTCGCGCAAGCGCTGCTCCATTTCTTGAAGCTGCCGCCGCATCCGCTCTCCGGCGGCCTGCTGAGCACGCGCGCGTTCCTCCATTCCCGCCAGCGCCGCGCGCAAGGCGGCATGTTCGTCGCCGGCTTGCGCCGCCGCGGCTTTGAGGCGGTCCAACTCCCGCCGGGCCGCCTCCAGGGCGTTTTCCTGCTCGGCTCGAGCTGCTTCCTTCTCAGCAATCAGCCTCTCGGTGCTCGACACCTGCTCGCGCGTGCGCTCCCGTTCGTTGACCAAGCGGGCCAGATCCATCCGCGCCGCCGCCAGCCGGGCCGAAGCTTTCTCCGATTCGTCCTGCCATTTGCGCAGGTCATGTTCGATGGCCAGCGCCTGACGCTGCTGCTGCTCACCGGCCGTGCGCAGTTCTTCCAAATGCGCTTCCAGGGCCGCTGCCTCTTGCTCCAGAGCGGCCAGCGCCGCCGTCATCTCGTCGATTTCGGCCTGGCGCGCCTGCACCGCCGCCGCCAGCTCCCGCAGCTCCCGTTTCAGCGCCAATGGCCCGCTGCCGGCCTTCTTGCCGCCGCTCACCGCGTATCCGGAGTAGCACACCCCGTCGGGGGCCAGGAAATAGAAAGCCGGGTATTGTAGGGCCAGCCGCTGCGCCGCCGCGCGGTCCTCAGCCAAAAAGCACCGCGCCAAGCGCGGCAACAGCCCGGCCGGGGCGCAGGCGAGGCCGTTGGTGAAACGCACGGCGTCGCTCAAACGCGCGACGATGCCGGTCTCGGGGCCGATGGGCGGCTCTTCTACCGCGCCGCTCAAGTCCGCTCCCGGATCCGGATGCACCAGGAACGTAGCGCGCCCCTCCAGATCGCTGCGCAGCAAGCGGATGCCTTGCTCGGCCTGGTCCCAATCCTCGACGAGGATGTATTCGAGCTCGTCGTGAAGGAATTCTTCGACGGCCCGTTCGTGAGCCGGGTCGACTTCCACGAAGTCGGCGAGCACGCCGAGCAGGCGCAGCCCCAGGGCCTGCCCCTGCGAGGAAGCCGTGAACAGGCGCTTGACCGCTTCGGTGGTGTAGGCGCGGTGCGAGAGAATCTCTTCCAGCGAGTCCCGGCGCGCCTTGATCCGGGAGAACTCGGAGCGCAGCGAATCCAGCCGCTTGCGGGTTTCGGCGGCCCTGGAGCGGCGGTCGGCCAGCTCGGTCTCGACTGCCGCCCGGCGCCTCTGAACGGCCTCCATCTCTCGCCGCCGCTCTTCCAGCCGGCGCGCCGCCTCCTGTTGCGAAGCCTTCAGCCATTCGAGTTCGCTCAGCGCCGCCTGCTCCTCTTTGCGCGCTTTACCTTCGTCGCGCTCGATCGAGGCGGCGTACTCGCGCACCTGGGCAAATTGGTTGCGCAGCGTTGAGGCTTCGCCAAGTAGCCGCAGCACGGCTTGCCGGTAGGCCTCGATCTGCCTTTCCGCCTCGCGCAGCGCGTTCTGGAGCTGTTCCCGCTCGGCTGATTTGAGCGCCAGCCGCTGGCGGGCCTCGGCCGTCTCACGCTCCAGCTCCGCGGAACGCTGATCATGCGCCTCGATGTCCGCGCGCAGGGCCGCGGCCCGGCGCTCCAGCTCCTGGGATTCGACTTCACCTTGCGCCAGGCGCTGCTCGATCGAAGCGATCTGCTGGGACTGCGTCTCCAAGCGGCCGCGAGTCCGCTCGGCGGCCAGTTGCAGCTCCGAGAGCGTGCGCCGCGCCTCGGTCAGTTCCTGCTCCAGACGGTAGCTCTCGCTTTGAAGCCTTGCCTGTTCTTGCTCGTGCGAAGAGACCTCCCCGGCCAGCTTCTGGACGGCGGAGGCGGTCAGGTTCAGCTCCAGGGCCACCTGGCTGGTGTCCCGGTCGAGTCGAAGATAACGGCCCACCAGAAGCTGGCGGAGCTGGCCGATCATCTCCGCCCTCAGCTCCTCATACCGCCGAGCCTTGGAAGCCTGCCGCTTCAGGGAGTTGGCCTGGCGGCCGACTTCTTCCAGGATGTCGAAAACGCGGTTCAAGTTCTGCTTGGCGCTTTCCAGCTTGGCCTCGGCCAGACGGCGCCTGGCTTTGAACTTGCTCACTCCGGCCGCCTCCTCGATCACCGCGCGGCGGTCCTGCGGCCGCGAGCTCAGAATCTGGCCGATGCGGCCCTGCTCGATGATGGCGTAGCTGTCCGGCCCCAAGCCCATGCTCATGAAGATGTCCTGAATGTCGCGGAGGCGGGCCGGTCGGCCGTCGATGAGATACTCGCTTTCACCGGAGCGAAACAGCCGCCGCGTGATCACGACCTCACTAGGGAGCTTCTTCGCTTCCACCGGCGCCCCCGCCAGCGCCCCGGCGCCGTTCGTTCCGTTGGGTCCGCCGGCGCTTCCGTTCGATCCGCCGTTTGCTTTGGGGATGCTTTCGACCGTCTGGCGCTGTGCGTCGGGGTCCACCAGCGTGATCGACACCGAGGCCATGCCCAAAGGCTTGCGGTCCCGGGTGCCGGCGAAGATGACGTCTTCCATTCGCGTGCCACGGAGGGTCTTGGCGGATTGCTCGCCGAGCACCCAGTTGATGGCGTCGCCGAGATTGGACTTCCCACAGCCGTTCGGGCCGACAATGGCGATGATGCCGCTGCCTTCGAACCTGAGTTCGGTCCGGTCGCAGAACGACTTAAACCCTTGCAGTTCCAACCGCTTCAGTCTCAGCAAAGCGTCTACTCTCTTTCGTTTTCAGAGCTTCCGCGCGCCTCGGCCGCGGCTCGGGGGATACCACTATAGTAAGGCGAAACGGCCGGAATGTAAAGTGGAATACGAAATTTAGGGGCCCATCTGGATGGGGCCCAAGATGTTGGAGAGGGTGGGCAGAGCTGTCCTTTTGGTGGCACTCAGAGAGCTTGAGGTTCCAGCCGTGGAGTTCCCAGGCAAGCACGGTTCAATTGTACATAGAGAAGGGTGATCGCAGAACGGGGGTACGCAAAGCGTGGCGGAGGGATGGTACGGGGAGGTAAGTCGTAGCCAGACGACAATGGGGCAGAGTTGGACCTGGCACGAGCGCTGGTCTGGAGTAATGTCACGCTAGGGCGGACACGCCGGTCCGCCCCTTCAGGGCTGTAGGGCGGTTGTGTTTGCTGGGTGGTTGGGTTTTCTGGGCTGTTTTTGCTGCTTTTCGGCTCCTTGCTCGACTGCTTGCTGGTTTCGGTTGCCTCTTTGTTTTGTATAAATTGGGAGGCCTCCCCCGCCTGCTCACCCCCGGCGGCCGGCTTCAGG
>JAIMAR010000246.1 GCA_023511855.1 Bryobacteraceae bacterium
GCTTTGAGGACTGGTTTGTCGACCTGGGAAGCGACCACCGGCTGTTCACCGCCCTGATGCAGGCGGTGACCGAGGTGCTCGTGGAGCTGAACCACCGGGCGCTGGCCCAAGTGGGCGACCTGATCGACATCGTCGCCTTTGGCGACGACATCGGCATGCAGGACCGGCCCGTCTGCTCGCTCGAGAACTACCGCAAGCTGATCCGTCCTTTTCAGGAAAAGGTCGTGGAGACGATCCGCGCCCACACCAAGGCTAAGATCCTGTACCACACCTGCGGTTCGGTTTATCGCTACATCGAAGACTTCATCGCCATCGGCATCGACGCGCTCAACCCGGTCCAGGTCCGCGCCAAAGACATGCAACCGGAGCGCCTGAAGCGCGAGTTCGGAGGGCGGATCGCCTTCTGGGGCGGCCTGGACAGCCAGCGGATTCTGCCCTTTGGGACTCCCGCCGAGGTAGCCGACGAAGTGAAGCGCCTGTTCCAGTTCATGGGGGAGCAGGGAGGCTGGGTGCTGGCGGCGGTGCATAATATCCAACCCGATGTGCCGCCGGAAAACATCTGCGCCATGTTTGAAGCCGGCAAGTCGTGCGTCTATTCGTAGGGGAGCGCCGCCGCACCCGCTCCTCCCCGGGGCCAGAGCGAGGGCGATTCACGGCGAAGGCCGTGGGAGAGGCTCCGGCAATCCCGCCGCGCGGCGGCAGGCGGCGCAAAACCACTGGCCTTTGACGTCCAGCCGCTCCACTGCGTGCGTCGAGGCCATCACGCAGCGCCAGTCGGAGCAGTGCCGCAACCCCAGCGTGTGGCCCAGTTCATGCACGGCTTCCTTGACCGCGCGCTCCAGCAGCAGCTCCGGCTTCGCAGGCAGCCCATAAAACTCCTCGCGCAGGCGGTGCAGCGAGATCAGCCCGCACTGTCCTCCCACCTGGGCCTCGCCGAACACAAAGGTGAGCACCGGCACATACAGATCCTGTTCCGTGACGCCCAGCAGCCGCGCCCCCGCCGCGGGCAGCGGCTCCTCCGCCAGCCGTTGCAGGATCGCGGTCGAATGATATTGGCTTCGAACCGGGTCTTTGGCGAAGGCGATGTCCAACGCGCCGGTTCTCACGTGGCAGGAAACGCCAAACAGGGCCGCCAGCCGCGCCGCCAGCTCATCCACCCATTCGAGGGTCAGCCCCTCACCGGTGGGCTGCAAATGAATCGGACCGAAGCTGGCGGCGGCCGGAGTCACCTCAGTCCGTAACGGCGCAGCTTATTGTACAGCGTGGTGCGGTCGATCCCAAGGATGCGCGCCGTGCGGGACAGATTGCCGCCCGTCTCCTGAAGCACCCGCTCGATGTGGGCCCGTTCCACGTCCTCCAGGCTGCGGCCCGCCGCGGCCGGTTTGGCCTGCATCTGGAACGGGAAGTCCTCGGGCTGGATCTCCGGCCCGCGCCCGATCACCATGGCCCGCTCCACCGCGTTCTCTAGCTCGCGCACGTTGCCGGGCCAGTCGTAGCTCAGCAGCAGATCAAGCGCCGCTTGGGAGAGCTTGGGCACAGGTTTGTTCATCGCCGCCGCGTATTTTTTCAAGAAATGATCCGCCAGCAGCGGAATGTCCTCCTTCCGCTCGCGCAGCGGGGGCAAGTCGATGGCGAACACCTTCAGCCGGTAATACAGATCGGGCCGGAATGTGCCCGCCTTCACCAGATCCTCCAGGTTCTTGTTGGTGGCGGCGATGCAGCGGAAGTCCACTTTGATGGTCTGCGTTCCGCCCACCCGCTGGATCTCCTTCTCTTGCAGCACGCGCAGCAAATCCGTCTGGGTCTTCAGGCTGATGTCGCTGATCTCGTCGAGAAAGACCGTGCCGCCGTCGGCGATCTCGAACTTGCCCTTTTTGCGGTACTGCGCTCCGGTGAACGCGCCCTTCTCGTGGCCGAACAGTTCGCTTTCCAGAAGCGTCTCCGTCAGCGCCCCGCAGTGGATCACCACCATCGGCATGTGCCGCCTCGGGCTGGCCGCGTGGATCGCCCGCGCCACCAGTTCCTTGCCGGTCCCGCTCTCGCCGGAGATCAGCACGGTGGTGTCGGTGGGCGCCACCATTTCGATCAGCTCCAGCACCCGCCGCATGGCCGGGCTGTTGCCGATCAGCTTGGTCTCCGGGTAAATCTCCTCCAGGTTCTCGCGCAGCTTCTCCAGCTCGCGCTTGTAGCGCTTGTGGCCCAGCGCATTCTCGACCAAATGCGCCAGCTCATCCGGGTCCACTGGCTTGGTGATGTAATCATAAGCGCCGTTCTTGAGCGCCTGCACCGCCGTCTCCACCGAGGCGTAGCCGGTCATGATGATGACCGTCAGGTCGGGATCGGCGTCGCGCAGACGGCGTTGGAGTTCCATGCCGTCCATGCCCGGCATTTTGATGTCCACCAGCGCCAGATCCCACTGCTTCTGCTGAACCGCCGCCAGGGCTTCCTTGCCGCTGGCTGCGGCTCCAACCTCGTAGCCCTCGGCTTCAAACCAGTTCAGCAGCGAATCTCGCACCACCAGCTCGTCGTCGACGATCAGGATGCGTCCTTTCCTGCCTCCCGTCACATTTGCGCCGGCCGTCATGCCTTCTCTCCGTTGCCTCCTGCATTCACCGTCACCCGTGCGCCCAGGGGCAGCATCACCTGGAATTCAGTGCCCGCCTGCGGCGAGGACTCCACGGTGATGGCTCCTCCGTGGTGTTCGGCCAGGGTCTTGGCCACGGCCAGTCCCATGCCGGTGCGGTGCTGATCTTCCTTGGTAGTGAAAAAGGGATCAAAGATGTGCGGCAGGATGTCCGGTGGGATTCCCGGGCCCGTGTCGCGCACCCGGATCTGCGCCGCGCCGCCCGCCGGGTCCGCCTGGGTAGCCACCTCGATCCGGCCCCCGCGTGGCATGGCGTCGAGCGCATTCACCAGCAGCGCCAGCACCACTTGCTGCACCTGACCCGCGTCGCACAGGCATTTGGGCAACTCGGGCGAGAGCCTTTCCTCGATCTCCACGCCCTGCAACTCGGCTTGATGCCGCACCAGATCCAGCGCCCGGCGCACCAGCACGTTCAAGTCCTCCGGCTGCTTGCGCGGCGGCGCCTGCCGCGCGTAAGCCAGCAGCGTCTTCATCAGCTCCCCGCAACGCCGGCTTTCCCGCTCGATCACCCGCAGTTGCTCCACGGCCTTGGCCCGCGCCTCCGGTGGGATCTCCGGTTTCTCCAACTCCTTGATGACCAGCCGCGCGTAGGTGAGGATGCCGAACAGCGGGTTGTTGACTTCGTGCGCCACCGTAGCGGCCAGCTTGCCGAGCGACGCCATCTTCTCGTTCACCACAAGGTTGGTGTAGGCCTGTTCCAACTCCAACGTCTTGGACTCTACCCTCTCCTCGAGGGTCCGGTTCCAGGCCAGGATTTCCTCCCGGGCGCGCGCCAGATCCTCCGTCATCTTGTTGAACGAGCGGGCCAGCTCGCCCAGTTCGTCCGAGGTGCGCACGCTCAGCCGGTGCCGCAAATCCCCCGCCGCCACGCGCTTGATTCCCGCCATCAGCTCCTGCACTGGCCGGTGCACAACCAACAGGATGAACCCTACCGCCGCCAGCGACCCAACCACCACCGACAGCGCCACCAGCAACGCCATGTGCCGGCCGAAGCTCGCCAACTGCGCGTCCACATCCGCCAGCGACAGATGGGCGTCGATCACCCCCAGGACCCTTCGTTGCGGCGGGTGATAGTGGCAGGCTGCGGTCCAACAGGAAGGTTCGTTCTCAATGGGGCGGATCATGGCCAACACCCGCTCCCCGCCTTCGCCAACAAAGATGCGGGCCCGGTCCGGCCGGTCCAGGCGCGTCAGGGGAGCTTCCTGGGCGTGGCACTTGTAGCACGCCTCGGCGCGCTGGTCCACAACCCGGTCCACCTCCCGGTGGTCGGTGGAAAAGCTGATCCGGCCTTCCTCGTTGAAGATGCGCACCAGCCGGATGCCCCGCTCGGTGCCGATGGCGTTGATCATCTCGTAGAGCGCTTCCCGGTCATTGTGGAGCATCTGATAACGCGTGCTGCGCTGGATCAGGTCCGTCACCCGGTCCGCGCTTTGCAGCACCAGCTCCTCGGAGTGCCTGCGGTGCTCGTACAGGGCCAGATAGCCGAATAGCGCCACAAAGGCTGAAAAGCTCGCCACCATGGCCAAAGCGAGCTTCAGCGTCAGATTGAAGCGGACAACTTTGCGTGCTCGCTCCCCCGGGCTCATGCGCTAACTACCCGCCTGCGTGGCGCCTGCTACCGCAGCGATTTCGCCCGACTGCTCCTCTGCGCCGCCGCGTTCAAAAATCGGCAGGTACTGGACCGCCGCGCGGAACAGCGCAAATCCTAGCGCCACGATGGCTAAGGTCACCATGACTTCGGTCCACTTCGGCACATAGTGTACTCCGCTGGCCCGCTCCATCCCGGTCACGCTCACGTTCAGCCGGTTGGTGACAAAGCCGAATATCGCCAGCACGGCGCACCAATAGAGAGCCTTTGGGTTCGCCCGGACCCGGAGAAAGTAGAGAGACAAAGCGGGCACGGCCATAAAGGCGATCTCTAGCCAGAAAAACCCCGCCTCCGGCGTGGATTCAAACGCCCGCCCTAGCGCCCCGCGCCGGGCCAAATCCAGGAACCGCATGACCAGGTACGCACTCCCCAGAACCGCCAGCAGCCGGGCCATCCCCCGCAGCAGCGGCACCTCTAGTTGCCGTCCAAACGCTTTGCTCGAATGCCAGGACTCGAAGATGGTCATCGCCAGCCCTACGGTTACGGCCGACAAGAAGAAAAGGATGGGCAACAGCGGAGTGTACCAGAGCGGATGCAGCTTGTGCGGAACGATCAAGTAGAGGCTGCCCAGTGAAGACTGGTGCAGCGTCGACAGCAGCACCCCTGCAATGACCAAAGGGATCAGAGCGGCATGCACCACTTTCAGCGCCCGGCGCCAGCGCAGCTTTTCCAGCACCACCGGCGAGAACTCCAGCGCCAGAACGGTGGTGTAGAGTGTCACGCACCAGCCTACCTCGAACATCACCGAGTGCGGATTCCACATAATGAGCGGGTGCCAGATCCGGTAGGGCCTGCCCAAGTCGAACAGCAGCGCCACGATCACCAGCAGGTAGCCGAGAAAGGCCGTCAGGATTGCGGGGCGCACAATCGGTTTGTACTTTTCGATATTGAAGATGTGGAC
>JAIMAR010000025.1 GCA_023511855.1 Bryobacteraceae bacterium
GCGCCTGGCAGCGCGCCTGCCTATCCCTTCCACTGCTGCAGCTTCTCGAGGAAGCGAGCGCTCTGCAAGACCTCGCGGTTGACCACGTTCACGGGCAGCTCGCCGCGGGCGGCCCGCAGCACCTCCTGGCAGGCCGAGCGGCCATTGCCGCGGAAGCACTCGTCCGTCCAGGCGATGCCGTGCGGCGGCGTTGAGCCGCCCGGCGCTAAGCCCGCTGGGCTGGTCTTTGAGGGCGGCCTTGCGGCTGCGCTCGGTCAAAATGTCACTGGGGGCACGGCTGCTGACAACCGCCGTCTGACGCTGCGCTTCCGAGAGGGACTCCAACAGTGCGCGGGCTCTGTCTTCCTCTGCGCGAAGCACCCGCAGTCCCTTATGAGGTCCGCTCCGCACTTCGGCGGGATTGGCGCCGAGAAAGGTTGGATTGCCAGTGACTTTCCCCCGCACTACCGTGTAATGGAGGCTGACATGATGCCCCTCCACACGATAGCCCCAGACGCCGGTCAAAGAAGGTTCGCCGAAAACGCTGAAGTGGTACTTCTCTGGGTCACGCCGGCCTCGAGTGTCGTTCTCCACCACTCGAAGGACCTCCTCGAGGCTCATGATGGTGCAAACCTTGATCAGCCCTTGGCGGCTGAGGCCAGCCGCGAGCAAAGCTGTGGCCAATGCCCGCTGCTGCGGCGACATCGCTTTCAAGGCGAGCCCGCGGCGCGGGCGGCCGTACTGGGCAGGGATGTCGTCGGATGGGACGTAGTGCCAGAAATAACGTTCATCCCCGTCGAAGGGGAAGACGGTCTGTTCCCGCTCGGCCGGGGTCAAAGAGGAAAGAAAGTTTCGGGCGGCCTCAACCAGTTGGGGCAGAGCCGCCTCGGTGAGGACGGCGCCAGATCCTGATTGGTGCTGTGCGGCTGCAAAGGGAGCCACAACCGCCCCCACGGTCATGGATCGTCTTGTGATAGACATTGCCCCTCCCAAGGTGCTCGAGGGCCGGTGAGCCGTGCAGATGCGGTTGACGCCCCTCGGTTTGTAGGCAGTCCCTTCACCGCCCGGTCCGCCTCTCCTTATTCTATGAGCCAGCCACGGCCGGCGCCGCAGAAATTGCGAGAGTTTACAAAGGAACACAAGAGGACAGATCCTCCCCCAATCCGTCGGTAGCTCCTGCAACGCGCTGGCTCGGCGCTTTGGACGGAGCGGCGGCGATAGAAAAATGGCGCTAGTTCGGCTGCGGTGGCTGGGCGGTGGCCGGCACGAGTGGTCCTTTCCACTCTGCGGACGGCAAAAGGCCGGGCGCCAACGCACCTCCAGCCACTCCCCGCCGGAAAAGGGGCCTGCAAATCCGTCGATAAGGATGCCGGGGTGGGTTTAGACTCGCTGCGGCAGCAGCTTCAGCGCCTCCAGCCACTCGGCCAGCCGGGCCGCCGTCGTCGCCAATCGCAGCACCAGCCTTCGCGCGTGATGCACCAGCCGCCCCGGCGTGTTGAAGATCAGGAACCGCAGCCGCTTCGGCCGCGCCGTCAGCAACTCGGCCGGCAGCGCCAGCCTCTTCAGCGCCGTCATGACGTTGTGCGAAAGCACCGCCAAGCGCAGCCACGCCGCATTCGTCCCGAAGTACTTCGACGGCATCACCCCAGCCGCCAACTCGTTCTTCAAAACGTCATGCACCGCTTCCACGGTTCCCGCCTTCTCCCGGTGCCACTCGATCAGCCGGCCCGCCTTCCATTCCCGGATATTGGACACCACCGCGAAATGCTTCACCTTGTTGCCGTCGGCAAACAGATTCTCCTGACGCTGCCGAATCCGGATCGCCACGTAACGCAGGGGTGGCGTGTCTTTGTGTTCGGATTTCTCCCCCGGTACAAAACTCACTTCCGCGCACTCCCGGATCTCCACCGGATGCGGCCTCCCATAAGGCTCCCACGCCTCTTCCGGCACCTTCTCTATCGCCTTCTTCAACGCCTCGCTCATCCGCGCGCTGATCGCGAATCCGATGCGCCCCCGCGGCCCTTCGGCCCGGTTCTCGTCCCGCAGCCAGTTGATCAGATCGCTTTCATGGCAGGCCGAATCCCCCCGGTAGTAGTACGTCGTCACCGTCTCTGGCAGCGCCGCAAACGCTTTCTTCGCCACCGTCAGCGGATCCATCATCGCTGGCACATTCCCGTCGCGGAACTCATCCGCCAGCACCACGTTGGTCTCCGCCCACACCGCCAGCATCGGCTGGTAGCCCCGTTCCCCTTCGTAGGTCCGCAGCGCTTCCTGCTTGCGGCTCTCGATGATCGTCGCATCCTGGTCCACCGTCGCGATCCGCTGATCCGGGCAGCGCCGCCCCAACTCTTGCACCAAGGCTTGGTTCACCCTCCCCAATCCCTTCAGCGCCTCGCTCTCCTCCGGGATATAGGCGATCCCCTCCCCGCTTCGACCCTGCTTGGCCTCCTCGATCTTCTCCTCGTCGTGAAACTGATACAAAAACTGGCGCGCCGCCTCCGGGGAGGGAATCCCGTGTCCGATCATCTCGCTCAAGCCCGGATCCTCCCGCAACCGCTGGAAGTCCTCGAAACACTCCCCGCCCACCGCGTTCAGAATCACGAAGCTTTCCACCATCGCCGCTTCGTCGTAGCCCCTGGCGCGCTCTTTGATGTGCACGTGCTGTTGCACACTGACGGGTAGCCCCAGGGAACGGAACGTCTGCACCACCAGCGGCACGCCGCCCAGTGAGGTGAGCGTTTCCGGCAACGGTTCTGGATCGATCTCGATCAACAACGGCTGTTCGGTCGGGGAGGGTTTGCGGGTCTTCGGCACCCCTCTATTCTACGGGCACACCCACAAGGTGCAAAGCATTTTCTCGACCTCTTCCCGAAACCTCTCTCCCGGAATCCGATGTATCCGCCCTCCGGACGTTCCAACTCCCCACCCGCCGCCTCTCCGGCGCCCGTTACCGACGGATTGAGGTTTCCACCTCCCCCCTTGGATTTGGCGGCGAATTGTGGTTTGATGGGGGAAACATGAGAGCAAGCTTGAGGTCTAAAGGAATCGGAGGCTAATGTTTCCACGAGGACGCTTTACGCCGCGGCGCCCAAGGATCCGCGAAAACGTCAATGAAGCCATCCGCGCCAAGGAGGTGCGGGCGGTTTTCCCGGACGGCACCGTCGAGATCATGCCTACGCCGGCCGCGATCCGCAAGGCGCAGGAGATGGGGCTGGATCTCATTCTGGTTTCTCCCACGGCTGAGCCGCCCGTCGCCAAAGCCATGGATTACGGGCAATGGCAGTACGAGCAGAAAAAGAAGCAGCATGAGGCCAAAAAGAAGCAGCACATCATCCAGGTGAAGGAACTCAAATTCCGGCCCAACACGGACGATCACGACTACGAGTTCAAGAAAAACCACGCCATCCGCTTCTTGAAAGAAGGCAACCGTGTCAAAGCGGTGGTGCAGTTCCGGGGCCGGGAGATCGCGCACGTCGACATCGGCAAGAAGCTGCTGATGCGCCTCGTGGAGGATCTGGCCGGCATCGGACAAGTAGAAGGGCAGCCCCGGCTGGAGGGCCGTTTTGCGCATGTGCTGATCAGCCCGGTAAAGACCGCCGTCAAAAAGGAAAAACCCAAGCCCGAGCGATACGCTGAGGCTCAGAGCCCAGGCCCGGATGAGGCGGAGCCGCCCGCGCCGGCTGGATCTGAGACTCTGCCGGTGGCGGAAGAAGAACCCGCTCAATAGAACAGGTATTTCTGCCAGCGCTCGTCGCTTTTGGCCAGCATCCGCATCAAATGGCGGCTGGTGTGCAAGGTGAAGGGCTTGGGCTGCCGCACCAGGCGCATGTTCGCCTCCTCGGGGGTGCGGTTGCCCTTGCGGTTATTGCACTCATGGCAGCACGCCACCAGATTCTCCCAGGTTGTCTCGCCCGCCCGGCTGCGGGGGATCACATGATCGAGGGTTAGCTCGGAAGCGGGTAAGGTGCGGCCGCAGTACTGGCAGGTATAACGGTCGCGGATCAGAATGTTCTTGCGGGAAAGGGCCCGCGACTGGTGCGGAATGCGCCGGTAGCCGGTCAGGCGGATGACGCTGGGCAAGGGCATGGCCTGTGCCGCGGAGCGGACCAGCACGTGGGTATGCTCTTCGGCAGTGGCGATTCCTTTGAGCACCAGCACAATGGCTCGGCGCGCCGCGCAGATGTTGATCGGCTCGTAGCTGGCGTTCAGCACCAGCACCGGTCTGTGAAGACGGTCGCCGTTGAACATCTAGGCTTCTCCTGACGATTCCAGGGGCGGCCGGTAAGGGGCCGCATTGAGACGGCGGTCCGCCCGCGCCAGGGCCAGCACCGCAACGTAGCGCGCTCCGGCCCGCTTCAAGGCGCGCGAGCAGGCGCTGGCCGTCGCCCCGGTCGTAAGCACGTCATCCACGAGCAAAACCCGTTTGCCCTGGACGGCCGCTTGGCGCCGCGGGACGAAGGCCGCAGACACGTTCCTGCGGCGGGCCGCATGGGTCAATCCCGCCTGGGGTGCGGTGAAGCGCCTGCGCTTTACGGCCTGGACTACCGGCAGGCCGCGGCGGCGGGAGAGTTCGCGCGCCAGCAGCGCGGCCTGGTTGAAGCCCCGCTGCCAGAGCCGGCGCCAGTGCAGCGGCATGGGAACGATCACGTCAAACCGCTGGTCCAGCGGGAATGCGGAAACCAGGTAATCGCCGAGCGGCTTGGCCAAGGTCCTGATGCGGCCATACTTGAACAAGTGGATCAGCTCCCGTAAGGCACCGTCGTAAGCGCCGAAGCTATAAGCCGCATCAAAGGCCTGAGCGCCGCTCCGGCACAAAGCGCAGACGCCTTCTTGGTCCAGTGGAAAACGGTTGAGGAAGGGGGTCCGGCAGCGCAGGCAGAAGTACTCGGCTTCGAGCGGTGCGGGGAGGCGCAGGCAATCCCGGCAGACCGGAACGCGGGAAAGCTCGCGCAGAGGGGTCCCGCACAACCGGCACTCGTCAGGGAAAAGATGCAAAAGCAGACGGGAGGCGCCCCCGATCAGGCGCCGTTCTAGACCGGCGGGCAGCACCTGCGTTCGAGAACCGATGCTACTCGAGAAGACCCACCTCCTGGTCTCAATACATCAGTGTACACCAGCCGCCGGGCGGGCTGGAGCGGCAGGGGCTCTGCTATCATGTAGTGTCTCCATATGAGTCCTGAGGCACGGATGCAATTGGTGTGCGCACACAGCCCCGATTCCGACGATGCGTACATGTTCTATGCGCTGGCGACGAAGAAGATCCGCTCGCCGATCCTTGAATTCCAGCACGTTCTCAGCGACATCGAGACGCTGAACCGTAAGGCGATGGAAGGCGCCTATGAGCTGACCGCCATCTCGTACCACGCTTACCCTTACGTAGCGGATAAGTATGTCCTGATGGCCTGCGGATCGAGCGTGGGGGATGGATACGGACCGGTGGTGGTGGCGGCTCACCCGATGGCTCCAGAGGAGTTGCGGGGCAAGCGGGTGGCGGTGCCCGGCAAGTTGACCACAGCCTACCTGGCGCTGCGCCTGTTTCAGCCCGATGTCGTGCCGGTGGAGGTTCCTTTCGACGAGATCTTGGACGCCGTTGAAGAACGGAGCGTCGAGGCAGGGCTGTTGATTCACGAAGGACAACTCACCTACCAGCAAGGTGGCGTTCATTCGGTTGTGGACCTCGGCCGATGGTGGAAGGAGCAGTACGGACTTCCCCTTCCGCTGGGCGCCAACGCGCTGCTGCGTTCGCTGGCCCCACACGTTCAGAGTGAATGCTGCCGGCTGATGCGGGAGAGCATCCAGTATGCGATGGATCACCAAGGCGAGGCGCTGGAGTATTCCATGCAATTCGCACGGGACCTGGACGCGGCGCTCGCGGAAAAGTTCATCGGCATGTACGTGAACCACTACACGCTGGATGGCGGCGAGCTGGTGCCGAAAGCTGCACAGAAGCTTCTCGATCTAGGGCATGAAGCGGGATGGATTGACCGGCGGGTGCAGGTAGAGTTCATCCGCTGAACTGGCTGGAGAACGGCGCTCCGTGTCTTGCAGTATGGACAGATCCGCCGTTACTGTTAAGGTATGAAGCGCATCTGTGGCGGCTTGTTGGCGGCAGTCCTGTTGGCTGCTCCGGTGTTTCCGCAAGATCCGGCCAGCGGTGACGCCCGGCAGCGGCGGCGAGCCGCGCGGGATCTGGCCCGGCAGGGTCCGGAGGCGATTCCCCGCCTGGCGGCCATGCTCAAGGATCCGGATTTGGAAGTCCGTATTGAGGCGGTCAAATCTTTGGTCGAGATCGACACCCCGCGCAGCCTGGACCCTCTGATAGAAGCGCTCCAAGACAACGATCCTGAAATTCAGATCCGGGCCACCGACGGCCTGGTGAACTTCTACTTGCCGGGCTATGTCCGGACTGGGCTCACGGCGTCTTTGCGGCGAACCGGCTCGCGCCTGATGAGCCGGTTTACGGACACCAACGATCAGGTCATTGATCCCTATGTCGAGGTGCGGCCCGAAGTGATCCAGGCTTTGGGGAAGCTGGTGAGGGGAGGCTCCTCGATGGAGTCGCGCGCGAACGCCGCGCGCGCCATTGGCATACTGCGAGGCCAAGCCGCGGTCCCGGATCTATTGGAAGGCGTCCGGTCCAAAGACTCGCAACTCATGTACGAATGCCTGATAGCGCTCCAGAAGATTCGCGACCAGAGCGCCGGACCGAAAGTCGGCTTTCTGGTGCGGGACCTGGACAAGAAGGTCCAAATTGCCGCCATCGAGACTGCCGGCTTGCTTTACAATCGGGAAGCGTTGCCCGATCTGAGGGAGGTGCTGCGGAGCACTCGCGATCGGGACGTCCGCCGGGCGGCGCTGACCGCCCTGGCGATGTTGCCGGATCCGGAGAACGCTCCCCTGTTGCGGCAATACTTGAGTGACCGCGACGCCGGCCTCCGCGGAGCCGCCGCCGAAGGACTGGGAAGGTTGAAGGATCGCTCCGACTTGCCGGCGCTGGAGAAGGCTTTCGAAGACGAACGGGACGCGTCAGCCCGGCTTTCTTTGGCCTTCGCTCTGGTTTTGCACGGACAGCTGTCCACCTCAGAGCTGGCGCCGTTGCGGTATCTGATCGATAACCTGAACTCCGCCCGCCGCTCCGGCCAGGCTCAGCCGCTTCTGATCGAACTTGCCCGCGACGCCCAAGTGCGCCAGGCGCTCCATCCGGCGGTCCGCACTGGCACGAAGGACGAAAAGATAGGCCTGGCCTGGGTGCTGGCCCGCAGCGGCGGACCCGAGGATGTGGAGGTGCTGGAAGCGCTGACCCGCGATGCGGATCTTACGGTCGCTTCGGAAGCCCTGCGCGCGGTTCGCACGCTGAAGGCCCGGATCGAGTGAGAACTACTTCGCCTTGCGCTGCTTCTGCTGGCCGACGCGGATCTTGTAGTGCTGCTGCTTGGCCTCCTGGAAGGCCTTGTGGTCGTGGCGGGCCACGGCGTCCGCTAGGTAGGCGTCGATATCACAGTCCTTAGGCACGACCGCCATCAACGTGAAGTTCTCCTTGCACTCCGGGCAGTACGGACGAAAACGCTTTACGTTCGGGATCCCCATACGCTATTAATTTACCACGCGGCCGGCGCCGTCATCGGGCCGAGGAGCAGCCGGATCGCCTCACAGTGGAATCCTGGGACGCAGTTCAGAACCGGTGGCGATGGCGGGCGCCGGTTCGGAACCGGCCGGAAGGCTCAGCAGCCGCGGCCGCAACAGGATGAGGAGGTCGGTTTCGCTCCGGTCCCGCTGGTTGGCGGCCAGCAGGTGCTTCAGCACGGGGATGCGGGCAGGTCCGGCAAGCCCGGTGATGGTGCGGGCTTCACTGGAACTCATCAGACCGGCCACCACCGCCCAC
Organism: Bryobacteraceae bacterium; assembly: GCA_023511855.1. Classification (GTDB taxonomy): domain Bacteria; phylum Acidobacteriota; class Terriglobia; order Bryobacterales; family Bryobacteraceae; genus JAIMAR01. Next base: position 7,862 of record JAIMAR010000025.1, read on the forward strand.
TCCCCCTCGCGGAGGCGGACTTCGGTCTGGTAGCTCCGTGAGGCAATCACCGGAATCTCTTGCACGATCACGCCGGTCAGGGCCTTGAACGTGGTCTCCAGGCTAAGTGTGATCTCCTCGGCTCCGTGAACCCGGGGGGTGGCCTTGACGACCAGGCCCAAATCCTCAAAGACGAACGTGGGCGGATAGGTTTGAGGCGCCGAAGAATCGGGGAGGATCTCCCTGGCGGTGACGATGGGGTATCGCTGCCCCACGTGCAGGCTGGCGGGTTGACCGTCGAGGGACCGCAGTTCGGCGCGGAACAGGATCTGGCCGCAGGAACGGCTGGTCTCAGCGAGCATCTGGGCGTCCGGGATGCCAAAGCCGAGCAACGATTTTCCTCCTCCGAACACAGCGAACTGCGTGACGCCCGGCAGCGTAGGCGGCGGAGAGTTCCACGGGCGGCCGAAAGCGGACAAAAAGTAAGAGCTCGCCAGCGAAGCGCCGTAGGCGGTGGTGATCTGGCGGTTGACCTCGGCAAACTCGATCTCGATCGAGACCACCGGCTTGCGTTGGAGAAGTTGAGCCACGAGCCGTTGCGCCGGTTCGGCCAGGGACGCCCGGTCCCGCAGCACCATCAGGCGGCGGGCCGGGTCAAAGGCGATCCGGGGGATCTGCATCACTTGCTGCACGGCGGCGCGGACTTCCTGGATCTCCTGGGGCGTGATCAGCTCCGGCACTGGAACCGTCAGAGTGACGTGCGGCTCGCGCTCTTGCCGCTTTTGGGGGGTGTCGCGGGCGACGAGAAACCGGCGTTCGCTGAGGGGCACAACGAAAGAACCGGTCGCGGCTTCCATCGCCCGGACCGCTTCGAGCCACGAAGCACCTTCGAGCCGGAAGCGGAGCGGTGGGGAGGATGGGTAGTCGCTGTCAAAGACGGCTTCCAGTTGATAGAGCCTTGCCAGTCCGGTAAATAGCGCGCGGGCGTCACCCTGCAAGTCAACATCTCTTGTGCCTGGCGACGGGCGAAGCCTTGGCGGCGGGAGTGGTTCAAGGATCGGGACCGGTTCGGCGGGTGGCATGGGCTGCGCCTGGGAGGCAGGCGGGAGAGCCGACTCCGGGCCACCGCCTGTAATAGGGAGCCCGGCCAGCCTCTGCTGGGAGATCAATGTGGCGCGGACCCGCAACGCCTCGGCTTTGGCCCACCAGGCCGGGTTCTGCGGGTCAAGAACAACCGCTTTGGAGTAAAGAAGATAGGCGTCTACAATGCGGCCGGCGCGGGCGGCCTTTTCAGCTTGCTGAGCCATGCGCTTGGCCTCGGCAGGCGAGGCGCCCGACGGGACACACATCAGGAGGCTCAGCACGCAGGCGTAGATCCACCGCACAAAGGTCAAGACGGCCCCAAGCCCCAGAGCGTGCAGGCGACTTAAGTCCGCGTCCGGAACTTGGAGTAGATTAGGTGTATGAGTCAGATGCCGAAGGCGGCGGAGCGGCCGTCGTTTTTCCCGCCCATCCCCGAGTCTTTGGACAAACTGGGAATCCCCGATATCCTCGTACAGGACTTGATCCTACGGCGTGTCTTTATCGAGCGCACCAGCACCCTGACCTCGCTGAGCAAGACCCTGAAACTGCCTCCCTACATCGTCGAGGCCGTATTCCGGCAGTTGCGGCACCGGCAACTCATCGAGGTGCTGGGCATGGTGGGTAACGATTACTCGTTCATGCTCTCCGGCGCCGGGCGGCAGCTCGCCCAGGAGAGGTTCCAGATGTCGCAGTACGCCGGGCCCTGTCCGGTATCGCTGTCCCAGTTTCATGCCGGAGTGAAGGCGCAACGGGCCAAGGTGTCGGTCAACAGGGAGAAGCTCCGCAAGGCGCTCTCCGACCTGGTCCTCACCGACGCGCTTTTGGACCAATTGGGGCCTGCCATGATCTCGCAGGCGGCCCTATTCCTCTATGGCTCAACGGGCAACGGGAAGACCTCGCTGGCCGAGCGGCTGATTCGGCTGTACGAGGACACGGTGCTGATTCCGTACGCCATCGAGGTCGACGGACAAATCATCATCCATTACGATCCGGTCGTGCACGAACGGGTGGAGCCGGAGGACATCGAGCCGGAACATGACCCGCGCTGGGTGCGGTGCCGGCGGCCCTGCGTCATCGTGGGCGGAGAGTTGGTGCCCAGCATGTTGGAGCTGCGCATGGACGAAGCTAGCGGGACCTACGCGGCTCCGATCCAGATGAAGGCCAACAACGGCATCCTGGTGATCGACGACTTCGGCCGGCAGTTGATCCCCCCGCGCGATTTGCTGAACCGCTGGATCGTCCCTCTGGACCGGCATGTGGACTACCTCATGCTGCGCTATGGCGTGAAGTTCCAAATTCCGTTTGACCTGATGGTGGTCTTCGCCACCAACTTGGATCCGGGCAGCTTGGCCGACGAGGCGTTCTTGCGCCGCATCCAAAACAAGATTCTGGTGGAGGAGATTTCGCCGGGAGTGTTCGACGAGATCCTGCGCCGAGTGACGCTGGCCCGCAACATCCCATACGAGCAAGAGATGGCGGACTACCTGCGTTCGCTCTGCCTGAGCGGCGGGCGCACCGTCCTGCGGGCCTGTTACCCGGGGGACATCTGCCGCATTCTGGTGTCGATCAGCCAGTATGAGGAGCGCCCTGCGCGCCTGACGCGCACCGACCTGGAGCGCGCCGTGAAGCTGTACTTTGCGCGGTCGTGAGGGCCGGGCCGGCCGAAAAACTCAATGGGCGCCTTTGGGCGGAACGTAATCCGGAGGCAAGGCTGCGCCCTCTCCGAAGAAATACTCTTCCATTTGGCGCAGCAGGAACTCTTGAGCCTCGCGCGTGCCCAGGTTCAGGCGGTATTCATTCATGATCATCTTCATCCGCTCGACCCAGAGCTGCCAGGCTTCCTTGGAAACGTTCTCGTAGATCTTCTGGCCCAGCGGGTGGCCGTCGAAAGGCGGCTCGCTCAAGCCTTCCATCTCCCTCTGAAATTTGACGCAGAATACCTTGCGGGGGGCGTTACCCATGCAAAATCCCTCTCTGTTGCGAATCGTAGCTACGCTTTCAGAATAGCGCAGCGGCGGCATCTACGGCTTGCGGCCCAAGAATTGTGAAAGCTTCATGGGGAGGGTGGCGGTGCCTCGCTCCAATTGTCGCACGACGGCTTTCTCCCAGCGCCGCAGCACATTCTCGCGGCTAGGTAAGCGGAGATTGCAACTCTCGATGTCCAAAAGAAGCTCAATCTCCCAAGGCCGAAATGTATTACGTTTGATTTCGCCCTTCAATAGCTCCCGGATCAACCGCTGAAACCGGGCCAGTACCTCATCCTGGCTTAATGATCCATCGGTCATACGGAAACTGAGTGTATCAGTTTTTCCAGCCGGGAGCCAGAGCGAATTATGGTCTGACTGCGTTCGGGACCGGTCGAGATACAACCAATCTCTACGCCGGCCTGCTGTTCCAAAAACTCCAGATAGTCGCGGGCGCGGGCGGGGAGTTTCTCGTAAGAGGTGATCCCGGCGGTCGGCATCACCCATCCTGGCAACATCTCATATAGCGGCTCGATCGCATCCAGTTCTTCGGCCGTAGCGGGCATCGCCTCGATGGGCCGGCCGTGAAGCCGGTAGCCTACGCAAACCGGGATGGTCTCCATCTGGTCCAGCACGTCCAACTTCGTGAGCGCCAGGCTGGCGAAGCCGTTCAACATGGCGGTATAGCGCAGCAGCGGCGCGTCGAACCAGCCGCAGCGCCGGGGTCTGCCGGTCACCGCTCCGAACTCGTTGCCGATTCGGCGCAAGCTCTCGCCTCTTTCATCGCGGGCTTCGGTAGGGAACGGACCCGCGCCCACGCGGGTGGTGTAGGCCTTGGTGACGCCCACCACGGCCCCGATCCGCGAAGGCGGCACACCCGTGCCCGTACAGACGCCGCCGGCCGTGGCGCTGGAGGAAGTGACGAAAGGATAGGTCCCGTGATCCACGTCGAGCATCGAACCCTGCGCTCCCTCAAATAGAACGCGCTTGCCCTGGCCGATGGCGCGGTTCAGCAGCAGGGCCGTATCGCAGACCATGGGGCGGATGCGCTCGGCCAGGCGCGCGTACTCCTCTTCGATGCGGGCGAAGTCCAGCGGTTCGCCGACGCGGAAGGCGTTCGCCAGAATCTTCTTGTCCTCGGCCAGATCCGCGTAACGGCGCGAAAAGCCGCCGGGGTCCACAAACTCCGCCATGCGGATCCCCCGCCGGGCGATTTTGTCTTCGTAGCAGGGGCCGATGCCGCGCGAGGTGGTGCCGATGGCAACCCGGTCTTTGCGGTCTTCAGAAATCTTCTCGACCAGGCGATGGAACGGGAAGATCACGTGGGCGCGGTTGCTGATGGCGAGCTGGGAGGCGACGTCGATCCCGGCGGCTTCCAGAGCCTCGATCTCCGCAATGAGAGCGGCCGGATCCACCACCAGGCCGTTGCCGATGACGGCCTTTACGCCCGGACGCAGGATGCCGGAGGGAATCAGTCTCAGGATGAAGCGCTTGTTGCCGACGCGCACGGTGTGGCCGGCGTTGTGCCCGCCTTGATAGCGCGCCACAATATCGAAGCCTTCGGAGAACAAATCGACGATCTTGCCTTTGCCTTCATCGCCCCACTGCGCGCCGACAACCACAAGGTTACTCATAGGTGTGATCTCAAAACCCCTCATTGTAGCGCACGCGCTGTGCTACTCTGGCCTCGATGCAGCTTTCTGAAATACTTTTGAAGCTCGGCCCGCAGGAGTTCGCTTCCCTGGCCGGGAAGATTTCCATCGGCAAGCTGAGGACCTATCAGCTTTTTGACTCCTTCAAAACACACGCCCGGGTCAACAAGCTCAACGCCGAGAGCTTGCGGAGGGCGATTCCTCGCCTATACGAGAGGCTCCCGGAGGGCGGCGAGGATCTGGCGCGGGATTTGGCGCAGGCCATACTGGTAGCCCACCTGGACATGGTGATCGCGGTGCTCGATTTCCTCGGCATCCCCCATCAGGACGGCTTCTTCGACAAGCAGTTGGACGCCTCGCCGTATCTGACGACCGGCTGGCAGCAGCGCGTGTATGAGAAGTTCAAAGACGCGTTTCCGCCTGCCGCGCTGGTCTTCTACATCAATCACCTCGCTTGGGAACTGGACAAGAAGGCGGACTACTATCAACCCGAATAGCGGCCCCAAGCGGTCTTGCTGCTAGAATAGGGGGTTTCCTCCGCATGTTGGAAGCCAAACTGTCTGAACTGGAAGCCCGCGCGCGGCGCGAACTCCAAGCCGCGTCCACGCCCGAACAGCTGGAGCGTGTGCGCGTCGAAATCCTCGGCCGCAAGGGCGAACTCGCCGAAATCAGCAAGGGCTTGGGCAAACTCCCGCCCGAGGAGCGGGCGCGCGTTGGGAAACTGCTGAACTCGGTCAAGCAAACCCTGGAGCAGATTCTGGAGCAGCGCAAGGCTGCCTTCGAGGCGGCCGCAACTCAGGCGCGGCTCCAGGCCGAATGGGTGGATTTCACGCTGCCGGCCCCGCCGCCCCCGCTGGGGCATCTCCATCCGATCAGCCGCATTCAGGCCGAGATCGAAGATGTTTTCACCTCGCTGGGCTTCACCGTGCTCGATGGGCCGGAGGTCGAAACCGAGTACAACAACTTCGATGCTCTGAATATCCCCGCCGACCACCCCGCCCGCGACATGCAGGACACCTTCTGGCTCACCGATGGCAACCTTCTGCGCACGCACACCTCGCCCGTGCAGGTCCGTGGCATGCTCAAACACGGCGCGCCCCTGCGCATGATCGCACCGGGCCGCGTCTTCCGCAATGAAGAAGTGGACGCCTCCCACGAGCACACCTTCTACCAGCTCGAGGGCATGATGATCGACCGCGAGGTGTCGGTGGCCCACTTGGTCTACTTCATGAAGACCATGCTCAGCGCCGTGTTCCACCGCGAGGTCACCGTGCGGCTGCGCCCCGGCTACTTCCCCTTCGTCGAGCCGGGCTTCGAACTGGAGGTGCAGTGCCTGCTGTGCGGAGGCGCCGGTTGCCCGGTTTGCAAATACGGCGGCTGGGTGGAGCAGCTCGGCTGCGGACTGGTCCATCCGAACGTGCTGCGCATGAGCGGCATCGATCCGGACGAGTGGAACGGTTTTGCGTTCGGCTTGGGCTTGACCCGGCTGGTGATGATGCGCTACGGCATCGACGACATCCGGTACCTGCAAAGCGGGGACCTGCGGTTCCTGAACCAATTCTAGGGGGCATGGAGCGGACGTGAAGTTCTCATTCAACTGGCTCTCGGAACTGGTAGAAGGCATCGATGTGCCGCCTAAGGAGCTCGGCCGCCTGATCACCATGAAGACGGCCGAGTGCGAGGGTGTCCAAACGTTCGGCGACTTCCTGACGGCAGTCTGCGCGGCGCGCATCCTGTCGGTCGAGCCGATGGGCGGCCACAACGTCAAGGCGGTGGTCGACACCGGCCGCTACGGCGTCAAGACGGTGGTTTGCGGCGCGCCGAACTGCCGCCCAGGCTTGGTCTCCGCTTACGTGCCTCCCGGCGTGCGACTGGGCGATCGGGAGATCGGCGTGGCCGTCATCAGCGGCGTCGCCAGCGAAGGCATGCTGGCCAGCGGCGCGGAGCTGGGGATCAACCGCGACTCCGAGGGCATCCTGGAGCTGGACCTGGATCCGGGCGCGGCCATCCCGGGCTGCGCGCCGGACAGCATCATCGAAATCGACAACAAGTCGATCACCCACCGTCCGGATTTGTGGGGTCATCACGGCTTAGGCAGGGAGGTGGCCGCCATCGTGGGCGGGATGCTGAAGGACCCGGTGCAGCTCGAGCGCATCCCGAATGCGGAGCCCCCCATTAAGGTCGAGATCGAGTCTTTCGATCTGTGCCCGCGTTACAGCGCCCTGGCCTTCGAGAATGTCACGGTCCGGCCTTCGCCGTTGTGGCTCCAGTACCGCCTGATGGCGATCGGCTTGAACCCGATCAACAACATTGTCGACGTCACCAACTACGTCATGGCCGAGCTGGCTCAGCCCATGCACGCCTTCGACTGGGATCTGCTGCGCGGAAGCGCCATCCGGGTGCGCTGCGCGCGGCCGGGCGAGAGGATCGTGGCTCTAAACCAGGAAGAGTATGCGCTCGATCCACGCGACCTGCTGATCACCGACGAGCGCGGGCCGATCGCCATCGCCGGCATCATCGGCGGCTTGGATACCGCCATTCACAACGGCACCCGCCGACTGGTGCTCGAGAGCGCCAACTTCCAGGCTTCCTCGATTCGCAAAAGCTCCTCGCGCCTCAAGCTGCGAACCGACGCCTCCATGCGCTTCGAAAAGGCTCAGGATCCGCTCAACACGCTCCGCGGCTTGGCCCGCGCCCTGGAGTTGCTGGAGGAGGTCTCCCCGGGAATCCGGCTGGTGGGCGGACTGGCGGACGCATGGATCGGGTGGAAGACGCCCTCGCCGATCGAGTTGCCCCTGGACTGGCTGATCATGAAACTGGGCCGTCCGGTCGGGGCAGCCGAAGCCGCCCGCATCTTGCGCAGCCTCGAGTTCGGCGTCGAGGAGCGCTCGCCGCGAGTGCTTTCCGTCACGGTCCCGAGCTGGCGCGCCACGCGCGACGTCTCCATAAAGGACGACCTGGTGGAGGAAGTCGGGCGCATGCTCGGCTACGATTCGATCCCCATCCAGGCCCCGCTGGTACAGGCTCTGCCGCCCCCGCGCAATGAGGAGCGCCTCTTTCAACGCTCCATCCGCGCCGCCCTGGTGGAGTTGGGCTTCACCGAGGTGATGAACTATTCGTTCGTCAACGAGACCGAGCTTCGCGCTTTGGCCATGGATCCGGCCGAGCATCTGGCGGTGGCCAATCCCATCTCCTCGGACCAGGGTTTACTGCGGCGCAGCCTTCTGCCCGGCATTCTCCGCAATATCGCCGAGAACAGCAAGCATTTCGAGCGCTTCCGGCTCTTCGAAATCGGCTCGGAAATCCACAAGAAACCGGAGGGCCTGCCGAATGAGATCCCGCACCTGGCGGCGGTGATCTACGGCCACGACGACGGTGTCGAGGGACTGATGGAGCTGAAACGCGTGGCCGAGCATTTGATGCCGGGCTGTGAACTCCAGCACGCTGAGGCTCGACCGTATGAGCATCCGGCCCGCGCCGCGGAAGCGTGCTGGAACGGGACTTGCATCGGAAGGCTGTTTGAATTCCACCCCTCGCTGGTAGAGAACGGACGGGCCGCGGTGCTGTATCTGGACCTGACCCGGTTGCAGCGTCTGGCGGCCGAGCAGCAGCGGCGCTACACCCCGTTGCGACGCTTCCCATCGAGCGCCTTCGATCTGTCGGTGGTGGCTGGCTTGCAAGAGCCGGTGGGAAACATCCAGAAGCTGCTCAAGCAATTCGGCGGCACGGACTTGATCTCAATCGAATTCTTGCGCCAGTACAGCGGCCCCCCACTTCCGGAAGGCGCCAAGAGCGTCTCATTCCGGCTCACGGTTGGAGCGGCGGATCATACCCTTTCGAGCGACGAAGTGGGCGCCATTCGCACCCGCATCATCGAGGCCATGCGCCAGGCCGGCTACGAGCTGCGCGTATAATGTGGTCGCGGAGAGGCGGTTGTGAAACGCCGCCGCGGAGGCCGTTATGCCCAAGATCCATGCGGGCCGTGTGCTGCTGGGCGGCTTGCTGGCCGGAGTGGTGATTAACCTCTCGGAGTGGTTCTGGAACGGGGTGGTCTTCGCCAAAGAGATTCAAGACGCCATGGCCTCGATCAACCGGCCGCAGGCGATGGAGAGCAGCGCCATGGTTGTGTACGTCCTGTGGGGCTTCCTGGTCGGAATCCTAGCGGTGTGGGTCTATGCAGCCGTGCGCCCGCGCTTCGGAGCTGGTCCCAAGACCGCCTTGCGGACCGGCCTGATGCTCTGGCTTCTGGTCTACGTTCAGGCAAGCGTGGGAATGGCGCCGTTGGATCTGTTCCCTGCGCGCCTCATGCTGATCGGTTTGCCTGTGAGCTTGGTCGAGATCGTCGTAGCGACGATGCTCGGCGCCTGGTTGTACAAGGAAGAACCAGCCGCATAGAATAGAGGGTCGCTGGGTCCGCAGACGGGCAGCGGCGCAAGGCGAAGCTATTGGTGTGGAAGGACGGAAGACCCCCATGACCTATTACTTGGCGATCGACCTCGGCGCCGAAAGCGGACGCGCCATCCTGGGAACTTTGGACAACGGCCGGCTTCAGTTGGAAGAACTCCACCGCTTCCTGAATACTCCGGTGCGCATCCCTTCCGGCCTTTACTGGGACACCTTTCGCCTGTTCCACGAAATCCAGCAAGGACTGGCGGTCGCCGGTAGGGATCGCAAGGTTCCCCTCAGCGGGATCGGGGTGGACACCTGGGGTGTGGATTTTGGGCTGGTGGGCCGCGACGGCTCCCTGGTCGCCAACCCCATGCACTACCGCGACTCCCGCAATGACGGGATGCTGGAAAAGACCTTCGCGGTGGTGCCGCGCGAGGAGATCTTCGCGCAGACGGGCATCCAGTTCATGCAGTTAAACACGTTGTACCAGCTCTACGCGATGAAGCTGAGCGGCTCTCCCGGCTTGGAGGCGGCTTCGCGGTTGCTCTTCATGCCGGACCTGTTCAACTACTGGCTTACCGGCGTGCAGCGCAACGAGTTGACCGAAGTCAGCACTTCGCAGTTCTACAACCCGGTTCAAAAGCGCTGGGCCACGGAGCTCTTTGAGGCTCTCGGCCTGCCGGTCTCGATTCTGGGGGAGATCGTTCCCCCGGGAACGCTCCTGGGCCCGCTGCTCCCCCAGGTCGCGGAGTACGCCGGTCTCGATCCGGTCTCCGTCTATGCCACCGCCAGCCACGACACGGCCGCGGCCGTTGCCTCCGTCCCCGCCGAGGGAGAGGATTGGGTGTACATCAGCTCCGGGACTTGGTCCTTGATGGGCGTGGAACTGGCCGAGCCGATTATCAACGAGCGGTCGCTGGCGCTGAATTTCACCAACGAGATCGGCTTCGGGGGCCGCATCCGGTTTCTCAAGAACATCGCCGGGTTGTGGCTGCTCCAGGAATGCCGCCGCGCCTGGGCCCAGGAAGGCACGGAGTACAGCTACGACGATCTCACCAAAATGGCCTCGGAAGCCGCGCCCTTCAAAGCCCTCCTGCACCCGGACGCTTTCCTGCACCCGGGCGGCATGCCGGAGCGGATCGCCTCCTGGTGCCGCAGCCGCGGCGGCAGCGTGCCGGAGACACCGGGCGAGTTCGCGCGCACCATCTTTGAAAGCCTGGCGCTGCGCTACCGGCAGGTGCTGGAAAGCCTGGAGTCCGTCACGGGGCGCCGGCTGAAGGTGGTCCACATCGTAGGCGGCGGCTCACGCAATCGCGTGCTGAACCAGTTCGTCGCCGACGCCACCGGCCGAATCGTGGTGGCGGGCCCGGCTGAGGCCACCGCCGCCGGAAACCTCCTGGTGCAAGCCATCGGGGCCGGGATGCTGAAGGACCTTGCCGAAGCCCGCGCCGTGATCCGCCGCTCGCTCCCACTAAGCCTCTATGAGCCCAAGCCCTCCGAGGCCTGGGAGAAGGCCTACGAGCGTTTCCTGAAGCTGCCCGCGGCTTGAATCCTCACAGGCGGACGATCTTCGGCGAACGGAATCCTTTCAGAGCGTTCCGCGTGTCGACGATCAGTTGCGCCTGTTCCAGAAGGCGGGCGTAGTCAAAGGCCGAATGGTTGGTGATGATCACCACGCAGTCGGCCTTGGGAGCCGCTTCTTCCACCGGCTCAGACTTCAGCTCCAAACTGTCCGACACCAGCTCCGGCACGTAGGGATCCGAGTAGCTCACCCGGGCCTTGCGCCGCATCAAGAGGTGCATCACATCCAGAGCCGGCGATTCGCGTATGTCGTCGATGTCCTTTTTGTAGGCCACGCCGAGGACGTGCACGTGGGCGTCTTTGAGCGCCTTGCCCCGCTCGTTGAGCGCGTTCTGAATCTTGTCGACGACGTAGTGCGGCATCTGTCCGTTGATGTACCCCGCCAGCTCGATGAACCGCGCCTCAATACCCGCCTGCCGCGTCTTCCAGGAAAGATAGAACGGGTCCACCGGGATGCAATGCCCGCCCAAACCGGGACCCGGATAGAAGGGCATAAAACCGAAGGGCTTGGTGGCGGCGGCGTCGATCACCTCCCAAACGTCGATTCCCATGCGGTCGCACATAATCGCCAGCTCGTTGACCATGCCGATGTTGATCATCCGGAAGGTGTTCTCGAGCAGCTTCACCATCTCGGCCACCTGCGTCGAGCTGACCGGCACGACCTTCTGGAGCGCCTGTTCGTAGAACAGGGCCCCCATCCGAGTGCATTCCGGCGTCACCCCGCCGACGACTTTGGGAATGTTGGCGGTCTGATAGGTCGGGTTGCCCGGGTCCACCCGTTCCGGCGAGAAGCATAGGAAGAAATCACATCCCGCCCGCAGCCCTCCGCCCTCGAACATCGGAAGCAAAAGCTCGTCGGTAGTGCCCGGGTAGGTGGTGGATTCCAAGATGATCAACATGCCCGGGTGCATGTACTTGGCGATCTGCTGGCAGGCTGACACGATGTAGCTCATGTCCGGGTCTTTGGTCTTGCGCAGAGGCGTGGGCACGCAGATGTTCACCGTGTCCAGCTCCGCGATGCGGGCGAAGTCTGTCGTCGCCCGCAGCTTCCCGGCCTCCACCAGCGGCTTAAGCACCTCAGATGGCACGTCGGTGACGTAAGAATCGCCGGCGTTGACCCGGGCCGTCTTCCTTTCGTTCACGTCAATGCCGGTTACGGCAAAACCGGCCCGGGCAAACTCCACAGCCAGCGGTAAGCCGACGTAGCCCAGCCCCACGACCCCCACCTGGGCGGTCCGGTTTCGAATCTTGTTCTCTAACGCCTCAGAAAAGTTCATCCGAGCGAGACCTCAGCCATAGTAGAATTCGCCGCGGCCGACGATCTCCGCCGGCCCGGTCAGCCATAAGTTCTCTTCCCATCGCACGTCGAGCGCGCCCCCGGGCGTCTCGACCCGAACCGGGCTGTCCACCAACCCGCGCAGCTTAGCCGCCCACACTGCCCCGGCCGAGCCGGTGCCCGAGCTCAGGGTCACCCCCGCGCCCCGCTCGTAAAACCGTACCTCTAGGGTGTGCCGGTCCACCACTCGCACAAAAGAGACGTTGGTCCGGTGCGGAAAGTGAGGGTGGGATTCGATCTCGGCGCCCACCGCAGCCCAGTCGAAGCCGAAATCCTTTACGAACACGGCGCACTGCGGATTGCCGGCGTTCAGGAGCGTTACCTCTCGAGGCCCTTCTCGAAGCGGCAGGGCGAACCGGATCTCCTCCGGTCGCCAGGTGGGCCGCCCCATGTCCATCTCGAATTGGAACCGCAGCCCCTTCCGGCTGACTAGCCGTAGTTCCCGCACTCCGGCGCTGGTTCGCAGCCGCACGGGGCTGCGCGCCAAGCCCGGCTCCACCAGAAAGGCCGCTGCGCAGCGGGTTCCGTTGCCGGAGATCTCCGCCGGGCTGCCGTCGGCGTTGAACAGGCGGACCTCGGCGTCGCAGCCGGCTTCTTCCGCGGCCAGCTTCACCAGCAGCCAGCCGTCGGCTCCGATGCCCGTGTGCCGGTCGCAGATCGCCCGGGCTGCCGCTTCCAAACCTTCCCGCACCGCCTCGCTGTCCCAACTGAGGAGAAAGTCATTCTTAGCGCCGTGCGCTTTCGTAAAAGAAATCCGCATTAGTCTCTTTTATAAATCCTAATCTCCGGTTCGCCCTTCGGGGCGATAACCTTCAGACAATGGTAGCGCGGCACGCCTTCCACCGCCTTGCGGGCGAGCTTGGACATCACCCCCTCGCTGTCATAAATCGCCCACTCCTGGCGCAGAAACACCTGGGGCAGAGAGACCGCCATGAGCCAGTCGGGAGGATTGTCCTCGTGTAAGGCCTCCCGTAAGGGGATGCCGGCCATGCGCAGGATGCCCGTCAGATCGCCGAACGGCATGAACACGCCCGTTCCCGGCACATAGCGCGGGGCTAGAAACTCCGCGGCCTCCCGCGTCCAGGCCCGGCGTGCCACGGAGTTGACCTGGGACTCCTTCCAGCAGATCCAGCCCTCCGGCCGCGGCGTCCACAACCACGGCAAGACCGCTCCCACAACCACCGCGCCGGCCGCCAGTCGCCGCCACTTCGCCCTTGTCGCCGCCACCAGCGCGCCCGAGGCCAGCGCCAGTGCCGGCAGCGCCTCGAGCCCGTAGCGGGTGTTGTAGTAGCTGAACGGCCATAGGTGCGGCATGTAGATCGGAGTGCCGCCCGAATACATGCTCCACAGATAGAACAGCGGCGGAGGCCCCAGCAGCGCCAGCGGCCACAGTTTCCCCAGGATCCGCGCCGCCACCGCGCCCGCCACTCCCAGCCAGATCACCGGCCATCCTAAGGTGACGCGCACCGCGTTGCGGTAGTAAAGCCAGGCGTAGCCCCAGTCGTGATCTCCGCGATAGCGCTCATAGCCTTTCTCGAGTCCTCGCTGGTAGATCGCCTTGGCCGAGTACGGCCCTCGATAGAAGTCCAGCGGGTCGCCGATGTGATACCAGTTATGCGCCATCCAAAGCAGCGGTCCGAGGGAGGCGATGCCGCCGAATAGGGCAGCCGCCGCTACGCGCCTCCGGTGGGCGGTCATGAAGAAAAAACCCGCGGCAAACGGGACCAGAAACCAGCCTTCGTAGCGGGTGAGCGTCGCGGCCAGATTGGCCGCGCCGGCTGCGGCGGCCCAGCCCAGAGACTGGGACTCCCGGAACCGCACCGCGCAGTACAGCAGCGCCGCCAGCGCGGCGAAAAACACCGGCTCCGTCATCGGGATGGCTTGCAGATAGAGCAGGTTGGGGTTGAGCGCGAACAGGCCCACCACGGTCAGCGCCGCCGCGCGATCCCCGTAAATCCGGCGGGCCGCCAAAAACAGAAACATCGCGGCGGCGACAAAACAAGCTGCCACGGGGATCGCTCCACCTAGCCCGCTGCGCCACAGGCCGTCCTGCCAGACCAGCGCTGCCATCAATAGGTGCGGCAACGGCAGCCACACCGTGCCAATTCCCCAAAGACCCGGCGTCCGCGAATCTACGATCCGGCGGGCGATGTTCAAATGGGCTTCGGCATCGCCGTAGTAAAGTGTGTAGCCGCGAGAGTAGAACCACCAGACCGCCGCCGCGCTCAGCACCGCCACAGCGGCCAGCACCGCCAGGGACTCAAAAGCCCGTGAGCGCCTTGAACTCTCGGTATCTTGCATCGATTTCAGCCCGGGTCAGCGTACGGAACCGGTCCACGCCGAACCGTTCACAGCAGAAGCTGCCCATAACGGACCCGTAGACCACGGCGCGCCGCAGCAGCGCCGGATCTGTCTCGGCGCCGCCTCCCTCCGCGCCCTGTTCGGCGAGATACCCGAAAAAGCCGCCGGCGAAGGAATCTCCCGCCCCGGTCGGATCGCATAAGTCCGGCAGCAAGTAGCCCGGGATAGCGAAGTGGAACTCTTTGGTGAACAGCGCTGCGCCGTATTCGCCCCGTTTGATCACGAGCACGCGTGGCCCCATCTCCAGAATCACTTCCGCCGCCCGTCGCAGCAGCTTTTCTCCCGACAGCAGGCGCGCCTCGCTGTCGTTAATGAGCAGGCAATCCCAGTCGCGGATCGTCTCCAGCAGTTCCTGGCGATGCCCCTCGATCCAGTAGTTCATGGTGTCGCCGCCGGCCAGTCGCACGCCGTCCATCTGCCGCCGCACCTGCCGCTGTAAGGATGGCTGGATGTTGCCCAGCAGCAAATACGGCTCCTGCCGGTAGTGCGGGGGCAGTTCGGGGCGGAACTCAGCGAAGACGTTGAGATCCGTCCGGAGCGTCGTCCGGTCGTTCATATCTTCCGAGTAAACGCCGGACCAGTAAAAGGTCTTGCCCGGGACGCGCGCCAGCCCGGCCAGGTCGATCCCCCGGTCCGCGAGCAGCGCTTCGTCTTCCTCGCCGAAGTCCTCCCCCACCACGGCTACGATCCGTACTTGGGTGAAATAACTGGCGGAAAGCGCGATGTAGGTACACGCCCCGCCCAGCATCCGCTCCACGCGCCCGCGCGGCGTCTGAACGCCGTCATAAGCCACCGAACCCACCACGACCAGAGACATCGTCTTGATTGTACCCGAGCAGGATGAGCCGGACGCCACGCTAGAATGGAAGCAAACCCGCCATGCTCGCCTACGCCCGCCATCTGCCCGTTCTGGCCCTTTATCTGCTGGTCATGGGGCTGCACCTCTGGATGTGGCGGGCGCTCTCCACCCAGGCCCGGCGCCGCTTTGTCTGCCATGCAGCGTTTCTGCTGGCGGCCGTGTTGCTGACGGCTGGTTTCTTGCTCGGCTTCAATACCGTGATCCGGATGCTGCCGCAAGGAGAATGGATGGCTTGGGTGCGAGCGGCGGCCATGACCTGGTCGCTGGCTTCCTTTGGGCTGGCATTGGTGCTGTGGATGTGGCGGCGGACGCCAGCCTTTCGCCCGTCGCGGCGGCGGATTCTGCGTGCGGCCAGCGTGGCGGCGGCCTCCGCGCCGGTCTTCGCCGGCGGCTTCGGCGCCTTCGTGGAACGCTCGGCCATCCGGCCCCGTGAGCTGGAATTGCGCTTTCCAGAGCTGCCGCCGGATCTGGACGGCCTGCGGCTGGCCCAACTGACCGACATCCACCTGGGGCCGTTCCTGTCCGAAAAGGAGCTGGCCCGCGCCGTCGCGATGGCCAACGACTTTCAGCCGCACCTCGGCTTGGTCACCGGCGACCTCATCTCAGAACGCTCCGACCCGCTGGACGCCTGCTTGCGGCTGCTCTCCGGCTTACGCGCCGCGGCCGGCATTTACGGCTGCCTGGGAAACCATGAAGGCTATGCGGGAGTGGAGTCTTACGCCGCCGCCGAAGGCCGGCGCCTTGGGATTCTGTTCCTGCGCAATCAGAAGCGCGCCTTGCGGTTCGGCGCCGCAACCCTAAACTTGGCGGGAGTCGATTACCAGAAGATGGGCGGGCCTTACCTCCAGGGGCTGGACTGGCTCCCAAGCCCGGACGCGTTCAACCTCTTGCTGTCTCACAACCCGGACGTCTTCCCCGCCGCGGCGCGCCAGGGGCACCAACTAGTGGTCGCCGGCCACACCCACGGCGGCCAGATCAACCTCGAAGTCTTTGGCTTTCCGTTCAACGTGGCCGAACTGTACACCCGGTTCGTGTACGGGGTCTACCGGTTGTCCGGCGCTCAGCTCTGGGTCAGCCGGGGCCTCGGGACTGTGGGCATTCCCGTGCGTTTCGGCGCTCCGCCGGAAGTGGCCCTGATCCGGCTAACCCGCTGAGCCCGCCGCGCGTCTACTACAATCGAAGCTAGAGGTCCGTTCAGGATGCGAAGAGCAGCAGTTCTTACCGTTGTTGTTGCCTGCGCGCTTTCGGTGTGGGGACAGAACCCCGCGGAGCTTTTTGAGAAGGCTCCGCCCGATATCGATGAAGCCCTGCGCGCCCGCATCAACAAGTTCTACCAGTATCACGTCGAGGGGAAATTCCGCGCAGCCGACGCGCTGGTCGCCGAAGACAGCAAGGACGTCTTCTTTGGGGCGGACAAGCAACGCTGTCGCTCCTTCGCGATCACCAAGATCTCCTATTCCGACAACTTCACCCGCGCCTCCGCCATGGTGATCTGCGACACCGAGATGATGATGCCTCCCGTCGGCCTGATCCCCATCAAGATGCCCATTCGCAGCCTGTGGAAGGTGGAGAACGGCGAATGGTACTGGTATGTGGAGCCGCCCCCGCCCGGTTCCAGCCTAAACTCGATGTTCGGTGTGCCGGGGCCTGCTGGGCCGCCTCCCAACTCCACGGGTGCCGCGGGCGCGCCAAGCGCCCCAGCCGCGCCGGGACCGCCGATCACCTTCACGCCGCTGTTGGACTTGGAAACCCTCCAGAACGCCGTGCGTGCGGACCGCACTTCGGTAACGTTCGCAGTGGGGACCAAAGGCACGGAACGCATCCAGTTGGCCAACCGGCTCCCCGGCGGGGTGCGTTTGGAATTGCGGCCTGCCAAACTCCCGGGCTTTGAAATCTCCCTGGACAAAGAGAATCTGGAGAAAGGCGAGAGCGCTACGCTCAGCATCACGTACCTGGCTGCGGCGGATAGCAAACCAGGCGCGACCGCTTTGGTTGTGGTCGTAACGCCCGCCGAGCAGGAGATCCCGATCCGCATCGAGGTGAAGTAGCCGGGCTGCCGAAAACCGCGGTTCCCGTCATTCCTCTTCCGGACGGGGCTCCTCTGTTTCCTCCAACTGATCCGCTTCCTCGCTGTACTGTTTCAGTACGCGGATGGAGTTGCCCGCGCTAAAGCCGGCCAGCCGGAGTTTGCGGTAGGCCGCGGCGAGATGGCGAGGATCTTGCAGATGCTCGTCCAGCCGCACGGTACGGAACTTGCGCGCCAAAAAATTCCGGATCAGCTCCACCTCGTCCACATCCTTGTAAGCTTCCCGGACCGCCTGTTCCGCCACCGCCGGGGCCACCCGGCGCGCGCGCAATTCGCGCAGCGCGCGGCTGCGTCCCAGCCCTTGGGAGGTCAACCGAACTTCGGCGAAGGAGGCTGCGAAACGCCGGTCGTCGAGGTAGCCCGACTCCTTCAGGCGCCGCAGCACCTGATCCGCCTCAGCCATGCTCTCGGCCTTGCCGCGCAGCTTATCCCGCAGTTCCGCAACCGAATGAGCCCGCCGCCCCAGCGCGCGCAGAGCATACTGCCACAACGCCTCCCCCGCCAGTTTCACGTTTTTTCGCTGAGCCATGGTGAGCTTCTCTATGTTAGTATGCGGATGGAGGCGCCGGAAGCGGCACAGAAAGGAGTTGTCATGGCTGAAGAGAGCAAGTTTCCTTACTTCTTCTTGGGCTTTGGGATCGGCGTAGCCGTCGGCATTCTGTTTGCGCCCCAGAGCGGCGAACAGACCCGGACCCTGATCCGGACCAAAACCGGCGAGGGGGCCGAATACCTCAAGCAAAAAGGAGAAGCCCTGTACGAGTCCGCCACGGAGATGGTGGAGAAGGGCAAGACGACTCTGGCGCGCCAGAAAGAGCAACTGGCGGCGGCCGTCGAGGCCGGTAAGCAGGCTTACCGGGAGGCCGTGGCCGAGAAGGCTCCAGGCGAGCCTCAAGCCTCGGAAGGTTGAAATAAGCCCTCCTCCAGCCAGGAGACTGCGGACCTCAGATGAGCCCTGATGTTTTGTTGTACCTGATCACCAGCGCCGTGGTTATTTCTGCGCTCGCGCTGGTGCTGCAAGCTCTTTTCTTATTTGGAGTCTACCGTTCCTCCCGCGCCACCCGGGATCAAGTTCACGCGGTGGCCAGCCACGTAGAGTCTTTCGTGGCCTCCGCCCAGGAAACTTTGGCCGTGAGCCGGAAGCAGATCTCGGAAGTTAGCGAGAAGTCCAAGACCGTCCTGGATCTGGCGCACAGACAGCTCGTCCGGATCGACGAAGTGCTGGAAGAAGCCACCAGCCGGGCGAGGATCCAAATGGACCGCGTGGAGATGGTCTTGGACGACAGCATGAGCCGCATCCAGGAGACCATCGCCTTGTTGAACAAAGGGATTCTGCGGCCCATCCGCGAAATCAACGCGGTGGCGGCGGGGCTGACCACCGCTCTAAGCGTCCTGTTCCGGGGCCGCCGGATCTCGGTGGAGCGGGCGACTCACGACGAAGAGATGTTCATCTGAGGTTTACGCTGGCCGCGGACGGCCATTCGGATGGTTGATATTCACAGTCACATCCTTCCCGGCCTGGATGATGGCTCGTCCGACCTGGAAACCAGCGTCGGCATGGCCCGGCTGGCCGCCGAACATGGGACCACCGATATCGTCGCCTCGCCCCACTGCGATTTTCACCATTCGTTCGACCCAGCCGTGGTGGAAGCGGGCATCGAAGAGCTGAACCAAGCCTGCAACGGCGCCCTCCGCATCCACTACGGATGCGATTTCCACCTCCACTATGAGAACGTCCAAGACGCCATCGCCCATCCAGCCAAGTACGCCATCAATCACCAGAGATACCTCCTGGTGGAACTCTCTGATCTGCTGGCCATTCGGGGCACCGAAGAGGCCCTCCGCCAGCTTGTGGCGGCCCGCCTGTTTGTCATCATCACCCACCCGGAGCGCAACGGGATCCTGCGGCGCCAGTTGGGCGTGCTGGCCAATTGGGTCGAGGAAGGCATCTTCCTGCAAGTTACGGCTCAGTCGCTGTTCGGCGTTTTCGGCCGGAACGCGGAAAGCTGCGCGATAGAGCTCCTCCGCCGGGGCTTGGTTCACTTCGTGGCCAGCGACGGCCACGACCTGCGCCGC
>JAIMAR010000247.1 GCA_023511855.1 Bryobacteraceae bacterium
GCAGATGGGTCCGGCTCTGCGGGGAGCCACCGTCCTGAACCTGATTCCACCGCCGCCACCACCTGCGGCTGCGGGGGCGGCTGAGGCTGCGCCGGGTTCAGGCGCGGGACCGGCGCGGCGATTGACGCCCAAGCGTTGACCGGTCTTCAACCAGGCCAGACGGCGTCCCTCGTACCTTCCCACGCTTCATCGCCGTGGGCGAATCCAAGGCGAGGAGCGTAAGTGGGCGGTTAAGGCCAGTTCATGAATCGGCCCCGAACCCGGTGGGTGCGGGGCCGATTTCTTGCTACGAAAGGAGGCGAACAACTTAGATGAGGCCCCAAGGCGGGGTACCTTAGGGCCTCACTCAGAGGGGCTAGCGACGAGCTGGGCCTCGTCGCCGGGGATGCAATAAGTCAATGACGACTTATGTTTGCCCTCTACAGTGCATATTCGTTGCCAAAGTCGCAGCTTGATAAACATCTAAAAATTCAACGCGTGGGAAACTTTCCCCACCCCGCTGGAGTGCGTGATATCCCCCGTTGAGAAACATCACGCACCCTATCTGCTACGCGGCTTCCCCAACTCCGGCCTCTTTCAGGATGCGGTCCACATCTCCCTGAATCTCCTCCGGTCTCCGGTTGCCGTCCAGTCGGTGGAAGTTCCGCCCGGCATAGTAGTCGATCACAGGTCCCGTCGACCGCGCGTAGGCTTCCAGACGGGCGCGAATGGTCTCCTCTTTGTCATCATCGCGCTGAATCAAGGCGGCCCCGTCGTGGTCGCAAACCCCATCCTGGCGCGGCGGTTGGCTCAACAGGTTATAGATGGCGCCGCACACCGGACATTGACGGCGCGCCGTGAGCCGGGCGATCAGGACCGCGTCTGGCACGTCCAGGAATAGCACCAACGGCGGCGGGTATCCGAGTTCCTTCAGCAGCCCATCGAGGAACTCCGCTTGGGCCAGTGTGCGCGGGTAGCCGTCCAGCAGGCAGCCCTTTCGGCAGTCCGGCTGAGCCAGGCGGTTTCGAATCATGCCGTTGACGATGTCGTCCCCAACCAGACCTCCAGACTCCATAATCTTTTTTGCAGCGATGCCTAAGGGCGTCCCAGCGCGCATCTCTGCGCGCAGAATCTCGCCGGTGGAGATGGAAGGAATGCCCAACTGGCGGCTTATGATCGCTCCCTGGGTGCCTTTTCCGCATCCCGGGGGGCCGAACAACAGAATCACCATACGAATCAGTTCTCCTTAAGTGAATCGGGGAGGGGAAACCTCTTTCCTCTCCATGTTGAAGGCGGTACGATACCAAAGCCATGATCCCATAAAGCGGCGGTGTAGATCGAGACGCCCCGGTTGCGGCCGCCGTTGCAATTCGTGGTGAGGCTGAAAAGAGCCCGGAAGAGCCTTGCGTTCAACCGCCCTGCCTCCTGCTAGTATAGAAAAGCGGGGTTTTGACCCGAGGCGCTGGGGCGGTCCCCAAAACAAAGCAAGGAAGGAAAGGTGAGAGGGCAGGCTAGGCGCCGGCGAAACGATCTTTGCGAGAAGGAAGGAGATTATGCAGTCCTGGACGAAGTCGTGTGTGGTTGTGTTGGTGGTTGCCTTGTTGGCGACCGCAGCTTTTGGTCAACAGAAAAAACTGCGCGAGCCGGATGTAGTGTTCGTGCCGACCCCGCAGGAAGTGGTCGACGAGATGATGAAGCTGGCCAAGGTTGGGCCGGGCGATGTGCTCTACGATCTCGGCTGCGGCGATGGGCGCACCGTGATTACGGCGGCCAAGCTCGGCGCCCGGGCGATTGGCATCGACATCAACCCGGAGAGGATCCGGGAATCCAACGAGAACGCCGCCAGGCAGGGAATGACCGGCAAGGTCACCTTCCGGCTGGAGGATCTGTTTGAAGCGGACTTCCGCGACGCCACCGTGGTGACGCTGTACCTGCTGCCCTCTCTGAATTTGAAGCTGCGGCCGAAGCTGTGGAAGGAGTTGAAGCCGGGGACGCGCATCGTTTCCCACGACTTCGACATGGACGATTGGCCGCCCGAAAAGACCGTTGAAGTGGACGGCCACACGCTGTATCTGTGGACCATCCCGGCCAAACCGCCTGTGACGGCGAAGAGATAGGCGCGAGGCTGCCGCATCTCCAGAGAACATCCACGGGATGGTCACCGCGTGAATCGGCCCGCCCCAGGCGAGCTCTTTGTATCTTTCCGGCGCGGCAGCTGAACGCCTGACGCTGCGTCCTGAAGGCGGATGACTTCCTCTATTTCACCAGGCGCCGTAAGGTGAGGAAGGTCATCCGCTTCTGGGCCTCGCCCTCGGCCAGCGGCGAATAGTAATACGAGACGGTTGCGGTCACCTGAACCTGCGCGCGGCCACCCATTGGGAACAGGAAGGTCTCGGTGCGCTTCTCGTCCGGCGCCAGCCGGTTGTCCGAGAGCGTGGATGCGCCGCGGAGGAACGCGTCGGGTTCGCGCGGCACAGCCTTTCCTTGCTTGTCCGCCACGACTCGCCGGTAGGCTCGCTGCTCGTGCAGCGTCTCGCCCCCGTAGGGCGATGCGGTGACGTCCAACAAAAGCTGCCGCATGGGCGACCCAGTGGGAACCATGTGACCGGCTGCAACGTTGGCAATCACCACCGTTACCTTCAGATGGTCGCCTTCGCGAAGGGCGTTGAGCTGGGCCTTAATCGTCCGGTTGAGCTGGTCAACAGAGTGGCTGCCAGGCATTTCGTGCAGGTTCAGTTTGGCCGAACTGTTGGCCGCCACTTTCGGGTCGGCCACCGCCCCGGCGACCTGGTACATGTGGCACGCGGGACAGCCCTTGCCTTCCTCGGCGTAACGCGACTTTTCCCATTCCGAATAAGTGGTGAGTACGGGGAATCCCAGCGCATTGCGGTACTCGTGGCACGGGGCGCAGATCAGCGAGGTGGTGTGCACAGGAGAATACTGCGCGCCATGTGCAGGTGCTACCACGTCTTTTAGCGGTCCGCTTTTCACGAGCGACAATTCCACGGCCGCTTTCGGGTTGCCCGCACCCAGCGCCACCGAACGTACCGAGTGACAGTAGTCACACGTCACTCCCTCCCAGGTCGTCTTCCGCCGCCAGCTCGAATCCTGAGTCAAGGAAGCCAGCGGGGCATGACAGTTCAAACACATCTGGCTGGTTCCGGCGCCATAGGCCTCCACCGCCATCTCCAGCGCATCCTGGAACAGCGGGCTCTCCATGGCGCGGGCGTGCGCCGACCTCTTCCACGCCTCCAGGATGGTGCGGTGGCACCGGCCGCAAAACTCCGCGCTGCTGGCTGGCTCCAAATCCCGCCCCCAGACCGCGGCCGCCAGCGTCAGCCCGATCATCACCGGCATAACGCGCATAACCCCTCCTCTCACTGCGGCTTCGATTCCAGCCGCCGGATGGTTAACCAAAGCCCTGCCATCGTGATCAGGATGGCGATCAACGAGACTCCCAGGCCGATCCGCCTGCGGTCGCGTTCCCGCATCGCGTCCACCCCTGCTTGATACGTCTCTGCGGCGACGGCCAAACCTTCCCGAACCGGCTGCTCCACGGCCTTGAGGTCGAAGGCGTGCACCGCCACGCGGGCCTTGACCAGAGCCTCGGCCGCATCATTGGTCCGCATCACCGCCTCGGACACCTCCATGCCGGCTCTTGAAGCGTCCTCCAGAATGCGCCGCGAGCGGTCCAGCGCCTCGTTCAGTCTCCGGATGGCCGATCCCATTTGAGCCGCGGCCAGGCCGCCTGCCGACGTCGCGTCGTGGCATCGGGAGCAGACGGCCTCCGGCCCCGACAACATGGCCGGCGAGCTCCTAAATACGGCGTGATGGTCATGGCACACCACGCAGCCGGCCGCGCCCATGGCGTCAAACACCGGGCGGTGCGGGCTTTTGTCGTAGAGCTGCTGCATCACGACATGGCAGGTGCCGCACACAGCCGCGACCGTGGCCACGCCCGGCGGCGTCGCGCCATGATTCCCGTGGCACGATGCGCAACTCGGCGCCGACAAATCGCCGCGCTTCTCCAGCGCCTCCCAGTGCACGCTCTTGCGGAACTCCGCCAATTGGTTGGTCGGGATGCCGTATTTCGCCATGTACTTCGGATCGGCGTGGCAGCGCCCGCAGGTCTCGGGCAACCGCAGCGGGTGTACCGGCGACAATGGATCCTTCACCGCACGGACACCGTGCGTTCCGTGACAGTCTGTGCAAACCGCCGCCGCGGCGTCCCCCGAGGCGATCCGCTTGCCGTGAATGCTCGTCATGTATTGCGCGTACTGGTCCACGCGCGGCTGCGGTTGAAACCGGTGCATGAGGGCTGCGTCGCTGTGGCAGCGGGCGCAAAGCTTGGGCACTGCAAGGCGGCTCGGTTTGGCGACGAACCCGCGGGCGCGGCTCATGGAAACTTGAGGATCGTCCGAGCTTGGGTCGCCGCCGTGGCAGGCGGTGCAGCCCAGCCCACGCCGGGCGTGGACGTCGTGCTCCATCTGAACGGCGGGCGCCTGAAGAGCACCGCTCAGGCCCGAATGACACTCCAGGCAGGAATCCTTTGCGCCCAAAGCCAAGCCGGCCGCGCCCGTGAGCGCCCACAACATTACCGTCACCCTCATCGCCAGTACCCCAACGCGGAAAAGACCGCCAGATACGACAACAGCGCCACCCCGGCGCCGGTCACCAAACGGATCCTTAGTGCGCCGGCCCGATTGACCGCCCAGAAGGGCAGCAGCGCCCAGAACACGCAGAGCAGGCCAAACGCCAGCAATCCGAGCAGCTCCCCCTCGATGAGCCAAACGTGGCTCGGAAGCAGCTTCAACGTGTAGAAGGGCGCCAGAAAATACCACTCCGGGCGGATGCCGGCCGGTGCCGGCGCGAAAGGATCCGCCTTGACCCCCAGTTCCCACGGGAACAGAGCCGCCAGCGCGCCCAGGATTCCCAAAGCTGCATACCAGGCCATCAACTCGCGCAGAAAGAAATTGGGAATGAAAGCCATTTCGGGGACCGGCTTCGAAGCCCTCCGCGCCTCCTGTTCGACTTTGGGCGGAATGCTGATGCCGTGCTTCTGCACCAGAGCCAGGTGCAACAGAAGAAACAGCGTCATGGCGCCGGGCAGGACCGCCACATGGAACCCAAAGAATCTGGTCAACGTGGCGCCGCCCACGTCCTCGCCCCCGCGCAGAAATCGCGCCAGCGGCTCTCCGATCCAAGGC
>JAIMAR010000248.1 GCA_023511855.1 Bryobacteraceae bacterium
CCTCCTGGCGCATGCTCCGCCGCAGGGCCCTGGTTCCCACGGGAGACTTGCGACTCGAACGCGCTCTGCATCATCAGACAGATTAGGAACGTAAACTCATGACGACCGAAGCGACGGGCCCGGCCCCGGAGTTCGACCGCACCGAGCCGAATGTCAAGTTTATCGCTCTTTTCGGCGCGGCAACCCTTTTCCTTCTCGGCGTGGTCATCCTGGGCATTCAGTTCTATTTCAACCGGCTGCTGGAACGCGAGCTTTACGTCAAGGTTTTGAGCCAGGACTCTCAGGCCTTGAAAGAGCTGCGCGCGCGCGAGGACGAGGTCCTGAACTCCTACCGCTACATCGACCGTGAGAAAGGAACCGTGCGCCTGCCCGTGAACCGGGCCATCGAGCTGCTGCTCGAAGAATCCGCTCAAGGCAAGCTGAAATACCCCCGGCGCCCCGCCCCGGTCGAAACTTCAGGAGCCAGCAATGCTGCGAATTAGCGCCATCTTAGGTTCCATCCTGACCCTCGCCGCAGTGGGGCCGGCTGCGGCGCCGCCTCTGCCCGCGGAGCTGGAAGGCGTGGGCATCACCGAACACTTAGGGCAAAAGGTCGATCTCAACCTGACCTTTGTGAACGAGAGCGGAAAGCTGGTTCGGCTCGGGGAATACTTTCACAAAGACCGGCCGGTGATCTTGAACCTGGTCTACTATAACTGCCCGATGCTCTGCACGCTGGTGTTGAACGGACAGACCGCCGCACTGCGAAACATCCCCGGCTCTCCTGGGAAGGATTTCGAGATCGTCACCATCAGCATCGACCCTTCGGAGACGCCGGACTTGGCCCAGGCGAAAAAACAGGCCTACATCGCCGACCTGGGACGGGGCGGCGAGGGCTGGCATTTCCTCACCGATCACGACGGCAACGTCAAGCGGCTCGCCGAACAGGTGGGCTTTCATTACCGCTACGACGAATCGATCCGCCAGTACGCCCACGCCGCGGCCATCATGGTCCTGACGCCCGAAGGGGCCGTTTCCCGCTACCTGTACGGCATCGAGTTTAAGTCGCGCGATCTGCGGCTAGCGCTGGCCGAGGCCTCCACGGGCAAGTTTTCCGCCGGCCTCGACCGCCTGCTGCTGTTCTGCTATCACTACGACCCCGCCTCCCGTTCCTACGTGCCCTTCGCCGCCAACATCATGAAGGCCGGCGGCGCGCTGACCATCCTGGTGCTCGGTACGATCCTGGGAATCTTCTGGCGGCGGGAGCGCCGGTCCACAGCCACGGGAGCTGCCACTGCCGCATGAACTGGTTACGCGAACTCCTGCTGCCCGAACAGGCCACCGTTTACGCCGGGCAGGTCGATGACCTGTTCCTGTTCATCTTCTACATCTCGGCCTTCTTCTTCTTTCTCGTCACCGCGCTGATCGTCTTCTTTGTCTGGCGATACCGCCGCCGCGCGCCCAACGAACGGACCCCTAAGATCACCCACAACTTCAAGCTGGAGGTGGCCTGGACCGTCATTCCACTGGCCATTGTCATGGTCATCTTTTTCTGGGGCTTCCACGGCTACCTGGACGCCACCGTGCCGCCCCGCGACGCTCTGGAAATCCGCGTCACCGGCAAGCGCTGGGTCTGGCAGTTCGAGTATCCCAACGGAACCCGTACGCTCAATGAGCTACGCGTGCCGCTCGGCAAGCCGGTCACGCTGATCATGACCTCCGATGACGTTATTCACAGCTTCTATGTGCCCAGCTTCCGCATCAAGGCGGACCTGCTTCCGGACCGCTACACCAGGCTGTGGTTTACGCCGGAGAAGGAGGGCACGCACGTCTTGTTCTGTGCCGAGTATTGCGGCACGGGCCACTCCGTCATGGGAGGCAAGATCCACGTCCTCAGCGAGTCCAAGTACCGGGACTGGCTGGAGCGTGGAGACGAAACCACCCAAGCCATGCCTCTGCCCGAGCTGGGCGCTCTGCTCTATCAGAGCCGGGGCTGCGCGACTTGCCATTCTCTGGATGGCCGCCGCGGCCAAGGTCCCAGCTTCAAAGGCATCTTCGGGCATACCCAACGCATGGCCGATGGCAAGGACGCGCTCGTCGATGAAAACTATCTGCGCGAATCCATTCTCCAGCCCCAGGCGCGGATCGTCGAAGGTTATCAGCCCATCATGCCCACCTTTCAGGGCCTGTTGACCGAGCGCGAAATTCAGGCCCTTATTGAATTCATCAAGGCGCAGAAATGAGGGGGGAACCTATGTCATCCACGCACGGCGACTACCTCCACGAACCCAAAGGCTGGCGCTCGTGGCTCTTCACCCTGGACCACAAGCGCATCGGCATCCTCTACTTCTGGTCCACGCTCGCTGCCTTCGTGCTCGGCGGCATTCTGGCCATGCTCATCCGCATGGAGCTGCTCACGCCTAAAAGCGACCTCCTCCCGGCCGACACTTACAACAAGGTCTTTACGCTCCATGGCGCAATCATGATCTTCCTGTTCATCATTCCCGCCATCCCCGCCGCCTTCGGCAACTTCGTCCTGCCGCTCATGCTCGGGGCCAAGGACGTCGCGTTCCCCCGCCTCAACCTCGCCAGTTACTATCTCTATGTCGTGGGCACCTTGATCCTGCTCGGCGGCATCCTGGGCGGCGGCATTGATACCGGCTGGACTTTCTATACCCCCTACAGTTCCACCACCGGCGGAACCGTCAGTCTCATGGTCTTCGGCGTCTTCGTCCTCGGCTTCTCCTCCATTTTCACCGGGATCAACTTCATCGCCACCATTCATAAGCTGCGCGCCCCCGGCATGAACTGGTTCCGGCTGCCTCTTTTCGCCTGGGGCACGTACGCCACCGCCATCATCCAGGTCATGGCGACCCCGGTGCTAGGCATCACCCTGCTGCTGCTCATCATGGAGCGGGTCTTCCGGATCGGCATCTTCGACCCCAAGCTGGGCGGCGACCCGGTGCTGTTCCAGCACTTTTTCTGGTTCTACTCCCACCCCGCCGTCTACATCATGATTCTGCCGGGCATGGCCATCATCAGCGAGGTCATTCCCGTCTTCTCGCGCAAGACGATCTTCGGCTATAAAGCGATCGCCTACTCCAGCCTGGCCATCGCCCTGATCAGCTTCCTGGTTTGGGGACACCACATGTTCATCAGCGGCCAGTCGCAACTGGCCTCCGCGGTCTTTAGCTTCCTGACCTTCCTGGTCGCCATCCCCTCCGGCATTAAGATTTGGAACTGGCTGGCCACCATGTATAAGGGCTCCATTAAACTGGATGCCCCCATGATCTACGCCATCATGTTCCTGACGCTGTTCGCCATCGGCGGGCTGACCGGACTGTTTCTCGGGGCGTTGAGCACGGACGTGCATCTTACGGACACCTACTTTGTGGTGGCCCATTTCCACTATGTCATGATGGGCGGGACCTTCATCGCCTACTTGGCCGGGGTGCATTACTGGTGGCCCAAGATGTTCGGCCGCATGTATTCTGAAAAGATGTCCCGCCTGGCGGCGGCGCTCGTTTTCGTCGGATTCAATCTGACCTTCCTGTCCCAGTTCCTGATGGGCAGCCGCGGCATGCCCCGCCGCTACGCCAGCTACGTTCAGGATTTTCAGCCCATGCATGTGCTTTCCACCGTGGGAAGCTGGATCTTGGCCCTCGGGTTGTTCCTGATCCTGGGCTACCTCCTCGTCTCTTTGCGGAAAAAACCGGACGCCCCGGCCAACCCCTGGGGCGGCGCCACCCTGGAATGGGAGACGCCCTCGCCGCCTCCTGCCCACAACTTTGACCGAACACCTGTTCCCACCCACGGACCTTACGACTACGACCGGGAGCCGGCTTTGGTATGAGCGAAACCACGACCCCCACGACCCACAGCCCGTTCCTTCAGCACCACTATGCCGAGATGGAGCAGCAGGTGGATGCCGGCAAGATCGGCATGTGGCTGTTCCTGGTGACGGAAATCTTGCTCTTCGGCGGACTGTTCGTCGGCTTCGCCATCATGTCGGGCCGGCACCACGACGCCTTTCGCCTGGCCCACGAACACCTGAGCCGCCCGCTGGGCGCGCTCAATACGGTGATTCTGCTGGTCAGCAGCTTCACCATGGTCATGGCCGTCCACAGCGCGCGCCACAGCCGCCAGCGAGCTCTGGTGCGCTACCTGGCGGCGACGCTCGCCTTGGCCGGCGCCTTCCTGGTCGTCAAGTACTTCGAGTACTCGCACAAGTTTCACGACGGGCTTCTGCCCGGAAAGTTCTACTCCGCGGGAGGACCGGAGCCGGCCGGCCAGGCCATGTTCTTCAGCTTTTACTTCATGATGACCGGCCTGCATGGCCTGCACATCTTGGGCGGGATGATTGTCCTGACCTGGCTGCTCGTCCGGAGCCGCCGCGGCCATTTCTCCAGCGCCTACTACGCTCCTGTCGATTTAGGAGGCTTGTACTGGCACTTAGTGGACATGATCTGGATCTACTTATTCCCTCTGTTATATCTGATCGGATAGGATCTTGCAATGCGAACTTATGTAATTGTTCTGGCGGCTCTCCTGACTTTGACCGCGGTGACCGTGGCGGTCGCCGGCATCCACTTTGGCTCGCCTGCGGTCAACGTGATTGTGGCGCTGGGCATCGCCTCCTTGAAAGCCTCTCTGGTCGCGCTGTTTTTCATGCACCTGCTTCACGACAAGCCGCTCAACGCCCTGATCTTCGTCTCGGGCCTGGTTTTTTTGGCGATCTTCCTGATTCTGATCCTGATCGACGTCGACTTCCGGCTTCCTGAAGAGCTCCCTCCCAGCGCGTTTTGGACCGGCCTGAGGATGTGGTAGGATAAGAATCGCCCCGAGGAGAAGGGGACCATAGAGGTACAAATCTAGGGTCAATTCTGATTGACGCGGCAAAGGGGTCCGGCACAGCCGGGCCCCTTTCTCATTGTGCGGCGTCGGCGCCCCTCTGTGCCACTGAGGCGCCCATATCGACAAAGTTTTGTCGATCTGAGTCCGCCGATTCTCTGCTGCCCCGAAGG
>JAIMAR010000249.1 GCA_023511855.1 Bryobacteraceae bacterium
AGCCATGATTCCCAAGGATTGCCAGCGCCATGCTCGGCAAGTCGGTGATCGAGGATGGAAAGATTGAGGGAGACCAGTTCAGCTTCACGATTGGGGTGAAGTTCGAGGATCAGGAGATGAAGCTGAACTACAAGGGCAAAGTCACGGGCCAGGACGAGCTCCGGATGAGCGTGGAGATTCCGATGATGGGCCAGACGATCGAGTGGATCGCCAAACGGGCGTCCTGAAGCCGGGGACGAACTTTTCATGTGCGGCGATTTAGAGCGGCCGAGGTGCGGGATGCACGACGGGGGTAAAGAGGGGCAGTGCGTGAAGGGGGCCCAGGCCGACAGGAATGTCGGCCGGCAGACAAGAATGTCCGCCCCACAAGGAGAGCATGTCCCACCAGACAGCCTGCCCCGCACAAAGAGCTTGTTCCACAAAGGGAGCATAACCCATATGAGAAATGCCTGCCCCACAGAAAGAGTCTGGTTCATAAGAGGGCGCCCGTCCAACGGGGCCGCACAGCCTCTTTCTAAGTTTTAAGTTTGATGCTGCCGTGGCGGTGCGCCGGGTCGGCGGCGCAAAGTACGTACCGGCTGCCATGGCCGGTCCGTCGGGTGCTATGCTTCCAGACATGCCGGCCCGGACGGGCCGCTCAGAGGAGGCAAAACGATGGCACAAATGCAGCGCAAGTCTTTGAATGCGCCGGAGGAGACCCGCGCATTCGACAAAGGGATGCTCCAGTTGGTGACGCTCGGCGGGGTCACGTTCGGGAGAGCTACATTGCAGCCAGGATGGAAATGGTCCACGAGCGTAAGGCCGCTGGCGGGCACGGCGAGCTGTCAGGCGCCGCACCTGCAATACCACGTTTCCGGGCGGCTGCATGTGGTGATGGATGACGGCAGCGAAGCCGAATTCGGGCCTGGTGACGTTTCGAAGCTGCCTCCCGGGCATGACGCCTGGGTGGTGGGCAGCGAGCCCGTGGTATTGATTGATATCTCGGGCATGAGCGAGTACGCCAAGCCGCATTGAGCCCCGGGAACCTTCCAGGGCTTCAGGGCGGACGGCTCAGCTCTGATCCGGCGCCGCGCCTGCTGCGGGGCTGGGAGGGGCGGGTCCGTTCGCCGGGTCCGCCCAGAAAAGGACTTAGTAACTCAACCCGTAACCTACGGGGAACAGCGGGTTGTATCGATCCTTGGGCAAATGGATGTTCAGGGGAAGCTGATCGTTGGAGCGCGGCCAGGAGAATGAAAGCTTGCCGGTGGGCTTGTAGCTTCCGAACAGCACGTCGGCCACGCCGCCGCCTTCGGTGCCGGGCAGAAACGCCGCCAGGAAGGCATCGGCCTGCGGCAGCACCTCGTTAATAATCATGGGGCGGCCGCTGATGAGGATCACCACCACCGGGATGCCGGCCTTCTTGACGTTCGCGACCGCTTCGAGGTCCTCTTTGCCGAGGGAGAGATCCGCGCGGTCGCCCACGCCTTCGGCGTAAGGCCGTTCACCGATCACCACCACGCCGACAGCGGCTCCCTCCGCCCCGGTGCCGTCCTGGGAATAGGTCACCTGCGTCTTCGGTGAAACGGCCGAGCGGATGGCCGCCAGGATCGTCGTGCCGCCGGTGGTCACGGGCCCGCTGCGCCCCTGCCACTGGATGGTCCAGCCGCCACACTGGTTGCCGAGGTCGTCGGCGCTTTTGCCTGCCACGTGGATGCGCGGGGCCTGCCTGGAAAGAGGCAGCGTCTTGCGATCGTTCTTGAGCAACACCAGGGACTTGCGCACCGCCTCCCGGGCGAGGGCGCGATGTTCGGGTGAACCGAAGCTCTGGTGGAGTTTGCGGTCGGCCAGTTGTGAGCGGTTCTTGTCCATCAGACCCATGGCGAATTTGACGCGCAGGATGCGGGTGACGGCGTCGTCGATGCGCGACATGGGCACTTTGCCTTCTTCGACCAGCTCTTTGAGGTAGCGGAAGTAGTTGCGGTAGTTGCTGGGGACCATGGCCATGTCCATGCCGGCGTTGATGGAGATCTCGATGGAGCCCTTGTAGTCGCCGGGTTTGATCTGGTCGATGGCGTTGTAGTCGGAGATCAGGAAGCCTTCGAAGCCCAGCTCCTGTTTGAGGATCTCGGTAAGCAGGCGGCGGCTGGCCGAGCATTTGACGCCGTTCCAACTGCTATAGGAAGGCATGATGGAGCCGACCCCGGCGCGGATGGCGGCGACGTAGCCGGGCAGGTGGATGCGGCGGAGGGTGGCTTCGTCGACCCGGGTGTCGCCCTGGTCGAGGCGGAAACGGGCGCTGGCCCCGGGGCCGGCCGGAGCGACGCCCTCCGGACCGGAGGCGGCCGGTGAAGTGCCGCCGTCGCCCACGTAATGTTTGGCGCAGGCGAGGATGGAAAGAGGGCTGGAGAGGTCCAGTCCCTGGAAACCGCGCACGGCGGCTTCGCCGAGGGTGGCGACGATTTGCGGGTCTTCAGAGAAGCCTTCGTAAGTGCGTCCCCAGCGGATGTCCTGGGGGACGGTGACGCAGGGAGCGAAGGTCCACTGGATGCCGGTGGCGCGAACCTCGCGGGCGGTGATGCGCGCGATCTTCTCGACGAGGGCCGGGTCGCGGGTGCAGCCCAGGTTGATGTTGTGCGGGAAGATGACGGCGCCCAAGACGTTGTTGTGGCCGTGCACGGCGTCGACGCCGTAGAGGATGGGGATGCCGAGCCGGGTCTTCATGGCCTCGGTCTGGATGCGGTCGTAGAGGTTGGTCCAGGCTTCGAGGCTGTTGCCCTCTTTAGGATCGGAGTTGCCTCCGCTGAGGACAGAGCCGATGAAGTATTTCTGGATGTCCTCGGGAGCTTTCATCAGGAACTCCTGATCGGGCTGGGTCATCTGGCCGATTTTCTCATCCAAGGTCATTTGGGCGAGAAGCTGCTTGACCTGCGGGTCGTAAGAGGAGAGGCGCTTGGGGGCCGCGGCGGCCGGGGCGTCCTCGATGGGCGACAAGAGGATGGCGAAGGCAACCACGCAGGCTACCGCGATGGAAGAAGTGATCCAGCGTTTCATGAATTTGCTCCTTGTCCGGGCGAGGCGGCCGCGGATCCACCTCAGTATAGCTCTGAGGCGGCGGTGTGGAGAAAGCTCACCACGAGAGCAGCTCATGAGCGCAGGGTCACCATAGGGGACGAGGGCGGTGGTTGAAGGGGGCCAAGGCCGACAGGAATGTCGGCCGGCAGACAAGAATGTCTGCCCCACAACAAGGAGCGTGCGCCACTCGGGCGGACACATTGGTCCGCCCCTACGAGACGCGGTTGGGTTGAAGAGAGGGCGGTGGTTGAGGAGACGATTACGCCGCCAGGCGCTTCAACTAAGTTGTCACGGGGCTGGCTTGAGCCGGCGGTCGAAGAAGTCGGCGATCAGGCGCAGCATGTGCTCGCGGGCTGCACCCGAGACGCCATGAGACTTTTGCGGGTACACCATCATCTCGAACAGCTTGCCCGCTCTCTGGAGAGCGTTCGCCATCTGAAGCGAATTTTGAAACAGCACGTTGTCGTCTTCGAGGTTATGGATGATGAGGAGGCTGCCTCGAAGGTTCGCCGCCTGATGCACGACGGAACTGAGCCGGTAACCCTCCTCATTTTCCGAGGGCAAACCCAGGTAACGCTCCGTGTAAATGGTGTCGTAGTTGCGCCAGTCGGTGACGGGGGCGCCGGCCACGCCCGCGCGGAACAACTCGGGCGCGTTGAGCATCGCGTACAGGGTCATGTAGCCTCCGTAGCTCCAGCCGTAAATGCCGACACGCGCCGGATCCACAAAGCCCATGGACAGCAAATGCCGAATTCCTGCCCTCTGGTCTTCCAGCTCCTGCCGGCCGAAGCGCCGGAACAACGACGTTTCAAAGACGTGCCCGCGGCCGGCCATACCCCGGTTGTCGAGCTTCCAGATGACATAGCCGCGGTGGGCTAAGGCCTGCTCCAGGGTCAGCCCCTGCCAACGGTTCTGCACGAGCTGTGAGTGGGGACCGCCGTAGACGAAAACCACCGCGGGGTATTTCACGCCTTGCCGGAAGCCGGCGGGGCGGATCAGGCCGGCGTAGAGCGTGGCGCCGTCCGGCGCGCGCACTTCGAGGAATTCTTCCGGAAGCAGATCAAACTCTGCTTGCACTCTGCGGTCCGGCTCCTCGAAGACAGCCCACTCAGCGCCGTCCGCGGTGCGGATGGTGCGTCCCGGCGGCGATGTCAAACTCGAGTGGCCCGCCAGGTAGTATTCGCAGCGCGGTCCCATGGAGATCCCGTGCGTGCCGGACCCCTGGCTGATGCGCCGGCGCTCTCCGCCGTCGAGGCGGACCCGGTACAGATGCCGCTCCAGCGGGCTGACTTCCGTGGAGACATAATAGACAAAGCCGCGCGGCTCATCCACGCCGGCCAAAGCGGTCACCTCCCACGGGCCCGAGGTGAGGCGGGCCAGCAGTTCACCGTTGGCGGAATAGCGGTACAGATGCCGGTAGCCGTCGCGTTCGCTGGACCAGAGGAACTCAGCGCCGCCTTTGAGGAACTCCAGGATGTCGGCCACGTTGACCCAGTGTGGATCTTCTTCACGCAGCACCAGGCGGCTTTTTCCGCTGGAGGCTTCCGCGGCCAAAAGCTCCAGGCGGTTTTGAATGCGGTTGAGTCTTTGAACGAACAACGCGCGGCCATCCGGAGTCCACTTCACGCGGGCGAGCAACGCGTCGCGCGTCTCGCCGAGATCCATCCATCGCGTGGCGCCGCCCGTGGCCGACACGACGCCCAGGCGCACGTCCGCGTTTGGATCGCCCGCTTTGGGATAGCGCTGCGGTTCGTGGACGGGCCGCAGGGGCAGAAGGTCGGCGTGAGGATAGAGCTGCTGGCGGCGGGAAGGGCCTACGAGCACCTGGGCCGCCTGCTGGCCGCGTTCGCATCGCACGAGATCGAAGCGCTCAAGCTCGGGCCCATCGACTTCTATCAGGAGACACCAAACC
>JAIMAR010000250.1 GCA_023511855.1 Bryobacteraceae bacterium
GGACAACTTCACCACTACCCGGAATGCGCCGCGCAGGTTCGTAAGATCCTGCACGCCGGACTGCGACTCACCCACCTCGATACCCACAAACATGCGCACCTGCTGCCGCCCGTGGCCGAGGCGTTGGGAAGAGTCTCCCGGGAATTCGGCATCCGCTGGGTGCGGCGTCCTCTGCCGGCGCCCGTGGTCGGCTGGCTCGCCCGCCGTCGTCTCGGCAAGCACGGATGCCGGATGGCGGACCAACTGCTGGGCTTCGCCGAGACCGGCCGCCTCGATCAAGACCGCCTTCTAGTGCTGGTCCGGCAGATCCCACCCGGCCTCAGCGAACTGCTGTGCCACCCGGGCTACTGCCGGTCCGAGTTGCGCGCATCCACGGCCACCCGGCTGAAGGAGAGCCGCGAGCTCGAGCTGGAGGCGTTGACCTCACCGGCGGTGCGGCAGGGGCTGGAAGACTACGGCGTGCGCCTGGTGAACTACTCCTCTGTCGAGGCCGCCTTCGGAACATCCTCCATCCCGGATTGAAACACGGCGTGCCGGTTTGGTTTCCGCTTTGAAACACGGCCGTTCGGCCGGTGCTGCGATCCTCTAAGTGATTCGGCGCCCGCGCCTCAGTAACTTCTTTTCTTTCAATCAGTAGTTCATCCCAGCAAGGTTCCTTACAGTAAGGCGATTCCCTGGCCGATCTATTGCTCTTGCCTCCGTCGCGAGGCCGGCAGCCGCCGATATGAGCGGCAAAAGGCCTCGCGGTCACGAACGGCAACCGCCGGAACAAGCGAGGGAATCGAGATGAGCGCCCAAAGTGTCTCGAAACGCGCCAATCAGAGACGGGATGAAATGGTGCTGAAGCACCTGCCCCTGGTACGGGCGATTGCGGTACGGGTTCACGAGAACCTGCCGGTGCATGTGGACTTGGACGACCTGGTGCATGCGGGAGTGCTAGGCCTGTTCGATGCGGCTGAGAAGTATAACCCGCGCAAAAAAGTCGTCTTTTCCAGCTACGCCAAACACCGCATCAAAGGCGCCATCCTGGACAGCCTCCGGCAACTGGACTGGGCCTCGCGCGACCTGCGCCGCAGGCACAAGCAGGTGGAAGCCGCCGCGCGGGAACTGGCGGCGGTCCTGCATCGCTCGCCCACCCAGGACGAGATCGCCGAAAAGATGGGCGTCGAAGAGAAGCGCTGGCGGCGCATCATGATGGAGCTGGGAAGCACGGGGCTGGTTTCGGCGGCCACCCGTCGCGGCGAAGGCGAGGAGCCCGCCATGCCCGATTTCCCTGCCGAGCCCTGCAACCAGCCGGACACCCTCTGTTCGAAGCAGGAGCTCCGCCAGCATTTGTTGTCGGCCATGGAGGTCTTGCCGGCGCGTTACCGCCAGGTGGTGGAACTCTACTACAGCGGCGAGCTGACCATGCGCGAAATCGGCGAGCGGATGGGGATCAACGAAAGCCGCGTTTCGCAGATCCATAAGTCGGCTTTGCAGAAAATGGCCGCCGTTCTTCAGGCCGCCGGCATTGAATCCAGCTCGGCGTTCTGAGACGCGGACCCCGCTGCCGGGCCGCCCCGCTATACTGGAGAGTTCCTACTCATCATGGGCAGCCGGAAGACGGTCCTCTACCAAGATGCGGGCGTGAACATTGACGAAGCCGGGCGCGCGGTCCGCCTGATCCGCAAGCACGCGCGGACGACCTTCGGGCCCCGTGTTCTAACCGATATCGGCAGCTTCGGCGCAGGCTTCCGCCTGTCGGGATGGCGGGAGCCGGTCTTGGTCAGTTCGGCTGACGGGGTGGGCACCAAGCTCAAGGTGGCTTTCTTAACTGGAAAGCATGACACGGTAGGCCAGGATTTAGTCAACCACTGCGTCAACGACATCGCCGTCCAAGGCGCTCGCCCCCTGTTCTTCCTGGACTACTTCGCGGTCGGAAAGCTGGATGCCGCCGTCGCCGGCCAGGTGGCGGCCGGATTGGCGCGCGCCTGCCGCCAGAACGGCTGCGCCCTGATCGGCGGCGAAACAGCTGAAATGCCGGGCTTTTATGCCCCCGGTGAATACGATCTGGCGGGCTTCATCGTGGGCGCCGTTGAGCGGCGCAAAATGATCACGGGCTCCCAGATCCGCGCGGGCGATGTCTTGCTCGCCCTCCCTTCCACCGGGCTGCATACCAACGGATACTCGCTGGCGCGCAAGCTCCTGTTTGAAGTGGCGGGCTTTGCGCCGGATCTGTTTGTTCCTCACTTGGGCTGCACGGTGGCCGAAGAGCTGTTGAAAGTCCACCGGAGCTATCTTGGGGCGATCCAGGCCCTGCATGCGGCCGGGCTTCTCAAGGGAGCGGCCCACATCACCGGAGGCGGAATCACGGACAACACCCCGCGCATGCTTCCCAGCGGGCTGGTTGCTGAAATCGAAACCTCCAGTTGGAAGATCCCGCCTGTGTTCGAGCTTCTGCGCAGCCTGGGCAATCTTCCCGACGAGGACTACCGCAGAACCTTTAATTTGGGAGTCGGCATGATCCTGGCGGTGGCTGCCTCTAAGGCCGCGGCGGCCGGCCGGCTGCTCGAAAACATTCGAGAGCCCTACTGGAAGATCGGCCGGGTGATTGCGGCGCCCAGAGGCGCAAAGACAAGGGTGATCTACCGATGAAACGGCTTGGGATTCTGTTGAGCGGGCGTGGCTCCAACTTTGAGGCCATCGCCGACAATGTGGCCGCGGGCAAAATCAACGCCGAAATCGCCGTGGTCATCTCCAACCGGCCGGAAGCACGGGGCCTCGAATTGGCGCGGGCGCGGGGGCTGAACGCAGTCTGCATCCCCTCCAAGGGAATGGAGCGCGAAGCCTACGATCGGCTGGTTGTGGCCGAGTTGAAGAAGCATCAGGTGGACCTGGTCTGCCTGGCCGGGTTCATGCGGCTGCTCAGCGCTTACTTCGTGCGCGAGTTTCCGCTCCGGATCCTGAACATACATCCGGCCCTGCTGCCGTCGTTCCCGGGCCTGGACGCGCAGCACCAGGCCTTGGAGCACGGGGTGAAGATCACCGGCTGCACCGTCCATTTCGTGGACGAGAACTTGGATTCCGGCCCGATCATCGTCCAAGCCGCAGTCCCGGTGCTGGATGACGACACGGTGGAGACGCTTTCGGCGCGGATTCTGAAGGAGGAGCACCGCATCTATACGGAAGCGATCAACATTGTGCTCAGCGGCAATTTCCGGATCGAGGGACGGCGAGTGCTGTTGACCAAGCCTTAAGGGAGCCTGGATCCGCGCTGCCCGTCGCCGCGGCAAGGCCGTAGCCTTGGCTCCGGACAGTCCGCTGGATGGCGCCGCCGGGAGGACGATTTCGTGACCAACATGGAGAACCGGATCATTCGTCCAAGCCTGAAGATGGTGCGCGTGGGTTATTCGGCGGTCGGACTGCTCGTGGCGGGCTTGTACATCGCCGGGTTGCGGGCAAACTGGTTCGACGACTGGCCCTGGTGGAGCCCGGCATTGGGCCTCTTGCTGGCGGTTTGGCCTCTCAAGCGGCACATCGCCAGTCGCTTTGATCGGCTCGTGGTCGCCGGAGATCGTTTGCGCCTGGAGTCCGGAGTCCTCCGCCGCGCCAGCCGGATGATGCAGCTCAGCAAAGTCCAGGACGTGCGCGTGGAGCAGACTCTCTGGCAGCGGCTGCTCCGGACCGGCGACCTTTATGTGGAGACCGCCGGAGAATCGGGCCAGTTGTTTTTGGCCAACGTCGACGACCCGCACGAGGTGTCGGCCTTCATCCTTTCAGCTGCCTCGGCGGCCGGCGGGGAGAACGTCAGAGCGGGCGTGTAATCCGGCAGGCGAATTGAACTGGGATGGCGGAAAACTACTATCTGTTTGACCAAGCAACGCTGAAAGATTTCGCGGCCCGGCTGCTGGAGGCGGCGGGGACGCCCGGCCCTCATGCCCGGCTGACCGCCGAATCGCTGGTGCAGGCGGACCTGCGCGGCGTCGACAGCCACGGGGTCCAACTGCTCACCTTCTATCTGGAGCGGATCGCTCGCGGCGAGGTCGACCCCCGCGCGCGCGGCCGTGTGGTTTCCGAGCAAGGCGCGTGCCTTCTTTATGACGGGCAGAATGGGCTGGGCCAAGTGGTGTCGGACATTTGCTGCGGCCATGCAGTGCGGCTGGCAAAACAGCACGGCATATCGCTCGTCGTGGCCCGGGACTCGAATCATTTTGGGGCCGCCGCCTTCTGGGCCCTGCGGATCTCCTCGGCTGGGCTGATCGGCATCGTCATGTGCAACGCCACCGGGCAGGTGCCGCCCTGGCAAGGGCGGGAAGGACGGCTCGGCACCAACCCCATCTGCATGTCGGTCCCGGGCGAAGACGGGCGGCCCTGGCTGCTCGACATGGCGACCACGGCGGTGGCGGCCGGCAAAATCTATAAGGCCTACTTCGCGGGTGAGCCGTCGATCCCCTCCGGCTGGGCTCTGGACCGCGAAGGGCGTCCCACTACCGACACCAGAGAGGCTTACCACGGCCTGCTCATGCCGCTCGGCGGCTATAAAGGCTACGGGCTGGCGATGATGGTGGAGATCCTCAGCGGCGTGCTGGGGGGCGGCGCGATGGCTAGCGAGGTCGGTGGCGTGCGGACCGTGGGGCGCCCCGCCCGCAATAGCCAGACTTTCCTCGCGATCGACGTGGCCCGCTTTATGCCCCTTGGCGTTTTCCGGGAGCGCATGCAGCGTCTGGTGGCCGATGTGAAGTCTGCCCCGCCGGCTGCCGGCTACGATGAGGTCCTGGTGGCAGGAGAGCCGGAATGGCGCGCCCAAGAGCTCCGGAGCGTCCAAGGCATCCCGCTGAGCCGCGGCGTTTGGGAAAAGTTGACGGCCGCCGCCGACCGGTTGGGAGTCGAGCCGCCCCCCACCCCCCACCCCGAGCGCTTCACCCCCGCGCCCCCCCCCCCAAAAGTTTCCC
>JAIMAR010000251.1 GCA_023511855.1 Bryobacteraceae bacterium
GGGTGTGACCTCGCCGATCTCGCCGGCATCGAGCGGATCGTGGGCGAGGTGATCACGGCGCAGGGCGGCTTCGACATCCTGATCAACAACGCAGCCTCGATCGTCAACAAGCCGCACGAAGCTTTCACACTCGCCGAGTACGAAGAACAGATCCGGGTCAATTCTTCCGCCGCTTTCGTCCTGACGCGTCTCGTCGCCCCCGCCATGAAGGCCAAAGGCTGGGGGCGGATCGTCAACCTGACCTCGATCACGCTCAACGGACAGTGGGAGGGCTACGTGCCCTACGTCGCCTCGAAGGGGGCGATGCTCGGGCTCACCAAGGCCTTCGCCCGCGAGCTCGGCCCCCACGGCATCACGGTGAACGCGATCGCCCCGGGAGCGGTCGTCTCGGAAGCCGAGAACCGCGTGTTCGGCGACCGACTGGAGCAATACGGTGCCTGGGTACTGGAGCGGCAGTGCATCAAGCGACGGATCGAGCCGGTGGACGTGGCGGAACTTGCGCTCTTCCTCTGTTCGGACGCCGCACGCATGATTTCGGCGCAGAACATCGCGATCGACGGGGGATGGTGAGAGCGGCGTCACGCGAGGCTACCCGGGCGGCGCAGGATCGCTCCGAACCGGGCCGCCGGTGGCGTGGGGCGGCCAGCTGGAGCGGACGGCCGTGCGCCCATCCCTCCTGCAGTCGCCGAGCGGAGCGCGCGAGGTCCGTCGCGGTGGCCGTCCGGCCGGCGAGACCCGCACGCCGCTGGCGGCCCGACGAGCGCAGGCGCGCCTGGGGCGTCCGATCTCCTCCCGCCACTCTTCGACGAGCTCCTCGGCTCCGAGCCGAGGCGGGACCCGCTTCCTCGCCGGCTGGCCGAGGCGGACGACCAGCCGCAGCGGAAGCCGCCTCGGCGGTCGCCGCGAGGCGGCTTGCCTCTTCGCCACCG
Organism: Bryobacteraceae bacterium; assembly: GCA_023511855.1. Lineage (GTDB taxonomy): Bacteria > Acidobacteriota > Terriglobia > Bryobacterales > Bryobacteraceae > JAIMAR01. The sequence continues at coordinate 930 of JAIMAR010000251.1, forward strand.
GAACTCGTCCGAGCGGGGCGTCGGTCGGCCGGTTCGGTGTTCCGCCGGGGCCGTGGGAGGGGTTGGTTGCGGGGGCAGGATTTGAACCTGCGACCTTCAGGTTATGAGCCTGACGAGCTACCGGGCTGCTCCACCCCGCGATTGCACCCCCCGCGATCTTCGATCGCGCGGGGGCCCCGGATGCCACCCCACGAAGTCTTGCGACTTCGTGGGGACCCCGCGGGACCACCCCGTGCCGTCTGCGACGGCCCGCGGACCCCCGATGTCGGACGACGTCGGGGGGGATGGGGGCATCGTGGTGAGGGTCGAGCTGGGGCGTCGGGAAGGCCTGGCAGCGGCCGACTCTCCCGTGCCTTCTGGCACAGTACCATGGGCGCTGCGGGGTTTCACGGCCGAGTTCGGGATGGGATCGGGTGGGGCACCCGCGCTGGGCCACCAGGCCTTTCCGACACCTTGGTGCCCCACGACGTCTCACGACGTCGTGGGGGCCCCGGATTTCACCCCGGCGAGCCCGGGCTCGGCGGGGGTTCCGGGTGGGGGTCCCCGCGAAGTCGAAGACGTCGTGGGGGATTCCCGTGGGGAAGAGGTTGGCAGGGTAGCGGGGGGATCCGGCCGCGGGGGGATGGTCCCGGGGCTGGGGCGAGGGGAGCGCGTTCGAGCGATTAGGACCGGTTGGCTGAGCAGGTTGCCCTGCGTACACCTCCGGCCTATCGACGTGGTGGTCTACCACGGCTCTCGGCGAGACCTGGTTTGGCGGTGGGTTTCCCGCTTAGATGCGTTCAGCGGTTATCCCGTCCGGACGTGGCTACCCGGCTGCGCCGCTGGCGCGACGACCGGTCCACCAGAGGTCCGTCCACCCCGGTCCTCTCGTACTGAGGGCGGATCCGCGCAAGTCTCGTACACCCACGGCAGATAGGGACCGAACTGTCTCACGACGTTCTAAACCCAGCTCACGTACCACTTTGATCGGCGAACAGCCGAACCCTTGGGACCTGCTGCAGCCCCAGGATGTGATGAGCCGACATCGAGGTGCCAAACCTCCCCGTCGATGGGGACTCTTGGGGGAGATCAGCCTGTTATCCCCGGCGTACCTTTTATCCGATGAGCGATGGCCCTTCCACACGGGACCACCGGATCACTAGCGCCGACTTTCGTCTCTGCGCGACCTGTCGGTCTTGCAGTCAGGCCGGCTTGTGCGCTTGCACGCGACGGCTGGTTTCCGACCAGCCTGAGCCGACCATCGCGCGCCTCCGTTACCTTTTGGGAGGCGACCGCCCCAGTCAAACTACCCGCCATGCAGGGTCCCGGCACCGGCTCACGGTGCGCGGTTAGACACCAGACGGCCCGAGGGTGGTATTTCAAGGACGCCTCCACGGAAGCTGGCGCCTCCGCTTCGCAGGCTCCCACCTATCCTACACACGGCCCGCCTAGTGCCACTGCAAAGCTGTAGTAAAGGTGCACGGGGTCTTTCCGTCTGACCGCGGGTACTCCGCATCTTCACGGAGAATTCAGTTTCGCCGAGCCGGCGTCGGAGACAGTGGGGAAGTCGTTACGCCATTCGTGCAGGTCGGAACTTACCCGACAAGGAATTTCGCTACCTTAGGACCGTTATAGTTACGGCCGCCGTTTACCGGGGCTTCGGTTCGGAGCTTGCACCCCTCCCCTTGACCTTCCGGCACCGGGCAGGCGTCAGACCCTATACGTCCTCTCTCGAGTTCGCAGAGCCCTGTGTTTTTAGTAAACAGTCGCCACCCCCTGGTCTGTGCCACCCCGACCCGGTTGCCCGGACCGAGGCCCCGCTTCTCCCGAAGTTACGCGGGCAATTTGCCGAGTTCCTTCGACGCCGTTCGCTCGCTCGCCTGGGTATGCTCGACCAGTCCACCTGTGTCGGTTTCGGGTACGGTCCATATGCTGGGGCTGTTTCCTGGACGCCTCCGGCCGCACCCCCGATCCGATGAGGGGACACGACGGTTCGGCGCCGTCACCACCAGCGGGCCCAGGAATCTTGACCTGGTTCCCATCGGCTACGGCTCTCGCCCTCGCCTTAGGGGCCGGCTCACCCTGCGCGGACGAACCTTGCGCAGGAACCCTTGGACTTCCGGCGGGAGGGAATCTCACCCTCCTTGCGCTACTCGTGTCAGCATAGGCACTTCCGATGCCTCCACCGCCCCTCCCGGGACGGCTTCACGGGCCTACGGAACGCTCCGCTACCGCTCCCCCGTCAAGGGAGAGCCCGCGGCTTCGGTGCGTGGCTTGAGCCCCGTTCCATCTTCGGCGCAGGACAGCATCGACCAGTGAGCTGTTACGCTTTCTTTAAAGGATGGCTGCTTCTAAGCCAACCTCCTGGCTGTCTCGGCCGTCCCACATCCTTTCCCACTTAGCCACGACTTGGGGACCTTGGCCGGCGGTCTGGGCTGTTTCCCTCTCGACGACGGACCTTAGCACCCGCCGTCTGTCTGCCGCGCTGGCTGCTCGGGTATTCGGAGTTTGGTTGGGTTTGGTAGGGATCGCTCCCCCCTAGCCCATCCAGTGCTCTACCCCCCGAGGGCATACGCGACGCGCTACCTCAATAGCTTTCGCGGAGAACCAGCTATCTCCGGGTTTGCTTGGCCTTTCACCCCTAGCCACAACTCGTCCCCGACCTTTTCAACGGGCGTGGGTTCGGTCCTCCAGTGGGTGTCACCCCACCTTCAACCTGGTCATGGCTAGATCACCCGGGTTCGGGTCTACGGCCCGCGACTGACGCCCCTTTCGGACTCGCTTTCGCTGCGCCTCCGCCTACCGGCTCGAGCTCGCCGCGAACCGTAACTCGCTGACCCATTATGCAAAAGGTACGCCGTCACCCACCCCCGGAAGCGAACCCCCGGGTCGGGCTCCGACTGCTTGTAGGCATCCGGTTTCAGGGTCTCTTTCACCCCCCTCGTCGGGGTGCTTTTCACCTTTCCCTCACGGTACTGGTGCACTATCGGTCGCCGAGGAGTACTTAGGCTTGGAGGGTGGTCCCCCCGTCTTCGGACAGGATTCCACGTGTCCCGCCCTACTCGAGGATCGCACGACGCCCTACCCGTACGGGCCTGTCACCCTCTGTGGAGCGCCGTTCCAGACGCTTCCGGTTCACGTCGTACGACCACTGGCCTGGTCCCGGTTCGCTCGCCGCTACTACGGGAGTCTCGGTTGATGTCCTTTCCTCCGGGTACTGAGATGGTTCAGTTCCCCGGGTTCGCCCCGCCGGCCCATGGATTCGACCGACGGTACCGCAAAAGCGGTGGGTTGCCCCATTCGGAGATCCGCGGATCGACGGGTGCTCGCCCCTCCCCGCGGCTTATCGCAGCGTGCCACGTCCTTCATCGCCTCTCGGCGCCAAGGCATCCACCAGATGCCCTTCTCTCGCTCGCCCCGCCCCAGCCCCGGAACCACCTGGCCCCGGAACCGGAACGCCCGAGCATACCCTGCCAACGGTCGACCGCCCCCGGATCACCCGGGAGCGATCGCACCCGGCCGCGCACGGCATGCCGCACGCGACCGCTCTCGACCCTCTTCACGATGTCCAAACCCCCACCGCCACCTGCCCGATCACCCGGATCGGACTGGTGGGCCCGGGCCGAATCGAACGGCCGACCTCACCCTTATCAGGGGTGCGCTCTGACCTGCTGAGCTACGGGCCCGGCCCCACGACCCCACCCCGAAAGCCGAACGCCCACGGAACGAAGTCGGGAGAACCGGTAGGGATGTGCGGACGGCGGCCGAAGGCCGGCCCTTGGATCCGGGTCGCCCCGGTCCCTTAGAAAGGAGGTGATCCAGCCGCAGGTTCCCCTACGGCTACCTTGTTACGACTTCACCCCAGTCGCCGACCCGACCGTGGACGGCTGCCTCCCTTGCGGGTTGGCCCACCGGCTTAAGGTCGAACCGACTCCCATGGTGTGACGGGCGGTGTGTACAAGGCCCGGGAACGTATTCACCGCGGCATGCTGATCCGCGATTACTAG
>JAIMAR010000252.1 GCA_023511855.1 Bryobacteraceae bacterium
GCCCTCGGCCAGGGCCTGGATGCGCCACGCGATCCGCTTGACGAGCCAGGCCTTGTTGTGGGCGGGCGTCTCTTCGCCGAAGACCTCGGCGTACCTGGCCCGCAGCGCTTTCACGGTCATCCGCTGCAAAGCGGCGACCTCTTTGCCGACGTTCCGGTGCATGTTTGCGATCCTTTCCCTGAGACTCGGAAACCGTTAACCCGTGTGGACACTGAGCAAGGTTTCCGCCGGAACCTCAAGGCCATCTGGGCCGGTTTTCGGTAAGTTTTCCGGGCCGGGAACCTGGCCCGGATCGGTCGGGAGCGCAGAGCGAGCGCGGAGGCGAAGCAGGCCGGCGGCGAGGATGGCCGCGACCCCGCGGCGGCGTTCGTCCGGGGTCAGGGGGCGGGATCGGTTTCAGGTCGCATGGGACATCTCCTTGCGGAAGTGCCCACAGCGACCTACGCAAAGCGGCCGGCCGGCTGTCTGGCGGGAAGGGGACCGAAGCGTCTACCTATCGACCTTTGCAGGTCGCGCTCGAAGTGACGCATCGGGGTGCCGAGAGGAAACGGGTTGGTAACTTTGAGAGGGTTGGTAACCAGAGACTTCGAGAGTTTGAGCGGCAGAATCTCGGGGTCCGAAAGGAACCGTCAAGGTTCCCGTCGACCCCCGATGGCTCTCTGTCGAACGAGAGAGCGCGGCGTCGCCGGCGGGATCGGCGCAAGTGCTTGCGGGAAAGGCGGAAAACGCAAAACGCCGAGAGGGGCTGCTCTCGGCGCTTCTCGGTAACCGATTTGTACCCGCCGCTCGCTGCGGACGGGTCAAGCTCCCCGAGAGGAACCCTCTTCGTAACAATACGCGCCGCTGGGCGCCGTCGCCAGAGATCCAGGCCTGCGGAGTTACCAAAGATCAACGTCTTCGGAATGGGGCGCATGCCCCTCCGGGGGGAAGGTCTAGCTCGGTTCGAGTCCCACCAGTGTTCATTCAATCAAGTCCGCCTCACGTAGCGGCTCCAATACGCCGTTCTGAAGCTTGACCTGGTCGAAGCCTTGCTCCGATTCGGCGCGGATCGAAACCGTAACCTTGCCCGCCATGTCGGCAAGATTGGCGACGGCATTCCAGGCCGTGAACAGGCCGTTGCGGTCGGCGCTGAAGGTCAAATCAACCGTCTTGTTCGCTGCCGCCGGCGGCGAAATCACCTGGCCGCCGCCGGACATACCGGTGGGTGTCGTCGCTCCTCCCGGCACTCCACCGGCTGGCGGAACCACCCCGCCTGTACGAGAAACCACGACTGAGGGTTCAATCCCGCCGACCGGCTCGGGCTGCGGGATGGCCTGCGGCATCATGAGGAAGCCCGACTCCAGGTCGATCTCGTCCTCCACGATCGGCGTCTTGAACCGGACCTTGCTCGGCGCGACCTCGAACTTGCCGGCGGCTGAGAGGCCCGGCTTGGCACCAGTCACATAGCCGAAATGGCCCTCGGCCACGCCCTTGGCGATTCCCTTGCGAATGGCGGCGGTCGTCATCAGGCGAGGGAAGCCGAGAAAAGAAAAGAAGCCGTCCACCACGTCGGACACGGCGATGCCGAGCACAGGCTGACAGTCTGAGCCACGATCGCCTTCACCGAGCTTGAACAACTCGACGATCTTCCCCGGCTCGGTTTTGTCGAAGACTTTCCTATAGACTTGGGTAATCAATTCGACGATCCGCTCGTGAATCATCGCCTGCTTCTTATCGTTCAGCGTCGTCTGCAGCGGCTTCCCGCCTGGCGCGACCTTCTCGATGCTTATCCCGCCCGCTTCAGCACGCGGCAGCCACACCTCGGTGTAGAGTTTCAGTAACGCCGATTCGGCGGCAGCCTGCTCGGTCGATGCCCGCTCGCGGAGCTGGCTCCGTTGCTCGTCGGTCAGGTTGAGCTGTTTGGCCTTACTCTTTACACCCTCAATCGCCAAAAGATACCGCACGGCGCGCCGCAGGATTTCCACCTGATCACTGGCAGGAATCGCCAGGCCCAGGCCGTTGCGGTAGCTCCGTGGTTTCTCGCCGTACTTCTCCATCATCTCCTTGGCCAGAGACTCTTGCTGGCTGCGCGGCTTGGCGGCGAACTCCAGCGGCAGGTAGGCAACGAGGAACTGAGGATCTTTGTCGTCGATGTCCGAGGGCTGATCCGGCCACACAATGGCGTTGCGGTGCCCGGCCAGGCGGGCCTCGAGCATCTCCTTGATCCGCGTGCGGACCCGCTTGTCATCGCGGGCGACGACATCCGCCTCCTGCTCGATCAGCAGTGTGACGTTTGGGTCCTTCTTGAAGCAGTAGCGTGCCCCATCGAAGTGCAGGTAAAGGCACTGCTCCTTCAGTTCTTTGAGGCATGCCTGGGCGGTGGTGCTGTCGAGGTCCGGGCCGACACAGACCGACAGCAATTCGGCTTCCGTGATCCCCGGTGGCAGCAGTTCGCCTTCCTTCCCGCCTTCGCGGCGCAGGCCGCCGAACGAGTACATCAAGATCGCCGTGGCCAACCGGGTCGCGGGCCGGCGCAGCGCCTCGCTGGGGTTTTCCTTGGCACGGCGATTGTCAATCCGGGGAGCCCGGGCGTTGGCCCCGATCAGGTCGTGCTCCAGCACTGCCTGAAAATCCGCTTGCTGGCCAACCTCCTTGAAGAATGCGAGGCGCACCTCGGCGTCGTGGATCGGCACGTCGCCCGGCCCCAGGACGGCCCGGCTCTTGCCTTCTCGATGACAGGCCCGGAGGCAAGCCGCGAGGAACCGGAGAGCGCCGCGGGTCCGCTGAAAATCCGGGATTGCCGCCCAGCGCTCGCGCATCAGGTCGATCAGGGCAGGATGAAACGGGTAGCAAGCCCGCACCCGGTCTCGGAGGGCCAGCCCTTCCTCCTCGGCCTGCTGGGCTTCCGCCTTGCTGTGGGCATACGCCCGCTTCATCTGCGTAACGATCTCCTGGTAGGCAGACGCAGCCGGCGCCGAATCTGTGTCGTTCGGGAGTTTGGCGAGCAGCCGGCGCTGGATGACGGACAGGACCTCGTTCCCCTCGACCGGCTCGCGGCGCTGGTCCTTGCGGGCAGCCAGGTGATCGACCGTCTGGAGCAGGTTCACGTACTCCAGCGATTCGCGCTTGCTCGACTGGAGCGAGAAGACGAGCGCTGTGTTCGTCGTGTTGCCGACCGCCACGGTCAGTCGCTGGAGAAAGGTGAGTGTCTCGTCGCGCAGCGTGGTCTGCTCGACCTTGATGCCGCCGGCGCTGATCAGGTACTGGAGCGTCTCGTCGAGGAGGATCAGGTTCGGGCCATCGGCCAGGAGCGCGAGAATGTCGTCCGCGCCGGGGGCGACGCGGGCCTCATCCTGGGCGCGCAGCAGTTCGTATCCTTTCTTGCCGCCAAGGGACCCAGCGATCCAGCCCCACATGGTGCGGGCGCGGAATTTCTCGCCGGGAATGGCCTTGCCATTGGTGGCGTCGAAGAACTGGCCGTCGAACACAGCTACCCGCACTTTGCCCGGCCGAGGCAACCCGGCCGCCTCGGGGACATTGTCGAGCGCTTCGCGGTTGCGGGCGGCATGATAGAGGGCGGCCAGGGTATGCGACTTGCCCCCGCCAAACGGCGTCATCAGTTTCAGCACGCGGTTACCGGCCCCGCCTTCCAGCCGCGACAGCACATCTTCGAGCAGGCTCCGCAGCCCCTTGGTAAGGTAAGAGGCGCGAAAAAAGTGCTCCGGGTCGCGGTAGACCGCCGGCACGTTCTTGTTGCCGTCCGCCAGCGGCCCCAGGTCCAGGGCGAAGATGTCCTCCGAAAAGTTCTCGGCCAGGACGTCCGCGTGGAGCTTGGCGACCTGGACCCACGGTGTGATGGGAGCAGCCATGGCGTTTCCCCTATAACCATTTGTGCAATTCCGAAGCATCGATTTCAATGTCGCGGAGAATCTTACGCAAAAGGCCCGGTCCGATGTCACGACCTTTGTGGACCGGAACCGTTGTACGGCGCCCGTCTGGATGCTCAAACTGCCAGTGAGACCCCTTTGATTTGCGCAACAGCCGGAAGCCCATCCGCTCCAGGGCGCGGATCAGTTCGCGCGGCTTCAAGATGGGCAGGTCGAAGGCACTCACGTAGTAACCTCGACCCGCTGGACACCAATGATCTCAGGTTGCTTCGGGATCTTTTTTTTCTTGGCCTTCAAGTCTTCCAAACAAAGTCGGATGACGTCCTTGATGTTTTCAATCACTTCCTCATAGGTCTTGCCCTGGGTATAGCAGGCCCGCAGCGCTGGACACTCTGCTACATAATATCCTGCCTCATCCTGCTCGATGATTACCTGGAATACGTGCTTGCGCGTCATGCCGAACTCCTTACTCAAACAGCTTCTTCTGCCCGCGCTTTTTGTCTGCCTGTTCTTCCGCCGAGAACACGTTGTCCTCGATCACGCTCTTCCAGTTGGCCAGCAGCTTGCCCAGGGCGGCCAGCTCGGCGCTCGGGCTCACGTCGGCCAGTTCGCCCCCCTTGAGCGCGGGGCCGGCCAGCGCCTGGGCCACCAGCCGCATCTGCTCGCGGTTTGGCTCGGCCTCGCGCAGGAACTTGCCGAGCTGGGCCGGCCGCCGTTCCATGAGCCAGAGCGTCCGGTGTAAGGCGTCGATCAGGGGAACGGAATCACCGTCCTCGCCGGGCATGCCGAGCTTTTCGTCCTCGCCCCGTTCGGTGTAATCGCGGAGCCGGTATTTCCCCTTCTTCTTCTCCACCAACGCCCGCGCGCCGGTCGACAGCCCCGCCGGGCCGTCCAGCTCGACGTGTGTGCCGTTGGCGAAGATGATCGCCTCGCCCGCGTCCAGTTCGGCATTTTTGTAAGTATACCGCCACAGGACGTAGAACCGCGTGGCCGGATCAACTCCGGCCAGGCTGGTTTCGTTCTCCCGCTCCCTCCGGGAG
>JAIMAR010000253.1 GCA_023511855.1 Bryobacteraceae bacterium
GCGGGCGCAACCACGCTCCAGGTGGCGGGCAATCCGCTCATGCGGGACGTCTCAGCCCCCGATAAATACAGCCGCAATCTGTCGCTGGCGCAGTTCGTCAAAGCCATAGGGTCGTTATCCGGGCCGCTCATTCCCGTGATCGCCGCCAACGCCTGGGGCCTCGACTGGAAGGTGATCTTTCCGATTTACGCCGTCGCGATCGCCATCGCCTGGCTGGCCGGGTTCACCCTGAAGGTGGACACCGCTGCTGCGCCCTCCGCACAGCCCGCCACGCTGTCGTCCTGCCTGGCCTTGTTGCGCAACGTGTACGTCTTCATGATGGTTCTGGCGATTTTCCTTTACGTGGGCGCGGAGGTCTCGGTCAGCTCGGGCGCGCCCCTCTACTTGAGGGAGCGGTTCGGAGTCGACATTAGCCGCATCGGGCTGCTCGGCACTGGCTTGTTCTTCGCCGCCCTCACGATTGGCCGCTTCTCCGGCGGCGTCATTCTTAACTGGGTCAAACCCAAGGTCTTCTTCCTGGTGACCAGCCTGCTGTCGGCCGTAGGATTGCTGGGCCTGTTCGTGCCCAACGGGACCATCGCCGTGGCCAGCTTCTTCGTCGTCGGCTTGGGCTTCGCCAACATCTTCCCGCTGGTCTTCTCCATCACCATCGACCGGCTGCCGGAGCACACCAACGCCTTGTCCGGTCTGATGGTCATGGCCATCGTCGGCGGCGCTTTTGTGCCACCGCTGATGGGATGGATCTCCGACCTCACCGGTTCGGTCCAGAGCGGCTTCCTCGTTCCTCTAGCCGCCGTCGTCTATATCCTCTGGGTCTCGCTAATGAACCAGCGCGCAACGGCGCGGCCAGTCTGAGACGCGAGGAGGCGAACGATGAGCACTGAGAATGATCCCCGAATTGTGCTGACGCTGGATGCGGGAGGCACCAATCTGAAATTCTCCGCGATCCGCAGCAACCGCCTGCTGGCCGGGCCGATCTCTCTGCCGACCGAAGCGGACAACCTCGACCGCTGCCTTGCCAACATTGTCCGCGGATTCGAGCTGGTCCGCCAGGAGCTGCCCGAACCTCCCGTGGCGATCAGTTTCGCCTTCCCCGGCCCTGCGGACTACCCAGCGGGCATCATCATGAACATCGGCAACCTGCCCGCGTTTCGCGGCGGCGTCGCCCTGGGCCCGTTCCTGGAAGACAAGTTCGGCATCCCGGTGTTCATCAACAACGACGGCGACCTGTTCGTCTACGGCGAAGCCATCGCCGGCTTCCTGCCTTACGTCAACGGCCTGTTGGAAAAGGCTGGTAGCCCCAAGCGCTATAAAGTGCTGTTCGGCATTACGCTCGGCACCGGCCTCGGCGGCGGCATCGTCCGCGACGGCGAGCTGTTTATCGGCGACAACTCAGCCGCCGGAGAGGTCTGGCTTTCGCGAAACAAGCTGGATCCGCGCGTCAACGCCGAAGAGGGCGCCTCTATCCGAGCCGTGCGCCGCGTCTACGCCCAGCTCGCGGGCATCCCCTTCGAGCAGGCGCCCGAGCCCAAAGACATTTACGAAATCGGCATGGGACGCGCTCCCGGTGACCGCGCAGCGGCCGTGGAAGCCTTTCGCCGCATGGGCGAAGTGGCTGGAGACGTCATTGCCCAGGCGCTGACGTTAGTGGATGGCCTGGCCGTCATCGGTGGGGGCCTTTCGGGAGCGGCCCCCTTGTTCCTGCCCGCTCTAGTGGATGCGGCGAACGCGGAATACGAAGGCACAGGCGGACGCTTCCGCCGCCTTATTCCTCGCGTTTACAACCTGGAGGACCCGGCCCAGACGGAAGCGTTTCTGAAGGGCGAGCAACGCGAAATCACCGTTTATGGCTCCTGTCGCAAGATCCGCCACGATCCCCTTCAGCGCACCGCCGTCGGGCTCTCCCGCCTCGGAACCAGCGAGGCGGTCGCCATCGGGGCCTACGCTTTCGCGCTCCGCCGCCTGGGCTGATTCCGCAAGCCCTAGGTCCGGCAGCGCCGGTCACCCGGCCTGCGCGCATTCACATGCTTTCTCAGCCCCGTAGCGCCCTGTCCAGCGCATCGACAAAGAAGTACTCTCCCCACATCACGGACTCGTTCACCCCGAGTCCTTTATGCAAATGGTACACGCCGCCCTTCAGAATGCCTTCCCATCCCGGATCGGAACTCGCCAGATAGCGCTCGCACAACGTTCCCAGAATCCGCCAGGCTGCCGACCGGTACATCTGCTCTTTCACCGGATCCGGCGTCCAGTCGGCCAGACGTAGCAATCCTCCGGCCGCCACCGCCGCCGCCGAAGTGTCCAGCAAGGAGCGGCTGTCTGCGGGCGCGTCAAAATCCCATGGCGGGACCCCGTCCTCCGGGGAGTGCTGCAAGTAATACTCGGCGCAAGCCTCGGCCGTCGCCAGGAACCGTTTATCCCGGCTATAGCTGTAAACGCCGGTGAACCCGTACAGCGCCCAGCTCAATCCCCGCGACCAGCACGAATCCGCCCGGTAGCCCTGCTGTGTGCTCTGCCGCAGAAACGCGCCCGTCTCCAGGTCGAAGATGCCCTCATGCGCGGTTGATCCGTCGCCCCGCACCAGCACCCGCCGCGTTGTCAGGCAGTGCTCGGCGGCGATCCGCGCCAGCTCGGCGTCACCTGCCTCGCGCGCCGCATAGAAGATCAGTCCGACATTCATCATGATGTCGATAAATAGCGAGTCCGGGGCCAGGAACGACCGTAGGAACCGGCCCTTTTCCGAAAACCGCAGCGCCAGAGTCCGGCCCGCTTCCACCAACACCTCCCGCAAACGCGCCTCCCCCGTCGCCTGGAGCCAGCGCCCGTAGGTGGGCAAGAAGATGAACCCCAGGTCGTGCACTTCCCGGTCCGTCTTGCGGGGTTCGAGCGGCTCCGAGTACTCCACCGCCTTCTGAAACCACCAACGCGCCTCTTCACTGTTCGGCGCGTGCCGCCCTTGGAAGATCCACATCATCCCGGGCAAGAAGCCGTCGCACCAGCGCGTCCACGCCGGCAACTCATGCCGCCACTTGCCCCGGTGCGTGTACATCGGATAGAAACCGGGATCCGACTCGACCAGGCGGCGCACCTGCCGTTCGGCAAAATGCAACGCCTCCTCTAATCTCTCACTGGGCACATCCGCGCAAATCTGAATCAACGCTTCTGCTCCTCCTGTCTGGCCATGGTGCGCCACATCATTTGTAGACCTTTGGGTAACTGCATCCGCGCGCCGGTCACAATCAGAAGACCGGAACCCAGCCCGTCCTCGGGCTCCAGCACAACAATTGCCACGCGCCTTCCGCCTACCGCCGGCAGCCGTCCCGCCGCGCTCTGAGTGGTGCTGATTCCGCCTGCGGTGAGCACCGCTTCCAATATTGCCGAGAAGTCGGATTTCCCCGCCGGAAATTCCACTGTATCGAATCGCAGGCCGACTTCGTAATGGGCTACAGGCGAGTTCCTCCTCGCCAACCGCGTAATCCTTCCTCGCGCCCGGGCCCCTTTCGGCAGCCACACTACGCCGTCCCTCTTCACGTCTCCGGTCACACGGGCCTCTATCGCGTCCCCGACCGCCGCCTCCGACGAATCGACCGCGGTCTCTAGCGCCAGACCCACCGTGAGGCCGGGCGGCAACGCAACCCTCTTCGGAGCTGCCGCTCCGCCGCCCGGAGCAATCTCCTCCAGCGGTCCGGCAAAACTCAGGACCGATTCGCCCGTATACTGCCGGCACCGGCTGAAGGACGTCCGGTTCCGGTACTCGCTCCCATCGGCGTCCCGCAGCAAAAGTTCCGACGCTGCGGGCAGCACAAACTCCTTCTCGCCAATCCGCACCGGCCGGTACTCCATCGAGTCCGCCGCATGGTCCACGCCCAACACCGGCGGGATCTCCTCCGCCACCACTTCCAACCGCACCAAGTCCAGTGTATTCCGCTCCACATAGAACGACCCGTGAAACCCCACTACCGCCTGCCTTTCTCCCACCCGCAGCGTGTATCCGCTCTTCGCTCTGGGCACTCGAAAGTCGTACCGGATCACGCGCCTGCCTCCAAGCACCGTTTCTCCCGCGTAGGCATATTCCGGCGCCGTCGAGAGAAACACGCTGTAGGCGTGCAGGGCAAAGTTGCCGTTGCCGATCGTGCCGCCCGGCACCAGTTGCGTGATCCGGGATACCTCGAATTTGGTTTCCCCCGGCCAAGCGAAGTATTCCTTGCCCTCCACCAGCGCCACCTCCAGGCGCAGGCGGTCCGAGAGCACAAACTCTCTGGAGCTGCGCCGCCGCTCGTAGCGCTCAATGGTTTGGAGGCAGGTGTAGTCCGGCAGGCGCCGCAGGCTTTCTCCTACATGGCTCTTAATGAGATCCAGCAAGCCCTCGGGCTCCGGCGGCTGCTCCTGAGCCGCCAGCCCGCACGCCAGCAAGAAGCCGATGAGACAGCGTCCCAACATCCCCGCTCACGGTCCCTCGCCCAGTACGCAGATGTCCCGCAGGTTGCGGTAGTCTTCCGCGTAGTCCAGCCCGTAGCCCACGACGAACTCGTCTGGGATCCGGAACCCCGTGTAGGCCACCTCCACGGGCTTCACCCGCCGCTCGGGTTTGTCCAGCAGAGCCGCCACGCGCAGGGTCCTGGGGTTGCGTTGCGCGAGCACTTGCAGCAGGTAATTCAGCGTCACTCCGCTGTCCACGATGTCTTCCACCACCAGCACATCCGCTCCTTCGATCGAGATATCCAGGTCCTTGGTGAGCTTGACCTCTCCCGAGCTGGTCTTTCCTTTGCCGTAACTGGAGATTCCGATGAAGTCGATTCGCGCGGGCCGCGTCATCGCCCGGGCCAAATCCGCCAGGAAGAAGCAGGCGCCCTTGAGGATGGCCACCAGATAGACCCACTCTCTAATACACAACACCGAG
>JAIMAR010000254.1 GCA_023511855.1 Bryobacteraceae bacterium
GGCGCAAAGAGCACCCTGTGCGCCGGCTGCGGCCACAACGCCATCTCCGAGCGCATCGTGGAGTGTTTCTATGAGATGGGCATTGCGCCGTGGCATGTGGCCAAGTTCTCCGGCATCGGATGCTCCTCTAAATCCCCGGCCTATTTTCTTAGCCCCGCTCACGGCTTCAACGCCGTCCACGGTCGCGCCCCGGCGGTCGGCACCGGCGCGATTCTGGCCAACCGCCGCCTGATCGGCCTCACCGTCACCGGCGACGGCGACACCGCCTCGATCGGCCTGGGCCAGTTCTGCCACATGCTCCGCCGCAACGTGCCCATGATCTACGTCGTCGAAAACAACGGCGTCTACGGCCTCACCAAGGGCCAGTTCTCCGCCACTGCGGACCTCGGCTCCACGCTCAAGTCCGGCGTCGCCAACGACCTCCCGCCGATGGACCTGTGCCTGCTCGGCATCGAGCTGGGGGCCAGCTTCGTGGCCCGCTCCTTCTCCGGCGACAAGCGCCAGCTCCAGGCGCTGCTCAAGGCCGCCATCGCGCACAAGGGCCTGTGCGTGATCGACGTGATCTCCCCCTGCGTCACCTTCAACGACCACGAGGGCTCCACCAAGAGCTATGCCTACATGCGGGACCACGACGAGCCGCTGCATTCGCTGGATTTCGTCCCGGCCTTCGAAGACATCGCCGTAGAAATCCCCGAGGGCGAAGCCCGCGAAGTCACGCTTCACGACGGCTCGCGAATCGTTCTCAAGAAGCTCGGCCGCGACTACGATCCCACCGACAAGCTGCGCGCCGTACAGGCCCTGCACGAGTCTGCGGCCTCGGGCCAAGTCTTGACCGGCTTGATTTACGTGGACCCGAATCGTCCGACGCTGATTGACCTGCTGAACCTGGTCGACGAGCCGCTGGCCACGCTGCCGCTGGAGCGCCTCCGGCCGCCGCGCGAGGCCCTCGAGACGATCATGGAAGAGTTACGCTGAACGCGTGGACAAAGAGCTTCTCCGCGTGGTCCTGGTGGCGCCGCGCAACCCCCTGAACATCGGCGCGGCCGCGCGTGCCATGAGCAACTTCGGCTTCCTCACGCTGCGCCTGGTGAATCCCTACGAGGTTGCGTTCCGCGAAGCCCGCTCGGCGGTGGGCGCCGGCGCGGTGCTGGCGTCGGCCCAAGAATACCCGTCCGTAGCCGAAGCCGTGGCCGACTGCGCCTTGGTCGTCGGGACGACCGCGGCCCAGAACCGCAACCCGCAGCAGCCCCTCCACCGGCTGGAGTATGGCGCTCGGCTGATCCGCCGGCGGCTGGCGGTTCAGCCGGTGGCGCTGCTGTTCGGCTCCGAGAAGTTCGGCCTGTCCAACGACGATTTGGCCCACTGCCACTGGCTGATGCGGATTCCCAGCCGCCCCGAGCACGGCTCGATGAACCTCGGCCAAGCGGTGGCCGTCTGCCTCTACGAACTGGTCCGGGATCCGAAGGCCGCCCGCGCCCGCCTGACCCCGCCCAAGAAACCCACCGCGGAAGTCCTCGAAGCCCTGACCGTGATTCTGCTCGAGGTGCTGGGCGAAAGCGG
Source organism: Bryobacteraceae bacterium (assembly GCA_023511855.1). Classification (GTDB taxonomy): domain Bacteria; phylum Acidobacteriota; class Terriglobia; order Bryobacterales; family Bryobacteraceae; genus JAIMAR01. Next base: position 1,561 of record JAIMAR010000254.1, read on the forward strand.
CTACATTCACGCGCGGGTGGAAGCCTCCACCGAAAGGAAGATCCGCAGCCTGGTCCGGCGGCTGAATCTCTCCGCACACGACGCCGAGATTTGGCTGGGCATCTTTCGGCAGATCCAGTGGCGGCTGAAGCAGGAACGGGCTACTGGAGCTCAGCCCAAGCCTGGTAAAGATCCGCGATCTTGGCTGTGACGGGATCTCCGGGGTGGATGACCACGCGGTAGCGGAAGCGCAGCGACTGGCCGGGCTCCAAAGTCAGGCTCCAGTCCACGGTCTTGTCGTTCATGAAATCATGCGCGCCGAAGATATTGGCGGCGCACAGTCCGTAAGCGCGGCAATGCCAAAACGTGGGAAAGCGCGGATTGAAAGGATGGTCCAGGATGGCAATCCCCAGCGCCTGTCCCTCCACAGTCCCGTAGACATCCACCCAAGGGGCCCGTTTGCCCCATACCTGAGCTTCGCCCTGCCGCCCTTCGGCGTCGACCATCTTGCCCGTGCGCGGGGGATCCGCCGGGGCGTTGCGGCTGGGCGCCTCGAGTCCGGGCGCCACGCGCACGGCGAAGGTCCCCTCCTTTGTGTCCCCGAACTTCACCTTCTCCACCGCGGTCAGCGTCAACTCGAAGTCGATGATCCGCAGCGCCGGATCGGAATGAAACACCATCGTCCGGGCTTCCCGCAGCAAAGTCTTGCCGTCCGGCCCCTTCCAGTCGAACAGGCCCGAAATCGTGCCGGTCTTAGGCCCGCTTTTCACTTCCGTGATCTTATTGAGCACAACCCGGCCCACATTTGCCCGTTTGTCGCTCGCCTCGTTCATCCAGAAGTCGATCCCGTTGACGTCGCCGTGCGTGAACCACAGGCCCCGGTGGTGGGTGTGGTCTAGGGTCTCGCCCGGAATCTTCTCCATGGGATAGCGCCGCGTGACGATCACTCCCGAGGCCGACCGCAGCGGGTGAAGGTAGGGCTTGGGCGCATCGGAACCGAAATAGAAATCGGTGAACGGCTTGCCGTCGATCTCGACGGCGATGCATCCCGGAAACTGGATGAACTTCACCTGGCCGCTCGCTGCGGCCCAAGCCAGTAGGCCAACCAACACCGCGCGCTTCATGCCCCATATTACAACACGCCGGCCGGCCTTTCTCCAACTCGGTTGCTTGCAGACCGGCCGGGGGCTATCATGAAGTTGAGTCATCTCCGTTGGAGGAACAAGATGGGTCCCCTGGGCTGGCAAGAAACGCTGGTGATCTTTGTCCTCGCCCTGCTCATTTTCGGGCCGAAGAAGCTGCCCGAGCTGGGCAAGACGATTGGCAAAGCCATCACCGAGTTCCGCCGCGCTTCCAGTGAATTGAAGTCGACCTGGGACCGCGAAATGGCCACCCTCGAGCGGGAGAACGAATCGATTCGGGATGTGACGAGCAGCATCCAGAGCGAGCTGAACGATTACGCCAGCTCCTATAGTTACGACGGCGCGCCTTATGAGCCGTCCTACGATTCCACCGCAGAGAGTTCCTACTCTGTAGGCGCATCCGCAGATCAGGGCGCCGAATCGACAGCGGGCGGGATGCCGGATAACGGCGAGTCCCTGGCCGGCTACAGCAGCGGCTCTGAACCAGCCGCGGAGCAGATCGTGGCGGAGACCGCCTCGGAACCCTCCGGGGAGCGCGCCGCCGCCACAGTATCCGATGCAGCTCCAGCCAGCCAGAACTCTTCGCCTGCGTAGCGCCGGTCTGTACACTCATGCCTTCTGACAGTCGCGATCCGGGGGCGACCAACCCCGAGGAAACAGTACGGCCGCCCGAGTCTGCACACCTGAGCGGACCCGCGCCCGAGGAGTCTCCGGCCCCGGCCGCGCCTGCAACCACAGAGCCGCCCGGGCCTTCCTCGGCCGGCCCGGATCTGCCGGTGGAAGATCCGGAGCAGGCGTCCTACAACCCGGAAGCGGAAACGCCTGAGCCCCCGCCGGACGACTACCCGCCTCTCCCTTATGCCGGAGCGGACTCAGCCGGCCCTGAACCGCCGGCTGCCCCGGCGGTCAGCAGTGAACAGAGCGCCGTCCAGCCTGCCGCACCCCCGCCGCCTCCCCCCGCTCCTCCTCCGTCTGAGGAGGAAGAAGAGGAGGACGACGAGGAGGAAGGCATGGTCCGCATGTCCTTCCTCGAACACCTGGAAGAGCTCCGCATGCGCATCATCCTGGCTCTTTCGGGCTTGGGCGTCTCCTTTCTGCTCTGCATCATTTTCGCCAACCAGCTTTGGAGCATCATCAGCCGGCCGGGCATCCAGGCTTTGAAGAACGTCGGCGCCGAGCCGAACCTGGTCTTCTTGAAGCCCATCGAGGCCTTCTCCGTGATCTGGATCAAAGCTCCCATGTTGACCGCCATCTTCCTGGCCTCTCCGTGGATCCTTTACCAGGTCTGGGCCTTCATCGCACCGGGCTTGTATAAGCGCGAACGCCGTTGGGCGGGTCCTTTCGTCATCTGCACCGCGGGCCTGTTCATTTTGGGCGGTCTATTCGCCTACTTCGTCGCCTTCCGCTTCGGATTGGAGTTTCTGTTCAGCATCGGGCGGGACATCGGCGTCAAGCCGTTCATCTCGGCCACCGAATACTTCGATTTCTTCGTCAATGTCACCCTGGGCATCGGCATCGTGTTCGAGCTGCCGATCCTGCTGTTCTTCCTGACGCTGCTGCGCGTGGTCTCGCCGCGGTTTTTGTTGAAGAACACCCGCTATGCGGTTCTCATCATTACGGCTGTCGCCGCGATCATCACTCCCACGCCGGACATCTTCAACTTGGCGCTCTTCACCGTCCCGATGATCCTGTTGTACTTCGTCGGAGTGTTCGCCAGTTACCTGTTGGTGCTGCACCGCGAGAAGCGCCGCTTCCCCTGGGCCAAGCTCTGGTATGGGGTTCTGGTGGTTCTGGTTGCGGCAGCGGGGATTCTGTGGCTGGCCGTGACCCGCTACGGATTCCATCTCGCGCCCCACTGGCCGTTTTTGACCCGCTGAGTTCGGTGGCGTAGGCCCCTGGCCTGCCTACGCACCGCCTTCCTACTTCGCCCCCGTGGAGCAAGCCGTCAGGCCTGCCACGCCGCAACTTCGAGTGGAGCAAGCCGTCAGCCTTGCCATGCCGGCGGTCGCGCCCGCCACGGCATCGCTCTTTTCATCCCTCGATGTGCCCGCTTCTGGACCAAACAACAAACGCGCCGCGCTTGCTTTTTGGGCTGCGCGGCGCGCGTGTTATATTGATATCAGTAACACCGCCGGTGGGCGGCTAGCTCAGCTGGGAGAGCACGGCGTTCGCAACGCCGGGGTCGTGGGTTCGAATCCCATGCCGTCCA
>JAIMAR010000255.1 GCA_023511855.1 Bryobacteraceae bacterium
CATTCCTGCCGGCCTTGGTCCCTTTACCCACCGCCCTTCCCGAGACCCACCACCTTATACCCCATCGCGTTGCAAGGCCGGCTCGCTGCCCAAAGCCTCCTCCATGCAACAATGGAGCCGATGACCCGCATTGATCTGGTCATGTTCGACGCCGGCGGCGGCCACCGCGCGGCAGCCTCCGCTCTGCTGGCCGTCATACAGGCTCAGCAGCGTCCCTGGGACGTGCGCCTGGTCAACTTGCAGGAGCTGCTCGACCCCATTGACCTGTTCCGCGACCTGGCCGGGGTCCGTCTGCAAGACATCTACAACCTGCTGTTGAAGAAAGGTTGGACGCTGGGCTCCGCACAGCTCTGCCGCTTCATGCAGTTGCTCATCCGCGCCTATCACCACAAAGAGGTTCAACTGCTCGAAGAGCACTGGCGCGCCAGCCGGCCGGATCTGGCCGTCTCCCTCATTCCGAACTTCAACCGGGCTCTGCTGGAGAGTCTGCGCCGCGTGATGCCGGACACGCCTTTTGTAACCGTGCTCACCGATTTCGTGGATTATCCGCCGCATTTCTGGATCGAGCGCCAGGAGCAATACGTCGTCTGCGGCACTGAGAAGGCTGTGGAACAAGCCAAAGCCTTGGGCTATACCGAGGACCGCATCTTCCGCACCTCCGGCATGATCATCCACCCGCGCTTCTATGAGCCGATCCGCAAGGACCGGCGCCGAGAGCGGATGCGGCTGGGACTGGATCCCGATCGGACCACGGGGCTGGTTCTGTTCGGCGGGGAAGGAGCCAGGGTGATGCTCGACATCGCGCGCAGGCTGGATCAGGCGCGGCTGCCGCTCCAGCTCATTCTGATCTGCGGGCGGAATGCGAAGCTAGCAGACGACCTGAGGGCTCTGCCGCACCAGATGAGCTGGCATGTGGAAGGTTTCACCTCAGAAGTGCCCTACTACATGTACTTGTCCGACTTCATGATCGGCAAGCCGGGGCCCGGCAGCATCAGCGAAGCCATCGCCATGAAGCTGCCGGTCATCGTCCAGCGCAACGCGGCCACGCTGCCGCAGGAACGCTACAACGCCCAGTGGGTCCTGGAGCGGGAAGTCGGGATGGTGGTCTCCAGCTTCCGCAAAATCGATCAAGTCGCGGCGCGCCTGATCGAACCAGCCACGCTGGCTCGGTACCGGGCCAACGCCGCCGCCATCCAAAACCGCGCAGTGTTCGAAGTGCCCGAGATTTTCGAACAGATTCTCAGACAGGCCGCTCCGGCCATGCGTGGCGCGGATAGCGCCGGCTGAGCTCGCGGCGAACCTGCGGATAGAGCCGCTCCCAAAAGCCCGCCAAGTCGGTGGTAGTCTGCACCGGCCTTTGATTCGGAGCCAGCAGATGCACCACCAGGGGAACCTTTCCGCCCGCGATTCGGGGCGTTTCCTTCATGCCGAAGAAGTCCTGGAGCCGCGAGGCCACCCAGGGCGTGCGGCCCTGCGCGTACCGCACCCGCAGCGGACGCCCGGAAGGCAGCCGGATCTTTTCAGGCGCGATCTCCTCCAATCGTCGGCGGTGGCCCGCCGGCCATGGCTCCAACAGGGCACGTTCAAAGCCGCCTCGCGCCGCCGCAGCCTCCAGCTCGCCAAAGCTCCGCCTCCCTTGGCACAGCCGGGCCAGGCCTTGCTTGAAATCCTCTTCAGTAAAAGGCCGTAGTGGGCCGTGCTCGGCGGCAAAAGACACCCGCGCCAGCAGCTCCTCCAGCTCCTCGCGCTCGACAAAACGGTCCAGCCCCGCCTCCCAAGCCTTCTCCGCCAGCATTTGCGCCGCCGCCTGTGGGTCGGGTTGTGCACCGCGGCTCTCTTCAAGAACCAGGCCCTGGAAGACTAGGGCGGAGACCGCCTCGACGCGCTCTCCCTTGCGGTTCCATTCCAGAGAAGCCACCTCCCGGACGCGCTCCGGGAACAAGTCCAAAAGCCATTCGGGACGGATCGCGCTGGCCAGCCTCACTAAAGGCAAGCCGCGCTCGCGGCGCTCTTCGATGTCGACGGCCACCAGCCACTCGGCGTGGCGCACGACGGAATCCCGGCTCAACACAGCCGAGCCGCCCCCGGCCAGCAAGAATTCGTCGTTCGAGCGCCGGCGCGCGACGCGGTCCGGAAACGCCGCCAGCACCGCCATTCGAAAGCCCTCAGAGGAGCCCCGTGGTGGGGCGCCACGGCGTTCGCCCCGAAGCTGTCGGTAGATCTTGCGCGCCGTAGGGCTCCAGGCGGATTCGACCAGCGCTTCCAGGTCCGACTCCCCCGCACCAGCCGGCCCGGCTGTCGGCAACCGCTGTCCCGCGCTCAGCAATGCCGCAGCCGCGCACCCAAGCCCGGCCGCCCCGCGCTGTTCTGCTTCGATGACCAATTTGGACAAGCGCGGCGGCAGCGAGTAATGAATCATACGCCGTCCTTCCGGGGTGAGCCGGTGCCGGGCGTCCACGGCGCCGAGCCGTTGTAACAGCGCCCCGGCAGCCTCCAGCGACGGCTCCGGCGGCGGGTCCAGCCACTCCAAATCCTCCGCCCGCAGTCCCAGCGCCGCCAAATGCAAAACCATCTCCGTAAGATCCTGCCGCAGAATCTCGGCAGTGTCCTGCGCCGGTCTGCGCAGATAGTCGGCTTCCGGGTACAGGCGGATCACGCGCCCCGGCGCCGTGCGGCCGGCCCGGCCGGCCCGCTGGTCCGCTGATGCGCGGCTCACGCGGCGCGTTTCAAGCACCGGCAACCCGGACCAGGGCGAGACCGACGCCACCCGAGCCAGACCGGAGTCAATCACGGCGGTGACGCCTTCGATGGTCACCGAGCTTTCCGCGACGTTGGTCGATAAGATCAGCTTGCGCTGCGGGGCAGGGGAGACGGCGCGGTCCTGTTCCTCCGGCGGCAAATCGCCATGCAGCAGCGCTACGAGCAACCCGGCGCGTTCCGCCAACGCCGCGCAGGCCCGTTGCGCCTGCCGGATCTCAGCCGCGCCTGGAAGGAAGACCAGAACGTCGCCGTCGAGCCCGTCTTTGAGCAGGCGGCCCAGCGCCGCAGCCACTTGATCCGGCAAAGGTTCCGGCGAAGCCGGGGTATACCGGATGGAAACCTCAAATGGGCGTCCGCCGCTCTGAACAACCGGACAATCACCCAAAAACTGCGCTACAGGACCGGCGGCCAGTGTTCCCGACATGACCAGCAGCCGCAGCTCCGGCCGCCTCTGTTGCAACCGCCGCAGCAGCGCGAGGCAGAAATCGGCGTCCAGGTGACGCTCGTGGAACTCGTCAACGACCACGCAATCCACGCCGTCCAACTCCGGATCCGAAAGGAAGCGCCGGGCCAGAATCCCTTCGGTCACGTACCGAAGGCGCGTGGCGGGCCCCGTCACGTCTTCAAAGCGGACTTGATAGCCCACTAGATCCCCGAGCCGCAGTTTCAGCTCCTGGGCCACTCTTCGGGCGGCGAGCCGTGCCGCCAGACGGCGCGGCTCCAGCACGAGCACCTCGCCGCGGAACAATGACAGGAGTGCGGGCGGCACGCGGGTGGTCTTCCCAGAACCCGGCGGCGCCGTCAGCACCAGGTTGCCGCCTTCGCCGAGGCGCGCCACGATCTCAGGGATTTGGACGTCAACCGGGAGTGGCGAAACCACGCGGTTCTAATAGGCCCAACGCCAGAGGCTGGCCCCGACGGTATAGCCGGCGCCCACCGCCGCGAACAACACCAGATCGCCCTTCCGGATGCGCCCCTGCTCCACCGCCTCCCAGGTCGCCAGCGGGATCGTTCCGGAGGTCGTGTTGCCGTAACGCTCGATGTTGATCATGACCCGGTCGCCGTTCATGCCCAAGCGGTCGGCCGTCGCGGTGATGATACGGTGATTGGCTTGATGAGGGATCAGGATCTTGACCTGATCACTAGTCAGCCCGTTGCGGTCCAGCAGCTCCTTGGACACTTCATACATGCGGCGCACGGCGTACTTGAAAACCTGCTGGCCCTCCTGGTGCACGTAATGCAGGCGCTTCTGCACGGTCTCGATCGAAGGCGGCATGCGGCTGCCTCCGGCGGGCATGTTCAAGTACGGCGCGCCGGAGCCGTCGATCTCGTGCAGGCAGTCCACGAACCCCATGCCGTCGTCTTCTTCACCGGCCTCCACGAGCATTGCCCCTGCGCCGTCCCCAAACAGCACGCAGGTGGCGCGGTCCGTGTAATCGACAATCCTGGACATGGTGTCGGCGCCGATGACCAGCACTCTGCGGTGAGTGCCCGCCGCCACCAGGTGAGCGGCCACACCCAAGCCGTACACGAAGCTCGAGCAGGCCGCAATGAGATCGAAACCCCACACCCGCGCCGCGCCCAATCGGTGCTGCACCAGGCAGGCCGTCGAGGGGAAGAACATATCCGGCGTCACTGTGCACACCAGAATGGCGTCCAGCTCGGAGGGTTCGATGCCCCGCTGCGCCAAAGCGGCGCGCGCCGCTTCATAGGCCAGATCGGAAGTCGCCACGTCTGGATCGGCGATGTGCCGCTCCCGGATCCCCGTGCGTTCCAGGATCCATTCGTTGGTGGTGTCGACCATCTTCTCCAGGTCAGAGTTGGTCAACACCCGCGGCGGCGTGTAGCAACCGATCGCCGTGATCCTTGGGCGCCGCAGCGGCGCGCCCGGCTGAAAGGGAGAAGAGGCGGAAAATGCGTTCACTCTTGTTATGTTACATATGGGGAAAGTGGAAGTCGAGAGCGCGTTGCTGTTTGAGACCCCGGAACAAATCTTCGCCCGCGTGTTTCGGCTGCTCCGTCCCCGAACGCGCGGCCTGCTGGGGGCCCAGGTG
>JAIMAR010000256.1 GCA_023511855.1 Bryobacteraceae bacterium
AGCGAGGATTCCAGCGCCAGCGCCGCCTGCGGAATCACAACCTCCGCGTACATGCGGATCAAGCGGGAACTGGCCTGCGCCGCCAGGTAGCTCTCCCGGATCCGGTAGTTCAACTCCAGCGACGCGGCCTCGTACTCCCTCCGCGCCTGGCTGGCGCGATTGACCTGCTCGGCCACCGCCGCCCGCTGCTTGCCCCAGTACCAGAGCGGGATCTTGAGGTCCACCCGGACCTCGTACATGTCCGGCATCCGCCCCTGGTTGTAGTAACCCGCCGAAACGGTGTAGTCCGGCAGGTAGTCTTTGCGGGCCAAGGTTACCGCCAGCCCAGCTCTCTCGATCGACCTTTGGCCCCGCCGCAGCGCCGGCGAATCCCGGAGCGCAGCGGCCGAGATCTCTTCCAGGCTGGCGGTGAGTTCGCCCGCTGCAATCCCCTCCGGCGGCGGCAGCGCAGCCTCCGGCGGGCGCGCCAGCAGGCTGTTGATCTCTGCCGCGGCGGTCTGCGCCTCCTGCTCGAAGCGGACCCGCCGCGCCTCCAGCACAGCCAGCTGCGTCTGCGCCTTCAAGATGTCCTGCTGCTCGGCCCGTCCCGCGGCGTAACGCGCCTCGCTGATGGCGATGACCGCCGAGAGCTGATCGCGCGTAATCTCCAGCACCCGGAGCTGCTGCCGCGCGAAGTACCAGCGGTGGTAGGCCGCCTTGAGCCGCGCGGTCACCGCCAGCGCCACCGCCCGGTACTCCTGAAGCGCCTCCTCGGCTTCCTTCAGCGCGATCTCGCTGCGCAACCCCCGCTTTCCCGGAAACGGCAGCTCCTGCGACACCATCACCCCCGCCCGCGCCATCGGTTCAGCCCCCAGCCCGGCCACCGGCCTCGGGCTGCCCACGCTGGCGTAGCCCACCGAGACCATCGGCTCCGGCAGACTGCCTTCCTGCGCGGGCCGCTGCCGCAACGCTTCGTATCGCTTCTGCGCCGCCCGGATCTCCGGATTCACCCGGAGCGCCTCAGCCACCAGTTCATCCAGACCGCCGGGCGCTAGCGCTCCGCGAAGTCCGCAGGCAGACAAAACACCAACGGCAATTACACAAAATGCACTCTTTCGCACACTCTTCCTCCTTTCCGACAACACTTCCGGCCGGAAAAGAGGATCAGATGCGAAGGATGGAATTCAGGAGGAACAACGGCGGGGGAGAATGGCCCGGATCCAGAACCGGGGTTAGGGCAAGTCCCGGCGTTTGCGCCGTTGGCGTCAGCGCCGGCGGAAGCGGTGCCGCGTCCGTGGATGCGGCGGTCACAGTCCCGGGATCCGCCTGAGTCTTGCCGTAATCGGCGAAGAGCGGATGCCCTCCAGGGCAGGGCTGCTTGTCAGGTGGTGGAGTCTGTGGGTGTCCGCAGGGAGTAGTTTGAGACCTGTGGCAGCAGTCGTGCGGCCCCTGCGCGCCGTCAGGGCACAAGGGACAGGATCCCACAACCAGAGCCCAGCACAGCAGCAATGCGGCCACGACGCGCATCAGGCGGAAAGTCTCCTTATCTTTATTTTAGCACGGCGCACGCGACGGGAGACGTAAACAAGCGCCTGGGCGCGGGGCCGCTGCGCTCCGCGGCCCCGCTTGGGGGGAATTACTGCTTCGCCTTGCCTTGCGCCGCGACCGCTTCCATGGCCGCCTTCACCTTCTCCGGGTCGCCCAAATAATATCGGTTGAGAGGCTTCAGGTTCTCGTCCAGCTCATAGACCAGCGGCATGCCCGTTGGAATGTTCAGCTCGACGATGTCCTGATCGGAGATATTGTCGAGGTACTTCACCAGCGCCCGCAGGCTGTTACCGTGCGCGGCCACCAGCACCCGCTTGCCGGCCAGGATGTCCGGCACAATCCGGTTATGCCAGCAAGGCAAGGCCCGGGCCACGGTGTCCTTCAGGCATTCGGTGAGAGGCAGTTCCGCCTCCGAAAGGTCCTTGTAGCGAGGATCAAAGCCCGGATAGCGCGGATCGGTCTTCTCCAGCGCGGGAGGAGGAATGTCGTAACTTCGGCGCCAGATCTTGACCTGCTGTTCGCCGAACTTAGCCGCCGTCTCGGACTTGTTCAGCCCCTGGAGCGCGCCATAATGCCGTTCGTTCAAGCGCCAGTCCCGGATCACCGGAATCCACATCAGGTCCATCTCATCCAGCACCAGCCAGAGCGTGCGGATCGCCCGCTTCAGCACGGAGGTGTAGGCGATATCGAAGACGTAGCCTTCCCGCTTCAGCACCCGGCCGGCCTCCCGCGCCTCCTCGATGCCCTTCTCGGACAGGTCCACGTCGGTCCAGCCCGTGAACCGGTTCTCCTTGTTCCAGATGCTCTCGCCGTGTCTCAAGAAAACGACTTTGTACATGCGCTCGGCTCCTTATCGCTTGAATGCTTTGCGGCCAAGGAACTTCGCCGCGCTGCCCAGCTCCTCCTCAATCCGGAGCAACTGGTTGTACTTGGCGATGCGGTCTGTGCGGCTGGCCGAGCCGGTCTTGATCTGTCCCGCGCCCGTAGCCACCACCAGGTCGGCGATGAACGCGTCCTCGGTCTCGCCCGAGCGGTGCGACACCACCGAGGCGTAGCCGGCGCCCGCCGCCAGCCGCATGCAGTCCAGCGTCTCCGTGAGGCTGCCGATCTGGTTGAGCTTGATCAGGATGGAATTGGCGATTCCTTTCTCAATGCCCTGCGAGAGCCGCTGGATGTTGGTGACGAAGAGGTCGTCCCCCACGAGCTGAATCTTGCCGCCCAGCGCCTCAGTCAGCAGTTTCCAGCCCTCCCAGTCGTCTTCGGCCATGCCGTCTTCAATCGAGATGATGGGATACTGCTCGACCCACTTGCTCAAGAACTCCACCATCTGTTCCGATGTCTTCTCGCTCTTGTCGGACTTCTTAAATACGTACTTTTTCTTTTCCTCGTCGTAGAACTCGCTGGCCGCCGGATCCAGGCAGATCACGATTTGCTCGCCTGCCTTATAGCCGGCCTTCTCGATCGCCTCCAGAATCACCTCGACGGCCTCTTCGTTTGACTTAAGGTTGGGGGCAAACCCGCCTTCATCGCCCACCGCCGTCGAGTAACCCTTCTTCTTGAGCACTCCCTTCAGCGTGTGGAAGACCTCGGCGCCCATGCGCAGCGCTTCGGCAAAACAGGGCGCGCCCACCGGCGCGATCATGAACTCCTGCGGGTCCACCGAGTTGTCGGCGTGAGCGCCGCCGTTGAGGATGTTCATCATCGGGACGGGAAGAATGGACGCCGCCACGCCGCCCAGGTATCGATACAGCGGCATTTCCGCCGAAGCGGCCGCCGCGCGCGCCGTGGCCATCGAAACCGCCAGGATGGCGTTCGCCCCCAGCCGCCCCTTGTTCGGCGTGCCGTCGAGCGCGATCATCTTGCGGTCGATCTCCTCCTGGCAACTGGCGTCCATGCCCTCGAGCGCCGAGGCGATCTCTCCCTTGATGTTCTCAACCGCCTTCTTTACGCCCTTTCCCAAGTAGCGTTTTTTGTCTCCGTCGCGCAGTTCCACGGCCTCGTGCACGCCCGTGGATGCGCCCGATGGGACTGCGGCGCGGCCGAAGCTCCCGTCGGCGAGCCAAACATCGGCCTCCACCGTCGGGTTGCCGCGCGAATCCAGAATCTCTCTGCCGGTGATTTTGATGATTTCCATGAATGATCTCCTTAGTTGAGTGCGGATGGAGCCTGAACTGTTATGGTAACGCATCCGCACCCCGATCCACGGCGTAAGCCCGCTGCTCGGAGGGCGGCCGGCCGTAGTGCAGCACCGCCGCCAGTCCCTCGCGCACCGCCGGATCGACCGCCAATGCCAGCACTTTCCGGACCGTGGCCTCCACTTCGTACGGGCTTGACTTCAGCGTCAACCGCCCGTCTTCCCACACCGCATAGCAGGCCTCCGCAACGCAGTGTTTAGGCTGCCCCGCGCTGCCGGGGTTTACCACGCGGCGGCCGTTCGTCTCCAGGACCAAAGGCAAATGAGTGTGTCCTGCCAGCACCGTGCCGGCCTGGATGTCCGCGAGTTGCTGCCGCCAGACGTCCGGATCCGGCGGTAGGTACGCATAGAGAGGATCCGAGGGCGCCGCGTGACACAGAAAGAAACCCTCGCCCCCAACTTCACGCCAGGCGGTGAGCGGAAGCTCTCTGAGCCACCCCTTCTGCTCCACGCTGAGTACTTCGGACGCATATCCCTGCATAGCGCGCGCCATTTCCCGAAACGCCGTCGAGCAGCGCGGGTCGGCGCCGTAGCCCAGAGCATGATCGTGGTTCCCGCGGATGACCAGCCTGGCGTGGCGCCGGACGAATTCCAATACTTCCGCCGGGTCGGGCCCGTAGTTGACCACGTCGCCCAGCACCCAAAGCTCATCCCAGCTCGGCTCGCTGCCCTGGATGGCCTGGAGCGCCTCCAGGTTGGCGTGAAGATCGGAAAGGATGAGAATCCTCATTACGGGACGTCGAGAAAACGGCTGTGCCGCCGATGTTCAATCATATCCCACCTTCCGCAGTGGATTCCCCCTTCTGTGCCGCAGCCTCTTTGTTGAGCAAGCTCTTCTTGTGGGGCAGGCTTGCTGTGGGGCAGGCTTTCTAGCCTGCGGCCGGCATTCCTGTCGGCCTTGGTTTCCTTTACCCACTGCTCTCCGTTCCGCCAAATCTTGCGCTCTGTAGATGCTGCCCCGGCGTCTCCGCGCCCTCTCTTCCCATCTCCGTGTTTCTCTGTGTCCTCTGTGCCCTCTGTGGTTTTCCACCTCCGTGTCCCCTGTGCCACTAAGGCGCCCATATCGACAAAGTTTTGTCGATCTG
>JAIMAR010000026.1 GCA_023511855.1 Bryobacteraceae bacterium
GGTAAAGCGGAGCTTGGTGTGCTCGTGGGACGGCCATACTTGGTCTTGCATGGCACAGACGACGAGGGCGCTCAACTGGACGTTCGTGGGGGTAAGCCATACGTAACGTTGTACGATTCCGCTGGCCAGCGACGGGCAGAGCTATTGGCCGACAGCAAGAGTGGGGTGTCCCTCATATTCTTCCATAAAAGGAAGGAAAGACAGTTTGGCGAGCTCCGTAAGCCGCGCTCGCAGTGCGAGTGCACGCCCGATAACCGTGCTGCGCATGCCGCTAGCGCCGGCTAGGCCGGAATGTACCGCTTGCCGTCGGCAACTAAGATCTTGGGGTCCGGCTTTCCACTGCCACCGATGTGTCCATCGGGACGGAGGTAACGATGCGCCCGTGCGATCTCCATCCCCCGCAAGTGTAGGATACGATTTGACTTCTCGTGCAGATTGGCTCGCCGGACCGCGGAGGAGCCGGGTGGCGCTCCTCCCAAACGAATTCGCGCAAACCAGCCGGTGGATTCTCAAGCAGTTGATTGGATCGTTCTCTCAGTTCTGTTGCCGATATGCGTACAGTGGGGAAGTAGGCCGGATCTAGCATATTTCAGGAGATCGCAGTAGCCCAGATCAGGTTCTTCGGCGGCAGGCCGGTCGTTGCAGATCTGAGGGGGCGCCCGGTCGGCATACCCTGAACGTGCCGCTTAGCGGCAGCGATGAAGAGCGCGACTTGGTCGGCGAATTGGAGCTGGCTTTCGCCCAGTATGAAGGTGGACATTTCGGTTTCGATGAGCTCGCGTGCCGAATCTCCCCGCGGATCAGCCTGACTCATGCCGCACCACGATGGCTGCAAAAACAAGCACAAGCACATTTCTGAGGCCGCCCGCGCCCGCGATCGGATTTGACATCGGCGCGCAACGTTTTGTAGGCTAAAGGTTTCGGTTCCATATTCCGCAGAGGAAAAGTCTGTACATGAGCACGCAATTCCCTTCGGGGAGCAACATTCACCGCGAGTGGTATGTGCTGGACGCCCAGGACGCGGTCCTGGGGCGGGTCGCCAGCCAGGCAGCCAAGATCCTGATGGGAAAGCACAAGCCGGTCTACACGCCCTTTTTGGATACCGGCGACCATGTCATTATCATCAACGCCGCCAAAGTGAAGCTGACGGGCCGCAAAGAGGAGCAGAAGCTCTACCGGAGGCACTCCGGCTATCCGGGAGGTCTGACTGAGATTCAGGCCCGTAAGATGCGCGCAACCAATCCGGTGCGGATGGTCGAGTGGGCGGTGGCCGGCATGCTTCCCAAGACTAAGTTGGGCAAGCAGATGTTCCGCAAGCTGAAGGTCTATGCCGGCGATCAGCACCCGCACCAGGCGCAGAAGCCCGTGCCTCTGGCGGCGGGAGCATAAGGGAATCGGGAGAGGATTCGAGTGGGAGCCACTTTAGTACAATACCTGGCCACGGGACGCCGGCGCTGCGCCGTGGCGAGAGTTTTTCTCCGGCCGGGCAAAGGCCAGATTATCGTGAACAAGCGCCCCTTGGAGAGTTATTTCCCAAGCGAGGCGGCCCGCACGCTGGTGCGACAGCCGCTTCTGGCTACAGAAACTTCAGACAAGTTTGATGTCATGATTCTGGCCCGCGGCGGCGGACTGATGGGACAGGCCGGAGCCGCGCGGCTGGGCATCTCGCGGGCCTTGGCCGAGTACAACTCCGAGCTGCGGCCCAAGCTCAAGGAATTGGGACTGCTGACGCGGGACCCCCGCGAGCACGAGCGCAAGAAGTACGGCCAGAAGGGCGCGCGCAAGCGGTTCCAGTATTCAAAGCGCTAACGGAATTGATGTGGCGCGGCGCAGCAAGCCGCGCCGGAAATCGTTCACCGCGCCGCGTGCGCAAATCTCGTTTGGACCGCGCACGCGGACACAAGTCGAAAAGGAGGGACTTTGCCGTCCATCTCAATGAAGGAATTGCTCGAAGCCGGCGTTCACTTCGGGCACCAGACCAAGCGCTGGAATCCGAAGATGAAAGAGTACATCTTCGGCGAACGCAATGGCATTTACATCATCGACCTGCAAAAGACCCTGAAGCTGTTCAAAGAGGCCATGCGGTTTGTGGGCGAAATGGCCGCGCAGGGGAAAATCATTCTCTTTGTCGGCACCAAGCGCCAGGCGCAGGAGGCTGTGGCTGAGGAGGCCAAGCGCTGCGGCATGTTCTACGTCAATCAGCGCTGGCTGGGCGGCCTGTTGACCAACATGGTCACGGTGCAGAAATCGATCAAGCGCCTCAAGGAGCTGGAGGCGATGGCCGAATCCAACGACTACGAAGGTCGCCCGAAGAAAGAGATCATCCGGCTGGAGCGGGAGCGCAAGCACCTGCAACAGAACCTGGAAGGAATCAAGGACATGGGGCGCTTGCCGGACGCGCTGTTTGTCATCGACTCCAACAAGGAGGCGATCGCCGTCAAGGAGGCGCGCAAGCTGGGCATTCCCGTCGTGGCGGTGGTCGACACCAACTGCGACCCGGATGAAGTGGACTACGTCATCCCCGGCAATGACGACGCGCTGCGGGCCATCCGGCTGTTCACCAGCAAAATCGCCGACGCCATCATCGAGGGCAAGGCTCTGGCGACTGAGCAGGAGTTTATCGCCGAGCGCATCATCACCGATGAGACGCCGGTCGAGGAGATCCCCGAGTACACCAAGTACGTGGATCCCGGCTACTCGGAGCAGTTGATGGCCGAGAGCATTCCGGACGAAGATCTGCCGTCCACTTCATTGCCGCGCAAGGGCCCGCTGGCTGAAGCTCCGGCTGAAGCCGGCGACACGGCCGCCGCGGAAGCCGAGTCCTGATCCGCGCGCTGCGGACCGGGGCCTCATCGTTTGCAAAGATAGGAGTCTCAGGAGAAACATGGCGGAAATCACCGCACAACTTGTCAAGGAACTTCGAGAGAGAACCGGCGCGGGCATGATGGAGTGCAAGACGGCGCTGGTCGAGGCTGGCGGCGACTTGGCCGAAGCGGAGGTGATCCTCCGCAAGCGGGGTATCGCCTCGGCCGCCAAGAAAGCCTCGCGCGCAACCCGGCAGGGCATCATCGCCAGCTACATCCACCCCGGTTCTCAGTTAGGCGTGCTGGTGGAGGTCAACTGCGAAACCGACTTCGTCGCCCGCACCGACGAGTTCAAGGAGCTGGTTCACGATATCGCGATGCAGATCGCGGCGCTGGACCCGCGCTATATCCGGAAGGAAGATGTCTCGCCCGAGGTTCTGGCCAAGGAGCGGGAGATTCAGCGCGAGCGGGTTCTGGCGGAAGGCAAGCCGCCGCAGGTGGCCGACAAGATCGTGGAAGGCCGGATGAGCAAGTTCTTCGAGGAGGTCTGCCTCTACGAGCAACCCTTCATCAAGGACGCTTCGATGACCATCGGTCAACTGATCGCCAGCCGGATCGGCAAGATCGGCGAGAACATCACCGTGGCCCGTTTCGCACGTTTCAAGGTGGGCGACAGCACCGGTGCGGAGTAACCGCCGGCATCCGGATTTCGAAGCGTCGCCCGGACCCGCCCGGCAGCCGCGGCGATGAGCGGGAGGTGGACGTGACGCACTACAAAAGGATCCTGCTGAAGTTGAGCGGCGAAGCTTTGGCCGGCGAGGCTGGATTTGGGATCGACGCTGAGCGGGTGCGGGCGCTGGCCGCCGAAATCTCCGAAGTCGTTTCTCAGGGCACCCAAGTGGGCATCGTTGTCGGAGGAGGCAACTTCTTCCGGGGCGTTTCCACTCAGGCGCAGCAGATGGACCGGGTGACCGCGGATCACATGGGGATGCTCGCCACTGTGATCAACGCCCTGGCCTTGCAGGACGCGCTCGAAGCCGCCGGAACCGCCACCCGGGTGCTGACCGCCATCGAAATGCGCCAGGTGGCTGAGCCCTATATCCGGCGCCGCGCCCTGCGGCATCTGGAAAAGGGACGCGCCGTGATCTTCGCCGCGGGCACCTCCAGCCCGTATTTTTCTACCGACACCGCCGCCTCGCTGCGCGCCTTGGAGATCAAGGCCGAGGTCCTGGCGAAAGGAACCCGGGTGGACGGCGTCTACGACAAAGACCCGCTTGCGCATCCCGGGGCCGTCTTGTACCGGGACATCTCCTACGACGAGGTCCTGGCCAAGTCCCTGCGGGTGATGGACGCGACCTCGATCGCCATGTGCCGGGACAACCAACTCCCGGTGATCGTTTTTAACCTGAATGTGCCTGGCAATATAATGCGTATGTCGAGGGGAGAACCCGTCGGCACGCTGATACATCCGTGAGGCTCTATGAAACCTGGCAACCAACCGACCCCTAGCGCTTCCGTTTACAAGACCGTCAAGGACGTGGAAGCCCACGCCAAGTCCCGAATGGAAAAGGTGCTGTCGGACTTGCAGCACGAGATGGCGGGCATCCGCACGGGCCGGGCTTCCATCGGACTGTTCGATCCGATCCGTGTGGACTACTACGGAACGCCGACACCGTTGAACCAGCTGGCCACTCTCCACGTGCCCGAACCGTCTCTGGTCACTATCCAGCCCTGGGATGTTTCGCAAATTGGAGCAATCGAGAAGGCGATCCGCAGCTCCGATCTAGGTCTCAATCCGACCAACGACGGCAAGATCATCCGCGTGCCCATCCCCCCCTTGACCGAGGAACGCCGGAAAGAGATCGTCAAGCATCTGCACGCCGTCGCCGAGGAGCACCGGGTCGCGGTGCGCAACATCCGGCGCGACGCTAATGAAGCGCTCAAGAAGATGCTCAAGGACAAGCTGATCAGTGAAGACGACGAGCGGCGTGGGCTGGACGAAGTCCAAAAGCTGACCGACACCTACATCGCCAAGGTCGATCAGGCTACTAAGGCGAAGGAGAAAGAAATCCTGGAGCTAAAATAACGCCGGGATTTCAGAACCGCGGCGTCGCCAAGCGCCTCTCCAGGCGTCGGAGTACGGCTGCCGATTCTGAGGCGCCTTCCTTCTCCAAAGACCACCCCAGGCGTGCGATCCAACTCAGCAGCCCCTTGCGCAGCGCGGGCGCCAGGCCGGTGAACTCCTCCACGATCCTGCGCTCCAGGGCCGCCTTTATGGCTTCGCCCTCTGGCCGGAGCAGTTGCGTCACCAACGGCACGAAGAAAGCTCGGGCTTCGTTCTCGTTGGACAAGAAACGTCCCATACCGGCGGCGGCGGCCACCAGCGCCGGCGTCAGCGGCTTGGACAAGCAGGACAAGAAGTGTGCTTTGATCGCCGCGCTCTGCTCCTCGTTCAGGTATTCCAAATCCGACGCCCGGAAGAATGCTGTCTGGTAGGCTTGCACCACGAACTCGCTCTCGTTCTCCAATACCGACAGAAAGCGGGCTGCGGCCTGGCGCTTGATCTCTTCCGGCGCGGCGTCGAAGGCCAGCCGGAAACAGGAGGCCAGCCGCGGAAGCGGCTCTTGCGCCTGCGGGTCGGGGGACCGCGCCCCCTCCAAGTAGGCCTTGGGGAGCAGGTCGAGCAGCAGACGCTCCAGCTCCGCCCGGCTCAATTTGCGCAACAGGTGGTCGGCGATGGCCATCACCGATGGATCGGACACGACCTTGGCGACGATCTTGTCGGCGGAGTACTGATATGTCTCCCGGCGGTGGCTGGCGATCTCGTTGACGATGATTTCGAGCAGCGCTTGCGCAATCCGGGCGCCGGTTTCGTCCGCGACCGCCTCCATGCGGATGGAAGCTGCCGGGCTGAGGAAGTCGCTGAACGGCCGCAGAAACGCGGCCAGTTCTACGGTGCGGCTGCTTAGGACCTGCTTGCGCCGGCAAAGGTCCAGCAGGCTGGCGAGCGGCATGGAGCTGAGTTGAGCTTCGGAACAGAGACCGGCTGAGCCCAGGTATTCTGTGAGGGCCGCCTGAATCAGGCTGGACGCCATGACGTGGGCCGACTTCCAGGCGCCACCCTTCATGCACTGAACCAGCTCTTCGGCGTCCCGCTCCAAACAGGCCCGGTATTCGTCGGAAGCCACAAACTCGAAGGTCGCCATAGCGGAATCTGATTACAAATCCTCCGGCAATGGTTTGGTTTCACCCAGGGCGCCGGCAATTTGCTCCAAGCGTTGCAAGGCCGCTTGCAGCTCTTCCCGCCTTTGCAAACGCTCATGCGCCGCGGCGTGCAGCGAGCGGATCGCTTCGGCTTGCTTATCTAGGCGAGCTTGCAAGCTCTGTTGATTCTGCTGGAGCTGGGACAAGATTTGCACCGCGCCGGTGAGATGTTGAAGGCTGTTTTCCAGCCCCTCCAAACGAGCTTGCCATGCCTGTTGCCAGCTCTGAATGGCGGCCTGAGACTCCGAGATCCGGTTGCTCAGGTTCTCGATAGCGGCTCGGAGTTCGCCCGCACGGGCTTCGGCTCCCTCCTGACGGGCCGCCATTTCCCGAAGCTGATCTGCGAGCTGAGGCACGGATTCAGCCTGCGCTGCGAGGGCGGACTCGATCGAGGCCAAGCGGGCGCGCACCGATTGCAGCTCTTCGGTCAGGGTCAGGGCTTGCTGCGCCCTTTCAGCGGCTTGGGAGCGAAGCTCAGCGACAGCCTCCGCCAGACCGTCCCACTTCTCGGCCCGGAGCTCCATCGATTCGAGACGCTGCGCCACTCCGGATAGAGCCTCATCCGCACAGACCCGAACGAAGTCGGAGAGCCCCTCCGCCAGACGCCGGAAACGCTCTGACAAAGCTTCGGCCGGCGGCGGAACCGCCTCGCCTTCCTCACGGCTGGTAGATGATGGCTGGTTTTCCGGCAGGGCGGTTGGGGGAGCGGGTGCGATTTCGAACTCGATTCCTTCCGGGGCTGGAAAGGTCTGCCAGCAAGCGCGGCACTCCAGCCTGGGATTGGCGCCGGCGCCTCCTGCTTTGATCCCGGCCGACAAGCGCACGCGTCCGGTTTCCGAGTCGAATTCCACGTCGCGGCAGACAACGTCGTCCGCCAGGTAATTAAAACCGTAGGAGCCGAGGGCGGTCCGCGCGGTATCAGGAGTTCCGTCGTGACCACAATGTGGGCAAACGAGCTTCATGGCGAAAGTGTCGACCTCCAGCCGCAGTGTAACAGCCGTATGGATCGGGGTAAAGATGTTGGAGCCTCTTTGGACCCACGCTCTGTACTAGAGAGCATAAAGCCCGGAACTAGTACGAAAGACCTAGGCCGCAACCAATTCTCCAGCAAGAACTTGTCGCGCTGTCAAAGGATGCGGGAGACCTCGCTCAGGAAGAGCCGCGCCACCCGCGCCGCTTCGAACTGTTCAACGGCCCTTTGGCCTTGTTCGGCGATCTGCCGGCGCAGATCCGCGTTGTGGAACAGATCGAGGATGGCAGCGGCCAGCGCCGCTTCATCGTCCGGTTCAAACAGCAGGGCATGGGGCACGGCTTCGGGAATCGCGCCGGCGCGCGCGGCGGTCACCGGCTTGCCCGCGGCCATCGCCTCCAGGAAGACGATTCCGAAGCCCTCTTGCACGCTCGGCAGGCAAAAGACGTCGGCCCTCTGATACTCGCGCACAAGCTCCTCCTGCGGCAGGCTGCCCAGCCAGCGGACCGTGTCCTGGAGAGCTTTTTGGCGCCAGATCCGGATGAGCCGGCCTCGTTCGGGGCCGTCGCCCACGATTCGGAACTCCAGGCCGGGGATCTTGCCCCGCAGGCGCTCGGCGGCCCCGAGGAGCAACGCAAGCCGCTTGCGCGGGTAGAAGCGGCAGACGGTCAAGACGGTGAACCGCTGGGGATCCGGCGCCGCCGGATAACGCGCGAACAGGGACCGCCAGGTTTCCAGGTCAATGGCTTCGGGAACAATCCTCGGCTGCTCGTTCAACCCATAGAGCTCCTGAATGCGCCGGGCCGCGTAACGGCTGGTGGTGACCACAAGATCCGCACAGTGGACGTGCCGGCGCTCGCAGGCGGCCTGGACGGCCATGGTCCAGCGCGTCGCGCCGCGCTCGAAGCGCAGCTCATCGGCGATGACGCCCTTGATGGAAGCGATGTGCGGGCGGCTGCTGCGCCCGGCGATCCGGTAGCCGTCCATGTCGAAACCCACGATGCAGTCGAAGGCGTCCCAGGCGCGGCGGCCAAGCTGCTCATTGAACCAGAGGCGCCGCAAGGTGAAGATCGGGAGTGGGACTGCGGGGGCGAAGACTTCAATTTCGGCGCCCAGCCGCCGCAACCCTGTCGCGAGCACCGAGATGCCGGCGTAGGTGCCGCTGCCCTCAAGGATGTTCAACGGCGTCGCAGTCAGGAAGGCGATCCGCATCGGGCCCCAGCCACGAAGGCTATAATAATCACATACCCTCCCGCATGGCCATCCGCGAGACTCTGACCGCAGCCGGAACCCCCTCCACCGGTATTTCCCTGACTCGGGCGAACTGGCTGGCGCTGGCGCTGCTTTCCTGCGGGCACTTTGCGGTGGACTTGTACTCGAGCGCCCTCGGCGCGCTTCAGCCTCTGTTGGTGGCGCGCTTCAGCCTGACCCTGGCGCAAGCGGGCCTGCTCAGCGGCCTGCTGGTATTCTCAGCCTCGGTGGCGCAGCCGCTGTACGGTTACCTCTCGGACCGGTTTCCGTCGCGGGTCTTCACGGTGCTGGCCCCGGCGGTAGCGGCGTTGTTCATTTCGGTCATGGGGCTGGCGCCCACTTACCGCTGGCTCTTGCCGCTGGTCTTGTTGGGAGGGGCGGGCGTAGCCTCATTCCATCCCCAGGCATCGGCGTGGGCGGTGGCGGAGGCGGGGGAACGCCCCGGTCAGGCCATGGGCTTCTTTATCAGCGCGGGGGCGCTGGGTTACGCCTTGGGGCCCACGTACTTCTCGTTTTTGGTGAGCCGGTGGGGTCTGGAGAGGATGCACTGGGCGGCGATTCCAGGACTGGCGGTGACGGCTTTGCTGATTTGGAGGCCGCCTCGAGCGGGGCCCACAGCCCGTTCTCACCGCGGCTTCCAATGGCGGCCCCTGGCGGCGGTTTGGAAACCGCTGGCCATTCTTTACACGGCCGTCTTCCTCCGTTCGATTCTGCAAATCGCCTTCGGCCAATTCCTCCCCTTATATCTGCACCGCGAGCGCGGGTTTAACATCCCCGCTGCGGGTTATGTGTTGTCAGCCTTCCTGGCGGCGGGCGCCATCGGAGGCGTGCTGGGCGGGCGCTTGGCGGACCGGTTTGGCGGCCGCAGCGTGATTCTGTTTTCCATGCTCGTTTCTCCTCCTTTCTTTGCCCTGTTTTTCGCCACCACGGGTTGGTTGTCGTTGGTGAGCTTGGTGCTGGGCGGTTTCATTCTGTTGTTTACCATTCCAGTCAACGTGGTGATGGCCCAGAAACTGGCCCCGGCGCAAGCGGGGACCGTTTCGGCGCTGATGATGGGCTTTGCGTGGGGCATGGCGGGCATCGTGTTCATCCCGTTGATTGGCTTCGCTGCGGATGCTTATAGCTTGCATACCGCGCTGGCGGCGTTGACCTTCTTTCCCTTGATCGGCTTCTTTCTGGCCTGGAAGCTACCCCGATGAACGAGCGGCACAAGGCGGTTTGTCTTTTGAGCGGCGGACTCGACTCCAGCACCTGCTTGGCCTATGCCTTGCGGCAGGGGTTTGAATGTTATGCGCTGAGCTTCGATTACGGCCAGCGTCACCGGATCGAGCTCGAGGCGGCTGCCCGCTTGGCGGCTCAACTGGGGGCCGCTAGGCACCGGGTGGTCCGCATCGGGCTGGGCGAACTTGGCGGCTCCGCCTTGACTGGGGAAGGCAGCGTTCCAAAAAGCCGCAGCCCGGAGGAGATGACCGCGGGCATTCCAACGACCTACGTGCCGGCGCGTAATACCATCTTTTTGGCTCTGGCCTTGGGGTGGGCTGAGATTTTGGGCGCGGCCGACATCTTCATCGGCGTCAACGCCATCGACTACTCGGGCTATCCCGATTGCCGCCCGGAGTTCATCGAGGCCTTCGAGCAGGTGGCCAACCTGGGCACGAAGGCAGGGGTGGAGGGACGCGTCCGGTTCCGGATTCATGCGCCATTGATCCGGATGAGCAAGGCCGAAATCGTGAAGCTGGCCGTCGAGCTGGGCGTCGATTTGAAGCTGACGCATAGTTGCTACGACCCCGCTGCGGACGGCCGGCCGTGCGGCGCGTGCGACTCCTGCCTGCTGCGCCGCAAAGGTTTCGCCGAGGCCGGCGTCGCGGACCCTTTGGAGTACCCGCAGTGAAGATCGCTGAGATCTTTTACTCGATTCAGGGGGAAGGCATGCTGGTGGGCACTCCCAGCGTCTTTATCCGCACCAGCGGCTGCAACCTGCGCTGCGTATGGTGCGACACGCCATACGCCTCCTGGGAGCCCGAGGGCGAAGACCTGGCTCTGGAGGAGATTCTGGCCCGTGTGGCGCGGTTCCAACCGCACTACGTCGTGCTCACGGGCGGAGAGCCGATGATCGCCCCGGACATTGTTCCGCTCACGGAGGCGCTGCGCCAGATGCGGCTGCACATCACCGTCGAGACCGCGGGCACGGTCTACCTGCCGGTGGAGTGTCACTTGATGAGCATCAGCCCGAAGACCTCCAATTCAATCCCCTTCGAGCGCGAGGGCGGGCGCTGGGTGGCGATGCACGACCGCTCGCGGATCCGCCTGGACGTGCTCAAGCGGCTGATCGACAACTACGAGTACCAACTCAAGTTTGTGGTGGCCGAAGAAGAGGATTTGATCGAGATCAACGATCTGGTTCGGCGGCTTCGCGCCAATCCCCAAAGGGTGTTGCTGATGCCGGAGGGCACGGACCCCGAGGTGCTCCGCGAGCGGGCGCTGTGGCTGGTCGAATTGTGCAAACAGCAGGGCTACCGCTACAGCCCCCGGTTGCACATCGAGCTTTGGGGCAACCGCCGCGGGGTGTGACTCAGGGCTGGTTACCGGCAGTGGCAAATCTTAACGGACCGCGCGAAGAATCCCCGCGCGATGGGCGGCAAAGCAGCGGAACTCGGCAGAATAACATCTGCGGAACGGAGCCAAAAGGCTAACCTCGATAAAGCGGCTGATATATATCGGCTTATTTTCGATTCTTGGGCGAATATCAGGAAAAAATTGTGGTGCAAAGACGAGCCGTTTCTGGCGGATTCTGCGCCAGTTGTGGGAGTAAGTGGAGATTTTGGGGCACGCATCTTAGGGTAGGCGATACAGTAGAGTGGCTGGAGGCAGGCCGAGGGAGTCAGTGGGTGGACGAAAGTAGGGACTGGAAAGGAGCTGCAAGACCGCGGCATTAGCGCTCCGCCGCATTCAGGATAGGGGTTGAAGGGAGCGAGGGAGAGAATACGGGCGTGGAATTCGTTGCGGGGAATAGGTTAGATTGTGGGAGCGGACGGTGAATGCTCCACGGATCCGCTTGCAGGAGCCACGACGGGGCTGAAGGGGCCGGGGAGGCGGCCCTGGGCAATGTTATTGCTCCCTCGCACAGGCCTAGTGGCTATGGAGCGGTTTAGGCCTGCTCCATCTCATCAACGAATGTCCGCATCCTGTGCAAGCGGGCCCGGTAGGCTTCATAAAGTCCGTCGGCGTGCTCCCGGATCGTACGTCGGGAATTGGTCACCGGCATCTTAGCGGTGGCGGAATCTACTTGCTCGATCCACTCCTGCGGGATCGAGGCCGGCCCGCTGAGGGCGCCGGAGATTCCGGCAGCGATAGCGGCCAGACAATCCGTGTCCCGGCCCATGTTCACGGCGGCGATCATCGCCTCCTTCGGGTTCCCCTTGACCATGGCGAAAATACACACCGCCTTGGTGACGACCTCGTTAGCGGAGGAGAACGCGTAGGGCGTGCCGGCGCCGCTGTAGACGCTGTCAAAGGCCTTGCGCAGTTCCCGGATGTCCCGGCAGCCTTTGGTGCGAATCAAATTCCGTTCGATCTCGCGCCCCACGCGGCTTTGTTCGGGAATGCGGGAAAAGCGCTGGTCCCCTGCCAGAATCGCCGCCAGGACGCTGTCCACGGTGGCTCCTGGTTTCGTGGCCGCAGCAATGGCAATCGCCGTCACGCAGGCCCATTGCAAACCGCGGCTGTTGGTGGTCTGGTACAGCTGACCTACCTCGTAGACGTCGGCGGCCGCGTTGATCACATCGCCGGCGTTAATCAGTCCGATGGGATGACAGGAGCGGGCAAACGAATTCAAGCCCGCATAATCGCAATACCGGCCGATGTCACAGGCCGGGATGCCGCTTTTGGCCATTTCCAGCAGTTGCCCTTCGAACGGCTCCGAGATCATTCCAGGCGCCTTAGGACTGATGTCGCGCACCCAAATCTTCCGGACGTCTTCGGCGGTCACCCGGTCTTGTTTTTCGATGATGGCGGTGATCATCAGTTTTTGCCGCTCGCACCCATCTTCCGTGGTGCCGGGCGGGCGGATCCACCCATTGCCATAGTGCTCGTATGGCAGCAACCGGTCGATTACGCCATACTTCTCCTCGATTCGCTCATAAGACCAGCCTTCACAGGGCGCGCCCATCGCCGACCCCACGTGGCAGCCCACGATACAGCCGAAGAACTTGTCACGCAAACTGACCTTGCCCGCAGCCTGAGCCATGCCTTGGGAAGTATACGGAGCGGATTGTTCAGCGGCGGCCAGCGCCATCGCACCTCTCGCTATAAAACCTCGGCGGTTCAAGTTGGCCTCCTTTCGCCTCACTACATCTCTAATACTACGTTCATTCTGCACACGGATTAGGCAATGTCAACGGGATATTGAATCGACACGAAACAGATCGAGTCCGCAGCGGCCGAACGGTAAGGAGCTGTCGACTTAGGACACGCGGTCTCGATATGCATTAGCCGGGACATCCGGCTGGAGCTCTGAAAAACCCAGCAGCAAACACTTTGCATGCAGCAGCCCGTGAGACGGCGGGCGGAGGGAGGAAGAAGGCACTCACCGCTGTCACACGAAGCTCACCGAGAAAGGGGCTCGCTTCTGAGTAGTTCATGAGCGGGAGCGCACAACGGGGGATGGAAAAGGGCTGCTAAAGTGCACGCGGCTGAACAACAGGCCCCAGCCCATCGGTGCAGCGAACGGCGGATCACCTCGTGGATGTGGCGACGCCGCGGGTTCGCTTCTAACGGCAGAACCGGTCCAGCAGGGCGCCGTCGGGCGCAACCAGTTCGACCTGAAGCGGAATCTGCCCTAGAGCGTGCGTGGAGCAGCTCAGGCAGGGATCATAGGCGCGCACCAGCGCCGACACGCGATTGAGCATCCCTTCCGTCAGTTTCGCTCCGTCCACATAGCGCTGCGCCACCTGCTGAATGCCCTGTCCGATGGCCAGGTTGTTGTGCCCGGTGGCGACCACCAGGTTGGCCCGGCGCATGGCCCCGTTCGGGTCGACCTCGTAATCGTGGATGAGCAGGCCGCGGGGCGCTTCGATGATTCCCACCCCGCGCAGCGAGTTAACCCCGGCGAACGCCCGGACGTGCGGGCTAAGGATTTCTGGATCCTTCAGCAGCGTCTCCGTCCGCTCCAGCGCGTACATGGCTTCGATGAGACGCGCATAGTGGTACAGGAACGCGCTTTGCGGGGCGCGCCCGAAGCGCTGGCGGAACTGCGCCAGCTCCGAGTCGGCTTCGGGTGTGCCGCACTGCCCGGCGACATTCAGCCGGGCCAGCGGACCAACGCGGTACACGCCCTCGGGGTAGCCGGCGGGCTTGTAATACGGCGCCTTGAGGTAAGAGTAGGGCAACACGGCTTCCCCGATAAAGCTGCGGTAATCGGCGGGGTCTTCGAAGCTGGCCAGCGGCTTGGCTTCCGCATCGCGGAACTGCACCATGCCGGAGTAGAGGCGCAAATTGCCCGCGGCATCGGTCAAACCGGCATAGCAGGAGGGCGCGTTGCCGAAGGTTTCGATCTCTTCGGCGAAGCTGCTCAGGTTCTCCTTGAAAAACTGAAGCGTGTGCCGCACGATGGCCTTGGCGACGGGCAGTTCGCTGAGGATGGCGTCGCGGCGGTCCGCGGTAAGCGGCTCGTTGACGCCCCCGGGCACGGTCCAGGCAGGATGCACGCGTTCCTTGGCCAGCCGCTCGATGACTTGTTGGCCGAACCGGCGCAGCACGATTCCCGAACGGGCCAGATCCGGGTACTTTTCCAAAACCCCGAGCACGTTGCGGACGGCCGGATCCGCGTCCATGCCGAGCAGAAGATCGGGCGAGGAGAGGTGGAAGAAGCTGAGCGCGTGGGATTGAACGAACTGGCCGCAATGGAGCAGCTCGCGGAGTTTCACCGCAGCGGCCGGGGGCTGCACCGCCATGATGGCGTCACACGCCTTGACCGAGGCCAGAAGGTGGCTGACGGGACAAATGCCGCAGATGCGCGCAGTGATGGCGGGCATCTCATAATACGGCCGCCCTTCGACGAACTTCTCAAACCCGCGCACCTGGGTGACGTGAAACTGGGTGGAGCGGACCTTGCCCTCTTCGTCAAGATGGATGCTGATGCGCGCGTGGCCCTCGATGCGGGTGACGTGCTTGATGGTGATGGTCTTACCCACGGAATTCTCCTTCACATTCGGCCGGGCGGCGGCCTGATTTGGCGCTGGCTTGCGAGTCTGCCGGGCTGCGCGGGCCATAAGTTCCGTCGAAATCCTCCTAACCGAACTTGGCCACAGTCGCCAGATTGGGCTTGCGGCCGGCCAGCAACTCGCGTACGGCCAACAAGATCGTCTGCGCCGCCGGAGGACATCCGGGAATATGCAGATCCACTTTGATCGCTTCATGCACCGGCGCCGCCTTTTTCAGCAAGGCCGGCACATTCTCTGTCGGGACCTGCGCGCCCGGCTGGCCGTTGCCCGAGTAAACGCTTTCGAGCAGTTTCTTAACGGGTACGGAGTTGCGCATGGCCGGGACATTGCCCGTCACCGCGCAATCGCCCAGGGCCACCAACAGGCGGGTGCGCTTGCGGATAGTCTGGATCAGCTTTAGGTCATCCTGACTGCTGACGGCTCCCTCCACCAGCGTGACGTCCACGCCCTCGGGAAACTCCTGGGCATCCACCAGCGGCCCGTAAACCAGGTCGGCCAGCGCGGCCACCTCGACGATGGCGTCATCGATGTCCAGCAGCGACATGTGACAGCCGGAACAGCCATCCAGCCATACGGTCGCAAGTTTCAGCTTGCTCATCGTTGCACTCCCCGCCGGACCGCCAGCCGGCTGATGTGGACGTAGTTCTTGGACATCTCCTCGGCGGCCCAGCCTTTCTCGGCCAGCGCGCCGGTGGGGCAGGCCTGCACGCACTTCCCGCAACTCGTGCAGCTCTCGGCCTCGCCCCAGGGCTTGTCCAGCTCACAGACCAGGCGCGATTGGATGCCGCGCGACATCACGTCCCAAACGTGCGCCCCCTCGACCTCGCTGCAAACCCGCACGCAGCGCGTGCACAGGATGCAGCGGTTGTGGTCCAGCACGAAGCGCGGGTGCGAGCTGTCCACGGGCAGTTTCGGGTAGCTGTAGGGATAGCGGACCGAGGTCACCCCGAGTTTCTGAGCCAGGGCTTGCAGCTCGCAATGATTGTTAGAGACGCACACCGCGCAGGTGTGATTCCGCTCGGCGAACAGCAGCTCCAGGGCGATCCGGCGGTACTCCTTGATCCTTTCCGAGTTGGTGCGGACCGACATGCCCTCCTGCACCGGCGTGGTGCAGGAAGGGAGCAGGCGGCTGACTCCTTGCACTTCCACCACGCACAGGCGGCAGGCCCCGGCGGGGCTTATGCCCTCCATGTAGCAGAGGGCGGGGATGAACTTGCCGCTGGCCCGGGCTGCCTCCAGGATGGTCTGCCCTTCGGCCGCGTAGACATATTCCCCATCGATTCGAATTGAAAGCTTCTGAGGCAACGGCTCTCCTCCTTTGCACTAGCTGCCTTCGCGCACATCGCAGCGCAGGCAGCGGCAGCTCTCCTCTAAGGTCTCGACGGCGGTCAACCCGCGCACCGCCTCCTCGAAGGTCCGCACGCGCACCTCCACGGGCAGGTGCGCCGCGTGATGGCGGGGGCTGGGGCTCGGCTGAGACGGCGCTTTCATCTCGTACTGGAACGCCGGGAACAGCTCCTCCCAGCGCCGGTAGCCCATGAGCCGCTCATCTATGATCCGCGCCGCCTTCTTGCCGTAACCCATGGCGTTGGACACGTTGGACGCGCCGGTGATCAGATCCCCGCCGGCATAGAAGCCGCTCCGGCTGGTCTCCAGCGTGTAGCGGTCCACCTCGACCGTGCCGTTCTCCTTGATGCGGAGCCCGGAGGCGCGCGCGAAATCCAGGTCCACGGTTTCGCCGACCGCCAGAATGACCGTATCGCAATCAAAGCGCAGAATCTCGTCGGTGGGAATCGGGCGGCGGCGTCCGCTGGCGTCGTATTCTCCAGGCCGCGTCTTGACCACTTCGATGGCTTGCACGCGCCCGTCCGCCGTGCCCACAATCCGGTGCGGCGCGGCCAGAAAGACGATTTCCGCGCCCTCGGCCTCGACGGCTTCGGTCTCCTCGGGAATGGCGGGCATGTCGTTGCGCTCGCGGCGATAGAGGATGGTTACTTTCGCGCCCAGTCGCAGGGCCGTGCGGGCCGAATCGATGGCCGCGTTGCCGCCCCCGACAATCGCCACCCGCTTACCCACCTCCACCTTCTGGGATTTCGCTACGGCTTCCAGGAAGTGCAAGGCGGTCGTGACCCCTTTCAGCTCCGTGCCCGGCAGGTAGACCCAGGATTCCTTCCAGGTGCCGATCGAAAGGAACACCGCGTCGTACTGGGCATCCAGATCGTTGAGGCTGAGATCCTGGCCGACCTTCGTGTTGAAGCGGAACTGGACGCCGGTGCGCTCGATCAGTTCGATCTCCTTGTCGAGCACGTGCTTGGGCAGGCGGTATTCGGGCAGGGCGTAACGCAGCATGCCGCCCGCCGCCGGGTTGCAGTCGTAGACTACAACCTCGTGGCCGAGCAAAGCCAGGTAATAGGCGCAGGTCAGGCCTGTGGGGCCGGCGCCTACCACCGCGACCTTCTTTCCAGTGGGGGGCTTCTTGCGCGCCACGACCCGGGAGGCCATTTCCTCAAACTTGGGCGACTGGTAGATGGCGTCGGCGATGTAGCGATGCGAATCCCGCATGTTGACTGCCTCGTCGAGGGCGGCGCGCCGGCAGCGGTTGTCGCAGGGGTGCTGACAGACGCGTCCCGTGGAGGCCGGCAGCGGGTTGTCAATCACTACGCTTAGGAAAGCATCCTCCAGACGGTCCTCTTTGAAGAGTTGCAGGAAGCGCGGGATGTTCATGTGGAGCGGACAACTGTTCTCGCAAGGAGACAGAGCCAGCTCCTCGCAGACTCCGGCCCGGCAGCGGCGCGCGCGGATGTGGTCCTCGAACTCGTGCCGGAAATGGCGCAGGGTGGTCAGCACCGGGTTGGGGGCGGAGTTGCCCAGCCCGCACAGGGACATGTCGCGGATCATCCGGCCCAGCTCGTCCAGAGTTTGCAGGTCCTCCTCGCTGGCTTCGCCGCGGGTGAGCCGGTTCAGGATCTGGAGGGCCTTATCCAACCCCACCCGGCACGGGACGCACTTGCCGCAAGATTCGGAGTGGGTGAACTCCACAAAGTAGCGGGCGACGTCCACCATGCAGTTGTCCTCGTCCATGACGACGATGCCGCCGGAGCCCATGATTGAGCCGAGCTGGGCCAGTGTCTCATAGTCCACCGGCGTATCGAACATCTCTTGGGGGATGCAGCCGCCCGAGGGACCTCCGGTCTGGACGCTCTTGATGGCCCGCCCGTTGGAACCACCGCCGCCGATGTCATACACGAATGCCTTGAGCGGCGTGCCGAGCGGCATCTCCACCAGGCCGGTGTTCTGAATCTTGCCGACCAGCGAGAACACCTTAGTGCCCGCGCTCTTGGCGCTGCCCGTTTCGGCGAACCAGGCCGGACCCTTCAGGACGATGGGGGCGATGTTGTACCAAGTCTCGACGTTATTAATATTGGTGGGCTTGCCGAACAGACCCTTCTGGGCGGGGTAGGGAGGCCGCGGGGTGGAACGGCCCGCCTTGCCTTCCAGACTGCGGATCAGGGCGGTCTCTTCGCCGCAGACGAACGCGCCCGCGCCTTCCACCAAGCTGATGCTGAAGTTGAACCCGCGCCCCAGGATGTTGTCCCCCAGCAGGCCGCACTCGCGCGCCTGCTCGATGGCCCGCTCCAGGCGGTGCACGGCTAGGGGGTACTCGGCGCGGACGTAGATGATGCCCTCGCTGGCGCCGGTGGCGTAGCCGCCGATCACCATGCCCTCGAGCAGGCTATGGGGATCGCTTTCGATCTCGTTGCGGTTCATGTAGGCGCCCGGGTCGCCCTCATCCGCGTTGCAAATCAGGTACTTCGGAGAACCCTTCGCCTTGCGCAGCAGGTCCCACTTGATGCCGGTTGGGTAGCCGGCCCCGCAGCTTAGCCGCCTTGATCTGCTCGATGACCAGCTCGGGCTGGCCGTCGATCAGGACTTTGTAGAGCGCCTGGTAGCCGCCAACCGCGAAGTACTCTTCGATGTCGTCCGGGCTGATCAGCCCGCAGTTTCGCAGGACGATCTTCTTCTGGCCTTTGAAAAACGGCGTCTCGTGCCAGTGGGGAATCTCCGGGAAGCCCTCGCCGTAGCGGATCGTCCCGGTGATGTGGTCCCATTCCTCTATCTTGCACAAGGCGCGCTCGGGGTTGATGTGGCCCTCGGCGAGCTCATCCAGGATGGCGCCGACGTCCGCCTGCCGGACACGGCGCAGAATGACCAAGGGCTTGCCCGGGATGCGCACATTGACCAGGGGTTCCTCGGCGCAAAAGCCGAAGCAGCCGGTGCTCGAGACCTGAAAACCCAAGCCGAGCGTCTCCACGGCATCCGACAGGGCGTGGTAGACGCCCTCGGCTCCGTTGCCCGCCCCGCAGGTGCCCAACCCAACCGAGATCTTCGGCCTTGGGGGGAGCAGCTTGCTCAAGCCCCGCTCCCGGATCGCGTTAAAACTGCTGAGGTCCGTGACCTTCATGCCCGTTTCCCTTTGCTGAGAGCCCGGACCTCGCGCTCCAGGGTCCTTTCATTGACGTGACCCAGGATCGTGTGGTCGACTTCGACCACCGGCGCCAGCGCGCACTGGCCGAAGCAGGCCACCGTGCGCAGGGTAAAGCGGCGGTCTGGGGTGGTGGCGGAGAGCTTGTCGGCGCTGCCCTCTTCCTCTTCCTCTTTCAAGCCGAGCTGAAGCTTCAGCCGCTCCAACAGGTTGCGGCTCCCGCGGGTGTGGCAGGCCGTGCCCCGGCAGATGCAGATCGTGTGCTCGCCCTGGGGTTTGAGATTGAACAGGGAGTAGAAGGTTGCGACGCTGTAGACCTGGGCGGGGGGCAAGCCGACTTTGGCAGCCAAGTAGTCCAGGACGCCCATGGGGAGGTAGCGGTGAGGTTGGCTGTCTTGGATCTCCTCGAGGATGCTGAGCAGCATCCCCGGCTGATCTTTGTGCTTGGCGATGAGGCCGTCAATGAATTCCTGATCTTTTTGGGATAGGGAGACACTTTGGGAATCAAGCGAGGATGAGGCCGTCATGAATCCTCCGGTTTATGAAGCCAAATTCTAGATAAACACACCTGGATATCCGATTCAAGGGCCTCAGCAGACCACAAGTGCGAAATTTACTTCCGAGATGGCGTGAGGGCCAAAATCGGCATCATTCGCCTTGAACTCCCGTTTTTGCGCTTTGCCCCCGCAGAGCGGTTTTAGCGTTTGCCCGGCCGTGCAAGCAGGGTTTGCCGCCGTGCCGGGCAAAGTAGCGGCCGGCAATAGCGCAGAGCGAACGGCAGGCCGCGCAGGCCACTAAGCCCGGGAAGCCTGGATTCCGGCGATTACCCCACGGCTGCCGCCAACTGGCGGATTTCGGCGTGGTAGTCCTGGAGCGCCTTAACGGGGGCCAGGCCGGCGGTGCGCCTCGCCGCAATCCCCTTGGCGGCCGCCATGGCCCCGGCCAGGGTCGTGATGTAGGGGATCTTATGCTTGATGGCGTTCTTGCGGATATAGGAATCGTCGTACTGGCTTTGCTTGCCGGCCGGGGTGTTAATAATGAGCTGAATCTCCCGGCTCTTGAGTAGGTCCACGATGTGCGGCCGGCCCTCGTGCATCTTCAGCACCCGGCGGGCCGATATGCCGTGCTGGGCCAGGCAGGCGGCCGTTCCTTCGGTCGCCAGGATGTTGAAGCCCAGCTCGGCGAACTGGCGGGCGACCTCCACCACGGCCGGCCGGTCCCGCTCGGCGACGGTAATCAGCACCGTGCCCTCCAGCGGAAGCGTCTGTTGGGCCGCCTCCTGCGCCTTGAAGTAGGCTTCGCCGAAGGTGCCCGCCAGCCCGAGGACCTCCCCCGTGGAGCGCATCTCCGGCCCCAGCACAGGATCAACCTCGGGGAACATGTTGAAGGGAAATACAGCCTCCTTGACCCCAAAGTGCGGGATGGGGACGTTCTTGAGATTCATCTCGGACAGCTTCCGCCCCAGCATCAGCTCCGTGGCGATCCGGGCCATCTGGATGTTGCAAACCTTGGAGACCAACGGTACGGTGCGAGAGGCGCGCGGGTTAGCTTCCAAGACATACACCGTGTCCCGGGCGATGGCGTACTGCATGTTCATCAGCCCCACCACGCCCAGCTCGACCGCAATGCGGCGGGTGTATTCGTAGATGGTCTCCAGATGCTTGGGCGGGATGCTGACGGGAGGAATGACGCAGGCCGAGTCGCCCGAGTGCACCCCCGCCAGCTCGATGTGCTCCATAACGGCGGGAATGAACACGTCCTGACCGTCGGAGATGGCGTCGGCTTCACACTCAATGGCGTTCTCCAGGAACTTGTCGATCAGGATGGGCCGCTCTGGGGTGACATTCACCGCGGCGGCCATGTACCGCCGCAGCATCTCCTCGTCGTAGACCACCTCCATGCCGCGCCCTCCCAGCACATATGAGGGCCGGACCATGAGCGGATAGCCGAGCCGCCGCGCCACCTCCACGGCCTGCTCCACGTCCACGGCCATATCCGAGTCCGGCATCGGGATGTTCAACCGGGCCATCATCTGCCGGAAGCGGCCGCGGTCCTCGGCCAAGTCAATGGTCTCGACGCTGGTGCCCAGTATCTTCACCCCGCAGGCGGCCAGCTCGGCGGCGATATTCAGCGGCGTCTGCCCGCCGAACTGAACGATCACGCCCATGGGCTTCTCTTTCTCGTAGATCGCCAGCACGTCTTCCACGGTGAGCGGCTCGAAATACAGCCTGTTGGAAGTGTCGTAGTCGGTGGAGACGGTCTCCGGGTTGCAGTTGACCATGATGGTCTCATAGCCCGCATCCCGCAAGGCGAAAGCGGCATGCACGCAGCAGTAGTCGAATTCGATCCCCTGGCCGATGCGGTTCGGGCCGCCGCCAAGCACCATGACCTTCTTCGGATTGGCGGACGCCGGCGCCGAGTCCGGCGCATTGTAGCTGGAATAGTAATAGGCCGCGTTCTCGACGCCGCTCACCGGCACCGCATGCCAGCCCTGCACCACGCCGATCCGTTGGCGATGCTCCCGGATCGAGCTCTCCGACACCTCCAGCAATTGCGCCAGGTAGCGGTCCGAGAAGCCGTCTTGTTTGGCCTTGCGCAGCAGATCGTCCGGCAGCACCCCGCCGCGGTATCGGAGGATCTCCTCCTCCAGCTCCACCAGCTCCCGCATCTGGTCGATGAACCAGGGCTTAATGTGCGTCTTCTGATAGAGCTGCTCGGTGCTGGCGCCCTTGCGTAGCGCCTCGTACATCACGAACTGGCGCTCGCTGGTGGGATGCGCAAGCATGCCCAGCAGCTCCTCGAGCGGCTTGCGGTGGAAATCCTTGGCGAAACCCAGCCCGTAGCGGCCGATCTCCAAAGAACGGATCGCTTTCTGCAAGGCCTCCTTGTACGTCTTTCCGATGCTCATGACCTCGCCTACGGCGCGCATCTGCGTGCCGAGCTTGTCCTCGGCCCCGGGAAACTTCTCGAAGGCCCATCGCGCGAACTTGACCACGACATAATCGCCGGACGGAGTGTACTTCTCCAACGTGCCTTCGCGCCAGTAGGGGATTTCGTCCAGGGTCAGGCCCGCCGCCAGCTTGGCGCTGACCAGGGCGATGGGGAAGCCGGTGGCCTTGGACGCCAGCGCCGAAGAGCGCGACGTCCGCGGGTTGATCTCGATAACCACAACGCGCCCCGTCTTGGGATCGTGCGCGAACTGGATATTGGTTCCGCCGATCACCTGGATGGCCTCGACGATCCGGTAGGAATACTCCTGTAACTTGGCCTGCAACTCCGGCGAGATGGTGAGCATCGGCGCGGTGCAGTAGCTGTCCCCGGTATGGACCCCCATGGCGTCCACGTTCTCGATGAAGCAGACCGTGATCATCTGATTCTTGGCGTCGCGCACCACCTCCAGCTCCAGCTCCTCCCAGCCAAGAACGGACTCCTCCACCAGGATCTGCCCCACCAGGCTGGCGGCGATGCCCGGCTGGCGACGGTCTGGAGTTCCTCCGTGTTGTAGACCAGCCCGCCGCCCGTGCCGCCCAGCGTATAGGCAGGGCGGATAACCACCGGATAGCCCAACTCCGCGGCAATGCGCTCGGCCTCTTCGACGCTGAAAGCGGGGGCGCTGCGCGGCAGGTCTAGGCCCAGCCGCTGCATGGTCTCCTTGAACGCGATGCGGTCCTCGCCGCGCTCAATGGCGTCTACCTGCACTCCGATCACCTGTACGCCATATTTCTGCAAGGCCCCTGAGCGCGCCAGCTCCGCGCAAAGGTTTAGACCGCTTTGGCCGCCAAGGTTCGGCAGCAAGGCGTCCGGCCGCTCTTCTTCGATGATCTGGATCATGCGCTCCAGATTCAGCGGTTCGATATAGGTCCGGTCCGCCATGCCCGGGTCGGTCATGATGGTGGCCGGGTTCGAATTCACCAGCACGATCTCATAGCCCAGCGCCCGCAGCGCCTTGCAGGCCTGAGTCCCGGAGTAGTCGAATTCGCAGGCCTGGCCGATGACGATGGGGCCGGAGCCGATGATCATAACTTTATGGATATCGTTGCGACGTGGCATCGATCAGTTTTCCTGGGTGGGGATAAACACTTCATTATCGCCGAAAAAGCCGCCCGCGTCCGCCGATAAGAGGGACGAGGTTGCGGGCGGACGGCCGGCGCCTGGACTAAGACCGAATATGCTGGTTCTGATCGGCATTCTGGCGGTGCTGGCCGCCGTAGCAGGCGGCTTCGTGCTGGAAGGTGGCAACCTGTTGGTCCTGCTCCAGCCCGCCGAGGTGCTGATCATCGTCGGCGCCGCCATCGGCATCATGTTCGCGGCCAACCCCGCAGCGGGCCTGCGCCGGATTCTCAAGGGGGTGGCCTCGGTTTTCCGGCGGTCTCCCTACCACCCCGCGTTCTTCACCTCCGCTCTGAAGCTCCTCTACGAACTGTTCAGCATCGGCAGGCGGGACGGCATGCCCGCGCTCGAGAACCACATCGAAGACCCCGACTCGAGTCCGATCTTCGCCAACTACCCCGAGATGCTGCGCGACCGCGCGGCCTTGCACTTTCTCTGTGATTCGGTTCGGATGATCACCATGGGCGTCGCCAAGCCTGGGGAACTGGCGCACCTGATGGACCTGGACATGGAAGCCCAGCGCAAAGAGCGCCGCCAGCCCGTTTCGGCGCTGAGCACGCTGGCGGATTCCCTTCCGGGCTTGGGCATCGTGGCTGCGGTGCTGGGCGTGGTCGTCACCATGCAAGCGCTGGGCGAGGCGCCCGAGGAAGTCGGCAGGCGGGTGGCCGCGGCGCTGGTGGGCACTTTCCTCGGCATTCTGCTGTGTTACGGCGTCGTGGGTCCGCTGGCCTCCCATTTGGACCACCGCAACGAGGAGCGGCAGCACTTCCTGCAATGCCTCTACAGCGGAGTTCATGCCTTTGCCCGCGGGGCCAGTCCGCTTTTGGCCGCTGAGTTCGCGCGCAGGTCCATTCCCGTGGAGCTCCGCCCTTCGTTCGCCGACATGGAGATCACCTTGCGCCGCGAGGTCAAACTGCCTCCCATCCAGCAGCCAGGCGTGCCGGTAGGAGCACACGATGACGCCGGATGATCTGCCCAGGCTTCGGGGTTCTGCTCAGGAATCCGCCCACCGGCGCGGCGGCGCCTGGAAGGTGGCTTACGCCGACTTTGTCACTGCGCTGATGGCCCTGTTCATTGTGATGTGGCTCATGAATACCAGCAAGCAGGTGCAGCAGGCCGTGGCCGCTTATTTCCGGGACCCCAAACGCTTCCATCAAGCAGGCCCTGATGTGGAAGGCGCTGGTTTGAAGGCCGACCATAGCCTTACCATCGATCAAACCAACGTCGCAGATCTCAAGGACAAGCTCGAGCAGGCCATCCACGCCTCCGATTTGGGCAACTTGGAGAAGATGGTCCAAATCAGTATTACCCCGGAAGGCCTCCGCATCGAGTTGCTCGAAACCGAGCAGGGACTCTTCTTCGAAAGCGGCCGTCCGGATCCCAGTCCGCAGGGCAAGCGGGTTTTGGCGCTGCTGGCGAAAGAACTGGGCCGGCTCTCAAATCCGCTCGCCATCGAGGGCCACACCGACGCGCGTCCCTACCGCTTCACCGGACTGAACGGCTACACCAACTGGGAGCTGTCCGTCGACCGCGCTAACGCGGCCCGGAGGGTGATCCAGGATGAGGGCGTGCGGCCGGAGCAGGTGGCCCAGGTGCGCGGCTTTGCCGACAAACGCCTCTTGGATCCCACAGCGCCCTACGATAGCCGCAACCGCCGCGTCTCGGTGGTCGTGCAGTACTCCGGCGCCGAGATTCCCGGCGCGGGCGCAAAGCCGCAGGCTGCCCAAACGCCCTCGCCGCAACGCCCGCCCGCCGGCGCGCCGGCGGTCCCGCATTGAGCAGCGTGGCGCAGGCTGCCAGCCTGCGTTCCCGCACCCTTCTCACACCGCGCTCAGCGGCCCAAGCCTTGAGGCATACGCTCCCCCGGCCTGGCTTAGAATGAAACAGGCCGGGCGCAGGAGTGGCCCTTGCGCGCCTGAGGCCGCGCCCTACTATGTCTCTGAAGACGCGCCTGAGACTCTCGATCGTGGGCCTGGTGCTGGCCGTAGCCGGCGGCCTACTGGTCCTCAATTTGGACACCGTCGCCCAGGCGCGCTTCGACGAGCTCGTCGAGCGATCCACCTTCATCGCCTCCCAGGTCGAGAGCACGCTGTTGGGGCGCCTGCGGGAACAAGCGCGGGGATACCCACCCCCGTCCTCGCTCGAAGAGACTAAGGCCGTATGGCGCTCCATCGTGAGCAAGGACGAGTTATTAGCCGCCAGCCTCCGCGACACCCTGGCCGGCTCACGCACCGTGCTGGAGATCCAGATCGTGGGCGAAGACGGCCGGGTGCTCTCCTCATCCGATCCCGCCAGCGTGGGACAGCGCGCCGTCTCTTATCCCAAGCTTTCCGAGTGGCAGCGGCAGCCCCGCTGGCGCCAGCTCGCCGAGCTCTTCGGCGAACGCAAGAACTACGAGGTGAGCATCCCGTTGGGAGTAGCCGAGCAGGATGCTCCGGTGTTCGAGGTCAAGGTCATCGTCTCCTTCGTTTTGCTGCGCAATGAGCTGGACTCTCAAATCCGCCGACTGGGTGTGGCCTTCCTCATCTCTCTGTTGGCCGCGCTCGGTCTGGCCGTGCTCGGGTCAAACCTCGCCTTCCGCCCGTTGGCGAGAGTCAGCGCAGCCATCGACCGGATCGCCCGCGGAGAGGCCGACCCGCTGCCCAGGGCTCCGGTCGCCGATTCGGCCGAGGTTGTCGCCATCGAGTCCAAACTGCAAGCCCTGGGCCAGCAGTTCCGCGGGGCGCGGGAAGACGCCAGCGCGCTGCGGTCGAACATTGAACAACTGCTGGAACGCTTGGGAGAAGCGGTGCTGCTGTTTGACCGCAACGAGCGCCTGATCATGGCCGGCCGATCCGTGGAAGGAATCCTGGGCCGGGGCCGCTGGGAGCTTCTGGGCCGCAGCATCGAAGAGGTCTTTGCGCCCTCCGCCGACGGCGGCGCGATGGTGCGAAGCGCGATTGAATTCCAAAAACCGCTCCGCGATTCTTTGATCACCATTCAACGCGACGGCCAGGC
Source organism: Bryobacteraceae bacterium (assembly GCA_023511855.1). Lineage (GTDB taxonomy): Bacteria > Acidobacteriota > Terriglobia > Bryobacterales > Bryobacteraceae > JAIMAR01. The sequence continues at coordinate 26,101 of JAIMAR010000026.1, forward strand.
TCCGCGCAAGCTGCTGATGGACGTGGAGCTGCTTGAGAGCTTCCCTGGCCGCGAGCGCCTGGGCACGCTGGTCACGCTTCGGGACGCCGAGACCCGCCGTGAGATCGGAAGCCGGCTCGATCTGTCCGCCCGCTTGGCGGCCATCAGCCGGCTCACCGGCGGCGTCGCCCATGAGATCAAGAATCCCCTGAATGCCATCACGCTGCACCTGGAGGTCTTGCGCGCAAGGCTGGAGGGGTCCGATCCCGACGCGGAGAAAGAGATCGGCGTCATCGCGGGCGAAATCCGCCGCTTGGACCGGGTGGTGAAGACGTTCCTGGATTTCAACCGGCCGGTGGAGCTGCGCATGGAAGACATCGACGTCCCCCAGTTGGTCCGGGAAACCGTCGCGCTCGTCGCGCCGGAGGCGCAGAAGCGGGGCATCGAAATCCTAATGGAGACCGGCGGCGACGAACTCAAGATTCAAGGCGACCGCGATTTGTTGAAACAAGCGGTTCTCAATGTCGTCATGAACGGCATCGAAGCCATGCAGCAGGGAGGAACGCTGCGCATCGAGGTCAGCCGCGCGGGCGCCGACTGCATCATCGGCGTCCACGATCAGGGCCCGGGCATCCCCGAGCATCTGCGCGAGAAAATCTTTACTCTATACTTCACCACCAAAGAGAAAGGTTCGGGCATCGGCCTGGCGCAGACGTTCCGGGCGGTGCAACTGCATAATGGTACGATCGACTTCAACAGCGAGCCGGGCCGAGGAACCAGCTTCTGGCTGCGGTTCCCGTTGCAGCCCGGCGGCGCTCGGGAGATTTGACCGGCGGTGAGGCCAGGCGAAACCATCTGGATCAGAGCTGTGGCTGCGGCGCTTTGCGCCCTGCTGCTTTTCGGCTGCGCGCGAGCACGCAAGCCCAAGCCCGTGCCCGCGCCGTTCCGTCCGCCCGCCATGGTGCAACCTACTCCGCCGGAATACCTCCTCACGGAGAGCGCCCCGCCTCTGGCTTGGGAGCCGCTCGTTTACGCGGCGTTTCTTCAGGCTCTGGCGTTACCGCCGTTGCCTCCTCCCCCCAAACC
>JAIMAR010000257.1 GCA_023511855.1 Bryobacteraceae bacterium
GATTTGGACCAGTGGGCCGGCGAGCGCGCGGCGGAGATTTTCGAGCAGGTCTATGGGCGGCGGCTCGCTCTGGTGAAAGAGCGGCCGGAGTGAGTTAACCGGATGCCGGGCTTGTCTGTCTCGATGAGTATCGCCGCCTTCGCCAAGCAGCAGATCTCGGCGCGGCTGGGCCGGTTGGTCTTCGAGATCCACAATGTCGCCAAGTCGGCGGAGGCGGAAGCCGTTCACGACCTGCGCGTGGCCGTTCGCCGCCTCAGCCAGAGTCTGGCCGTGTTCGGATCGCTGCTGCCCTCGGGTCCCCTGAAGAAAGCTCGCAAGCGCCTCAAGCGGCTTCGCCGCGCCGCGGGCGCCGTTCGGGATTGCGATATTGCTCTGGCGCTTCTGGCCGAGGAAGGCGTGCCCGCCGAGGATGCGCTGTGCCTCCGCCTGAGAAAGGAGCGCCAGGAGGCAGAGCGAGGGCTCGTGGAGGAGATTCGGCGCTGGACGGCTTCGAATGTTTCCGAGAAGTGGCGCGTCGCCCTGCAACTGGACCAGACATGAAAGGACCGAAGACACTCTCCTGTGATCCGGCGCGGAGTGCCGTCGAGTGCGCCCGGACAGAGCTCGCGGCGCTGGTCGAGCATTACTTCGCCGCCGGACGCAAGGCCGTAAAGCGGCGTTCCAAGCCGCGGGCGTTGCACGCCTTCCGCATCGAGACCAAGCGTTTTCGGTACACCCTCGAGCTGTTCCAGCCACTCTATGGCCCGGGCTTGGCGCGCCGGCTCGAGATGCTCAAGCAGATCCAGCAGCACCTGGGTGAGATCAACGACTGCGCCGTCACCGCTGAGCTCGTCCGGCAGACCGCCTCTGACGGGGATGCGCAGAGAGTGCTCGAACGGCTCGTCACGCGCCAGAAGCAGCGCACGCGCAAGCTCGTCCGCTATTGGCAGCAGGTGTTCGATGTCCCCGGCGCCGAGCAGGCTTGGGCACGGTATCTGCGCGCATGGGCCGGGCGAGGCGCAGCGGCGGCTTCAGTTGGGGCGCTGGAGCAAGGCGCCGCTGCCGGAGCCGCGCCTACGACGCTGTCTCCTTGATCGGATTCATCACCAAGGTCGGTCAGTCTCATAACAGAGACAGAAGTGCCATTGAATGAACACAACCGGGTGTCTCCCAGTGACGTGGCGGCCGGAATTCCTTCGGCTGGAGAGCTTGGCGGGCGCGGCGCGGGCGTTTCTGAGGCAAGTCTGGTTTTGCCGGCTTCGGCTCATCAACCGGCGTCAAAAATCTGGCTGGAGCGAAGGCGACCCGCGGAACTCTCCTCGTTGAAGCTCTGCCGCTGTCGCGACGGATGCTGGATCAAGATGTAGCTGGATACGTCCCCCCGGGAAATTGCCGCCATTGTACTGTGTCAGCGCCGGTGCAAAAATCCCCATAGTGCCGGTTGAAAAATCCCCATCCTCTTGCGGAGGCTGAGGCCGGCGCCGACTCTCGTAGAGAGGAGGTGCCGAGATCTGTTGAGAGGGAAAGACGTGCATGACATTGGTGAGCTGAGACGGCAAGGGCTCAGCATGCAGGCGATCAGTTCCATGACGGGCTTGGACCGCAAGACGGTCCGGAAGTACCTGCGGGCGCCGGAGGGGACTCCGGTGTACGGACGGCGGCCGCGACCGCCGAGCAGGCTGGATCCCTACAAATCGTACCTGGAGGAGCGGCTCGGAGCTGGGGTCTGGAACGCGCGGGTGCTGTTGCGGGAGTTGGGGCAACAGGGCTACGCGGGCGGCTACACGATCCTCACCGACTGGCTGCGGCCGCAGCGGGAAGCCGCCCGGGTGGCGGCGGTGCGGCGGTTCGAGACGCCGCCGGGTGAGCAGGCGCAGGTGGATTGGGGGCATCTGGGCGACCTGGAGATAGACGGCCAGGTGCGCAAGCTGTGGGTCTTGACGTTCACGCTGGGCTACAGCCGGATGATGATGGCCGAGGCGGCGCTGGACCAGAAACTGGGCACGCTGCTGCGGATGCACGAAGAGGCATTCCGCCAGTTGGGCGGCGTGCCGCGGGAGATCCTCTACGACCGCATGAGGACCGTCTGGCAGGGGACCGACGAGCGCGGCGAGATCGTCTGGAACCCGGTGTTTCTCGACTTCGCGCGCTACTGGGGCTTCACCCCGCGGCTGTGCCGGCCTTACCGGGCGCAGACGAAGGGCAAAGTGGAGTCGGGCGTGAAGTACGTGCGGCGGAACTTCCTGTGCGGGCTGCTGGGGCGCGAGCCGGGTGGGCTCAAGGATCTGAACACCCAGTTGCGCCAGTGGGTCTGGGAAGTGGCGAACCAGCGGGTACACGGGACGACACACCAGCAGGTGATGGCGCGCTGGGATGCCGATCAGTTCGCATTGCAGCCGCTCGACGGCCGGCCGCCCTATCCGTATGCCGACGAGGAGTTGCGCAAGGTGGCGCGCGACGCCTTCGTGCATTGGCAAGGGAGCCGCTACTCGGTGCCGTGGATCTATGCCGGCCAGCAGGTGTGGGTGCGCGAGCAGGTGGGCCGGGTGGAGGTGCGCTACGGCGCGCAGCGCATCGCCGACCACCCGCTGGCGCGGCGCAAGCACCTGGTCGTGATCGAGCAACAGCACCATGCCGGGATCCCGCTCGGCGTACGCCAGGAACGCAAGACACTGGTGCATCTACGCGAGACCGCGCCGGTAGTGGAAGTCCGTCCGCTGGCCGTCTACGAGAACGTGGCGGCGGGAGGCGCGCGATGACCGTTATCGACCGGCTTCAGGAATCGCTGCGTGCGCTGTCGTTGACGGCCGTCGAGTCGCGCCTGGAAAACCTGCTGGAGCAGGCTGCCAAGAACGAGCCCAGCTACGGTGACTTCCTGCTGGACGTGCTGACTGTGGATGTCGAAGCGCGCCGGCAGCGGTATCTCAAGACACGGCTGCAACTGGCGCACCTGCCCTACAGTAAGAACTTCGAGCAGTTCGACTTCGGCTTCCAGCCCTCGATCGACGAGCGGCAGATCCGGGAGCTGCGGACCCTGCGCTTCCTCCACGAAGCCAGCAACGTGATCCTGCTCGGTCCGCCCGGAGTGGGCAAGACACACTTGGCGGTCGCGCTGGCCGAGGCGGCGATCCGCGCCGGTCAGCCAGCCTATTTCAAGACGGCGCACGAACTGGTGGCCGATCTCGGCAAGGCTTACCGCGAAGGAAGGCTGGACCGGCAGTTGCGGGTCTACCTGGCTCCGAAGGTGCTCATCATCGACGAGATGGGCTACCTGCCGATGGATGAGCTGGGCGCCACGATCTTCTTCCAACTGGTCAGCGCGCGCTACGAGCGGGGCAGCATCATTCTGACCTCGAACAAGAGCTACGGCGACTGGGGTTCGGTCTTCGGCGATCCGATCATCGCCACGGCGATCCTGGATCGGCTGCTGCACCACTCCACCACCATCAACATTCGTGGCGAAAGCTATCGGTTAAAGGACCGGAGGCGGGCCGGGCTTCTGCCTCGGCCCGACGATCAACCACCGCCGCTCGTCGAGCCGGCCGCTATCCCGGCTGCCGCCTCGGGCGGTCGTGGCAAACGGAGCCGTTCGTTATGAGTTTTTCAGGCATGAGCAGATCTATCCATCCGATGTGGTGGCGCCGCTTCGCTGCCGGAGGCGGGCCGTCATCCGGCTTCGCCCCCGGCCTCATCGTCTTGATGAGTCTGCGGCCAGCTATTCCTCGGCGGGTTGGTCTCCACCAGAGCCCACTTCCGCTTCACCGGCCGATTTCTATGTTGCATCCGCCGGCCGGAACTGTCAACCACCACCTTCTCAGGGGTGGGGAATTTTCGACCGGCCGAATGGGGAAATTTCAACCGGAGTTGACAGACTGGCCGCGGTGGGCGACGAAGTCCAGATCGCTGCGCGCCCAGGATCCGTCAAGGGCTCGCGTTGCGAGCGCGAAGGCAGCCCTACTGGTGCCGACGCCGCGCATGAGGCGACCGGCTGTCACGGTGACTTTTTCGTGTGGCAACGAACCTGGTTGCGGTGGTATTACGTGAGCCGATTCGGGTAATTGACAAACGCTTCAAGCGGTTTGTAGGCTGAAAGAGAGGGCTTGCCGGCGTAGCTCAGCGGTTAGAGCGACGGTCTCATAATCCGTAGGTCGTAGGTTCGAATCCTACCGCCGGCACCAGCGCGCGTTCACTGCTGCTCCGGGGCAGCACGGAGGATCAGCTCATAGATTCGGTCCAGATCCTCCATCGAATAGTACTCGATTTCGATTTTCCCCCTGGTATCCGACTTCGGCACGATCCGAACGCGGGTGCCCAGCACCTTTTCAAGTTCAGATACCGCTGCCTTTACGTTGGGGTCTTGCTCGATGTGCTGAACGGGCTTGGGTTCGCGCGGCTCGGTCATGCGCTGGACCAGCCTTTCCGTCTGGCGCACTGAGAGTCCCTCCGCGACAGCTTTGTCAGCCAGTTGGAGCTGGAGATCGGGTGAGGGAAGGCCGAGAATGGCGCGGGCGTGGCCCATCGACAGGCGCCGTTCGGCGACCATCACTTGAACCTCGGATGGGAGCTTCAGCAACCGGAGCAGGTTGGTGATTGTCGAGCGGTCCTTCCCCGTGCGTTCGCCGATCTGCTCGTGGCTGAGCTTCAGCTCCCGGGCCATGCGGTCAAACGCCTGAGCCAGTTCGATGGGGTTGAGATCCTCGCGCTGGATGTTTTCGACGAGCGTCATTTCAAGGAGGCGTTCGTCGGCTAGCTCCTGAATGAGGGCCGGCACTGCTTTGAGGCCGGCAAGGCGCGCCGCCCGCAGTAGCCGTTCCCCCGCGACAAG
>JAIMAR010000258.1 GCA_023511855.1 Bryobacteraceae bacterium
AAGGCCACCGCATCTGGGGGGCGACGAGCATGATTCTGGGGGAGTTGGCGGCGGTGTTGCGCGAGACATGTGGTTCTGGCGCGTCCGAGGCAGAGGGGGCGAGCTTGGGGCGGCTGCCTGGGGCGTAGCCCCTGCGGTCGTCAGGTAGGGAGGCAGGGCGCCAAACCGCCGAGCGGAGACGGTGTGCTTTTTGCCGATGAACGTTCGCAGCCAGCTTTTTTACCGGCCTTCTTTCGGCGGCGAGGCGCGGGGATGCTCGCTCGACGGTGGCAGCGGCGAGTTGCCAGGGGTTGTTCTTGAGCCTGGCCAATTCGGCTTCGAGGCGGGCGAGCTGTGCTTCCAGAGATTCTCCCCGGCGCCCATCACAATAAGTAAGGTAGATCCAAGCAGCGATGCCCTCCGCATCCCCGCCGTCCAGCGCAGCTTGCCCAGTTGATGCAGGTTCTTTGGAGCCGCAGGGTGGGGCTTGTTAAACTAATCGGTACAACCGATAGAAGTGACAAGACCTAACAGGCGCAGAGCAAGCAATCGCTGTCGGCACAGACCCAGAGATGAACATGGCAAAGCCTGGTAAAGCTGGTGGTTCGGTCTGTTGCGCAGCGGGTTTGCTGCTGCTTGTTGCAGGCTGCGCCGCTTACCGCTGTCCCATCGTTTCGCCGAGGTTGCATCAGACGGCGCGGCCCGCTCTGCGGGCCGAGATTCGGCATCCTGTCAGCTCATCGTGGATCGTGCCGGTCGCCCATAGCGGGCAGCCGCCGGCTGGCTCCGACTCCGCCGAGAAGGAAGCGGCCGAGACGCTTCCGGCTCCGCGAGGGGTGGAGGTGACGGATCGCCCCCCCGGGGGTCTCACGCTTGATCAAGTGATCAATGCCTGTTTGCTTGCCGACCCGAAACTGCGCGCCGGATTTGAGGCGATCAATCAGGCCAATGCCGACGCCTTGTCCGCCTTGCTCAAGCCCAATCCGACGCTCTTCGCCGACATCCAGCTTTTGCCTCTGACGCGGCCGTTCACGGTCGAGAGGCAAGGCGGCCCTCCTCAGCAGGATGTGCAGCTTGGCTATCCCATCGATTGGTTCCTGTTCGGCAAGCGCGCCGCGGCGATGGTCAGCGCGGGATTGGGTGTGCGGGTTTCTGAGGCGGAGTACGCGGACCTGATACGTCAGCGCGTGACGGAGGCCGCCCTGGGCTTCTATGACGTACTGGAAGCCAAGGAACTTTTGGAGTTAGCACGGCAGGACGTGCGGAACTTCGAGCGCGTGGAGGCCAACATCCGCAAGGCCGTGGAGGCAGGGGGCCGTCCGAGGGTCGAGTTAAGCCGTGTCCGACTTGACCTGCTCCGCAGCCAGCAGTCGCTGCGGGAGGCGGAGGCCGCGGTCGTCGCCGCGAAGGCCCGTTTGCAAGCGTTCCTGGGCCGCACCGATCCGGATCCCAGCTTTGATGTCGCTGGCTCGCTTGCTGCACCCTTGACTGCCGTCCCGTTGCTCGTGGAGGAAGCGTTCGCCCTGGCCCTCCAGAATCGGCCCGACCTTCAGGCCCTGCGCTGGAAAGCAAGCCAGGCCAAGGTAAACATCGAGCTGGAACGGCGCAAGGCCTTTCCGGAAGTGACAACGACATTCGGCTATTCCCGCCAATATCAAAGGAGGGCCATCGGCTTCCCGGACGCCGATTCGTGGAGTGCCGCCATCGAGATGACGGTGCCATTTTCTGACCGCAATCAGGGCAACCGGGCCAAGGCCTCATCGGTCTTCATTCAATCTCAGCGGGAAGTTCAGGCCAGCGAAGTAGCGCTGCGTGCCGAGATCGTAACGGTCCACAAGGAGTTGCTGACTGCTTATGAAAATGCCCAGTCCATAGGCGAGGAGCAATTGCAACTGGCGACGGAGGTGCGCGACAGCATCACCAAGGCGTATGAGGAGGCCCAAGGCAGGTCGCTTCTCGACGTGCTCGACGCCCAACGCAATTACCGGGAGACCTACCGCCTCTACATCACCAGTCGCGCCGCCTACTGGCGGGCATTGTACAGGTTCCATTCCGCCGTTGGGCAACAGGTTGTGCCTCATGAGTGACACCCGTGCCGAGACGCAAGCGGGGCAGATGGCCGCCAGGGCGACCGGGCCGACGGAAACGCCGGCAGGTCGAGAGGCGCGCTGGCGATGGAGCAAGATCTGGTCTGCCTCGCAGCTCATCCTCGCGCTGCTCCTCACTGCCAGCGTGTTGGTCTACCTCATGCTGACGCCCGCCGTACCCCCTCCTTCGGCGGAGCAGCGCCGCCCGCCACAGGCTGAGATTGTCGAGGTAGTGGGGCCGGGACGGATCCGTATCCGGCCGGGAACGCCGCTGGAGAAAAAGCTGCAGATCCTCACGGTGGAAACGACGCGTATCGACTCTCCGGTACTGTCTGTTACCGGGACTGTGGTCGCCAGCCTGCGTCCTGGCCACGGACAAGGCTCCGACTACTGGCAGTTCAACGCCCCGGAGGTGCTCACCGCCTATAGCGACTGGCAAAAGGCGACGGCTGACATCACCTTCGCCGAGACGCAACTGGCCCGCATCAAGGAATTGGCTGAAGCGCGGGTGGAGTCCCAGAAGAAGGTCGTGGCCCGGCTCAAGAAGCTGGTCGAGGCCGGGACCGACACGCCCAAAGACCTCGCTGCCGAGGAAACCACCTTGCTGGAATACCAAATCCAGGGGCAGAAGGAGATTTACGAGGCTGAGACGGCAGTTCTGATGGCCAAGCGCAGCGAGGCGATGTTCGCTCGGCAACTGCAACAGGCCGGCCTGGACCCGGAACTGCTTCGCGCGGCCACCGCGGACATGGACATCGTCATGGCCGATGTGCCAGAGGCGATGCTGTCCTCCGTGAAAGTGGGTCAGGGTTGTCAGGCCCAGTTCCTGGGCTTGCCAGGAGAAACGTTCATCGGGAGGGTGAATAGTATCGCCCCTGTGCTGTCCCGGGAGCGTCGCTCGCTGCGCGTGCTGTTTGTCATCCATGACCCGCAGGATCAGCTTCGGCCCGGCATGTTTGCGGAGATCGGCCTGGGAACCGATCCCCGCGACGCCCTGCTGGTTCCGCTCGAAGGGATCGTCCACGTGGGCCGGCTTGATTACGTGCTTGTAGCCGGGACCGAACCCGAGACCTGGCAGATTGCAGCGGTCAAGGTCGGAGAGCCGTACAGCGGCCAGGTTGAAATTCTCGGCGGCCTCAGCCCAGGCGACCGTGTCCTGGGCAAGGGAGCCATCCTGCTCAAACCGGCGATTGTCCAGTCGCTCCAGGCTGCCGTGACCGGGTCCAAGGGGTCGGTGCCGGGCGTGACGCGATGATCGCAGCGCTGATTCGCACCGCGATGCAGCACCGCTGGCTGGTGCTGGCTATGTCCGTGTTCGTGATGGGGTTCGGCGTCTATGCCATCCAGCACCAGCCCATCGACGCCTATCCCGACATTTCGGCGCAGATGGTGCAGGTCATCACGGTCTATCCCGGCCGCGCCCCCGAAGAAGTGGAGCGGCAGGTGACGATCCCCGTCGAGATCGCCATGCGGAATGTCCCGAGGGTCGAGGTCATCCGCTCCCGAACGATTTTTGGCCTCTCGGTGGTGCAGATGATCTTCGAGGAGGGCACCGACAGTTACTGGGCACGGCAGCGGGTACAGGAGAAACTCTCCGGCCTGCGTTTGCCCGAAGGTGCGGAAGCCGAGTTGGGGCCGCTGGCCACCGCCTACGGCGAGATCTACCGCTATGAACTGGTCTCGGACGGCACCCACGACCTGATGGACTTGCGCACCCTCAACGAGTGGGTTGTCATCCCCCGACTGCTGCGCGTGCCCGGCGTGGCCGAGGCGCAGGTCGATCTCGGCTCGTGCCAGGCCACCCTGCGATTGCGGCCCGATGCCCAAGTGGCAAGAGAGCAGCTCGCCGAAGCCGTAGCCAGCGCTGGCTATCGCGTGCCGGACACCGCCGAATCTGGCGTCACTACCAACGTCGATTCCTCGCTCGTCCAGCTCGGCACACTCCGACCCGGGGCGCGACTCGAAACGGCGCGTCCCAAAAGCGAGCCGCCGCACCAACCGAGACGGGCTTCCCAGCCGACCGTCCTCGATCTTGAGATCGGCGGAATGCATTGCGGAAGCTGTGTGGCTCGCGTCGAATCGGCCCTCCGAAGCGTCCCCGGCGTCCGCGAGGCCAACGTCAGTCTCGCCAGCCAGCGGGCGCGGGTTGTCGCCAGCGGGCCGGCCGTCGATGTCTCGGCACTCCAAACCGCCGTCGCCGCCGCTGGATATACAGCGGCGCCCGCTGCTGATTGGTCCGACGATCCAGCAGCCGCCGTGGCCGCTCTACGTTCGGCACGCGCCGCGGAGGTGGCCTCCTGGGCTCGGCGACTGCAGATCGGCGTCATCCTGACGCTACCGCTTCTCGTGCTGGGCATCGGTCCGATGCTCGTCCCGTCGTGGTCCGGCTGGTCTCATTCCCCGACCGTAGCGCTAACAGCGTTCGCGCTGGCCACCCTCGTGCAGCTCAATCTGGGATGGCCCTACATCCTGGGAGCGTGGCAACGCGCTCGCCGCCGGTCCGCGAACATGGATACCCTAATCGCTCTAGGCACGACGACCGCCTATAGCTACAGCCTATATCACCTGATCCGCGGCGATCTCCATCAGACCCATTACTTTCTCGACGCGGCCCTGATCCTTACCTTGATCACTCTGGGAAAGTGGCTCGAAGCACGGTCGCGCGGACTTGCGGCAGAGGCCATCGAACGCCTCCTCGACCTCGCCGAGGACGCACGGCCC
>JAIMAR010000259.1 GCA_023511855.1 Bryobacteraceae bacterium
CGCCGGGGGTGAGCAGGCGGGGGAGGCCTCCCAACTTATACAAAACAAAGAGGCAACCGAAACCAGCAAGCAGCTCAACAAGGAGTCATAGAGCAGCAAACACAGTCCAGAGAAACGAACCACAAAGCAAACCTAACCAAAAATCCCCACCAAACCGCAGAGGTGGCTCCCACTCCGCACTCCAACTCTGCCTACCCGTGGCTCAAGCCACCAGCCCGCCCCCGCAAGGTTTCTGTTTTGCGCTTGGCGTTTGCCCCAATGCACCCGGTGTTGTGCCGTGCGGCCGCCATTCTCGCGTTCCTTGAGGTGCGTTCGCTGGCTTGGTCAGGCTCGCTCAACGGTGCGGCGCGCCGTGTCTATCGGATTAACCTTACAGCTCTGTAAACTAACCACACGCTACTTTGTCGAGCCCGCCGAATCCGTTAGACTCTCGTTTAAGGGCCCAGCTCCCTGAGGAACTCAAGCATGAACCCACACGCCGCACGAAGCTTGAATCAACTGGCCTCTCATCTGGACCAGCACGGGCGCCGCCTCGTCATCGACGCCGACACGCACGCAACCGACACCACCGCCCTCCCGCCGCCCCTGCTCGAACGATTCCGCAATTCGCCGGATTACTACCACGGCCGCCCGGTCTCGGCCGAAGACCTGCTGGCGGAAATGGATCTGGCTTCGGTCGATATGGCCCTGATCTGGCAAAACCCCGCCACCACCCTCTACACGGATGATCCGGACCGCAACGCGGAAGCCCTTCTGGCCGCCAACCGCTACATCCGCGACGCCGCCGCCCGCTACCCGGGCAAGTTTTTCCCCGCCGGCTGGACCGACCCCAAGGCTTGCGGTGAACGCAATGCCCTCCGCATCGCCGAGACTTGCGTGCTAGAATTCGGCTTCGCCATTGTGAAGATGAACCCGGCTCAAAACCAATTCCCCATCGACGGCCCGGCGGTCACCCGCATTGTCGACCGGATCGTCGAGCTCGGCGCCGTGCCCGCTTTCCACTACGGCGCGGATACGCCCTACACCCCCGCCGAAGGCCTGGAGAAGATCGCTCTGCGGCATCCCAATCACCCGGTCCTGGCCGTCCACATGGGCGGTGGAGGCGCCGGCTACGAGGAGGCCGAGACGCTCTATCAACAGACCCGCGCCCTCGGACTGCGCCGCCCGAACCTCCGTTTCATCCTCAGCGCCAAGCGCGACACCCACATGGAAAGCGACATCATCGCCTACCGCCTCGCCGGGCCCCCCTACTCGGAAAACCTCTTCTGCGGCAGCGACGCGCCCTACGGCCGCGTGACTTGGAACTTCGGCGGCTTCCGCGCCATGCTCCGCAGCCTCCAAAACTCCGTCCGCCACCCCGACCCCCGCGTTCGCTCCCACCCTGAACTCTTCCGCGACGGCTTCGAGCAGGACTATCTCGGCGGCAACTTCGCCCGCTTCGCCGCCGAAGCCTGCCGCCGCGTCCTGAAAACCCAGGGGGTCGCCGAGGCTGCATGACGCTCGTCATTCTCGGTGTCTCGATCCTGCTGCTCCTAATCCTCATCGGGCGGTTCAAGATCAACGCCTTTCTGGCTTTGCTCCTGGTCGCCCTCTTCGCCGGAATCCTCAGCGGCATGTCTCCCACGGCCGCCCTTCACAGCATGCTCAAGGGCGTCGGCGACACCATGGGCAGCGTGGCTCTGGTCATCATCTTCGGCGCCATCCTGGGCAAGATGATCGAGGAAAGCGGCGCCGCCCACTCCATCACCAACGCCCTGGTCGATCGCCTCGGCGAGGCCCGCATGCAGGCGGCTGTGGCCGTCACGGGTTTTCTGGTGGGCCTCCCGATGATGTACAACGCCAGCTTCCTGGTTCTGATCCCCCTGATCTACACCATTTCCGCCACCCGCAACATCCCCCTGATGTGGATCGGCATCCCGCTCTCTTCCGCCCTCTCGGTGACCCACGGATATCTGCCGCCGCACCCTGCGCCCATGGCCGTTGCGGCCATGTACAAAGCCGACCCCAACCTCACCTTGCTCTACGGCTTGGTCCCGGCGCTGCCCGGCGTGATCCTGGCCGGTCCCGTGCTGGCCCGCTTCTTCCGCCACATGCGCAACACGCCCCCTCCGAACCTTTACACCCCGCGCGAATTCCGGCCCGAGCAGCTCCCCGGCGTCGCCCTCAGCGTCTTCACCACACTGGTCCCCGTCCTGCTGATGCTCGCCGGCGCGCTCGTCTCCCTGTTGGCTCTTAAAGGTACGGCGGCGGGCATCCTTCTGTTCGCCAGCGACCCTACCATCGCGCTTCTGACCGCCGCCCTCGTCTCGTTCTACACCCTTGGGATCCGCCGCGGCCGCAGCATGGACTCCGTCATGCAAAGCGTCAACACCGCCGTCGCCGGAGTCGCCATCATCATCCTCATCATCGCCTGCGGCGGCGCCTTCAAGCAGGTTCTCCTCGACGCCGGCGCCAGCGAGGGCATCAAGGCGTTCACCGCTCAGCTCAAAATCTCCCCCATCATCACCGGCTGGTGCGTGGCCGCGCTGATCCGCATCGCTGTAGGTTCAGCCACCGTCGCCGCCATCACCGCCGGCGGCGTGGTCGCTCCTTTGCTGGCCGGGTCCGGCGTCTCCCCGGAGCTGGTCACCCTCGCCACCACCGCCGGAAGCCTGATGTTCTCTCACGTCAACGACGTCGGCTTCTGGATGTTCAAAGAGTATTACAACGTCAGCGTCCGCCAGACCTTCGCCATCTGGACCGTGATGGAAACGATTGTGGCCATCGTGGGCTTGGCCGGCGCTCTGTTGCTCGGCCTCTTCATCCGCGCCTGAATGAACACGCGATGGGCCCTCGGCCGCCGCTCTGACCCGCGGGTTTAGCTTGCCGGGCCTTCCTTGCCCGGCATGAAGGTGTAGCGGGCGGGCGCGAGCGTGAAGTACTCGACGAAACGCCGCCGCTCCGGCGCCTGGTTCTCCCCGCCGTTCAGCAGCGATTCGGCCAACTGCCGCAGCCGTTTGCCCAGCTCGCTGCCAACCTCCACTGTCTTGCCCAGTGCAATCGCGCGGTGCACGCCCTTGTAGTCGTTCGGCAAAATAGCGTAAACCGGCAACCCCAGCAGCTTCTCGACTTCCTCCGGCCGAATGACGTCCTTCCGGGTGGCCCGGTTTAGCACGATCCGCACCTTGCTCTCCAGTTCGAGTGTGCGCAGCAGCGCCAGCCGCTCCCGCGCTAGATGCAGCGCGGGCAATTCCGCCGTGCATACCAGCAGAATGTAGCGGGATTCGTGCAGCAGTTCTATGGAATACTTCTCCAGGTTCCCGGAATGATCCAGACAAATGACGCTGTAATAGCGCCGCCAAAAGTCCAGCATGCTGCGGATTTGCGCCGGATCGATCCGCCAGCCCGGCGCCAGCTTCCCAGAAGGCAATACATCCAGCTCCCCGGCCGGGCTGGAAAGTTGTCGCCACAGCGATTCATCCAGCGAGAAGGCATGGTTCGCTGCGTCCACCACCGAGTGCGGACTTTGGAGCTTCAGCAAAAACCCGCACAACCCTGAGTTCAGATCGAAGTCCGCCAGCAGAACCTTGCCCTTTTGTTTGCACAGCTCAGAGAGGATCACGCTCAGGTTGACGGCGATCGTCGTCGCGCCTACGCCCGCCTTGCAGGGAAGGAAGGAATAGATTTCCTCGCTGAGCTCCGCTCCGGCCGGCGCCCGCGGCGCCGCATTCAATAAACGGTGCACCGCCGCTTCCACCGCCTGCAGATCGAACGGAGCTTGCAAAAACTCGCGCACCCCGGCCCGCATCAGCTCCAGCAACACCTCGGGGGAGTTCGACCAGCCGATGCCTAGTAGTTGAATCCCCGGCGCGTGCGCCTCGGCCTGCCGTGCCACTCCGGCCGCCGCCCGCGTATCCTCCGAGCTCAATACCAGCGCCTGTGGGCCCGTCGTACGCAGGATCCGCACCAGCTCGGTTTCCGACGGATAGTACTCCACCAGCCGCAGAATCACCACCGGCATTCCGGCGAACGCCTGCTGCGCCTCCTGCGCCAGCCTCGAATCGGGACAGATCAGAATTGCTCTTAGAATGGTTCCGCCTCCGCCCCCAGATTAACCGCAACCGGCGGAGACGGCAATTGCGGAATCACCTGAAGACCGGCCTGGAATTCCCCTGACCGGAGCGCTAAGGTGGAGACATGGCGACGCTGCTTCCGATCCGGCTTCTGCTCGGACTCTTCGCTCTCTTCTTTGCCTATTATTTCGGGCGCGCCTTGGAAGCAAGATGGGAAGGCGTCGCGCCCGTCGGCAGAGTGGCCCGCTGGGGGCTGCGCCTCCTGCTCACCGTCTTCGGCATCCTCTACACGGGCCGGGACTGGCTCGCGGTTGTGCTTCTGGCGCTAGCGGGTCTGGCGGCGGGGTTGGGGTTCTATGCTGGGTCCCGACCGTCGCGGCAAGACACTCCCCCCAGCATCCTCCCCCCCGGGACCTGAATCCGGCGGGGACGACTGCCCCTCAAGCGGCTCCAGCTTCAGTTGCAGGAGGAAACCCGCCGTCCCACCCCCCGGCGTCGTCTTCACCGAACCATCCGTGACCGGCAGGTCCGCCGATCCCGTGTAGCCCGTCACCAGCACGGTTCTCTGGCGTCCGGGTGACAACCGTGAAGCTACGTCGTTGTACTTCCCGCCGAAGTAAGTCGAGAAGCTCAGCGCCGCCGCGCCGGGCAGGGACGTATCGAGCACCGTGACCACGGCGTCCGACGCCAGGTTGATCTGCCGCCCCGCCGGAG
>JAIMAR010000260.1 GCA_023511855.1 Bryobacteraceae bacterium
CCGCGCCCGAGGTTCGTGTTCGCCGAACCGAAGGCTACACCGCCTTCCCTCATTTCCACACCTTCTGACCTTACCTCCCGTCGGGCCACGACATCTCCTCCAAGTTCTCCCGAGACCGTGGCGGCTCGATTCCTCACAACCTGATTCAGATCTCGAATACCGACTCCAACGGCACCTATCTGCGCAAGTGTAAGGAAATGGGGATCAAGCCGCATCCTGCTCGGTACCCTCTGGGCCTTCCAGAGTTCTTCATCAAGTTCCTCACCGACCCAGGCGACCTCGTGCTCGACCCCTTCGCCGGGAGCAATGTCACAGGACGAGCCGCGGAGGATCTTGGAAGACACTGGCTAGCCGTTGAGCTAGATCAGAACTACTTGAAGGCTTCCAAGTTCCGCTTCGGACCGCAGATGTCTCTCGTTTAAGCTCCGGATAGGCGCGTGCCTGCCCTTCCAAACCAGGTCCTCTTCGCGAAGCTCCGGGCGGCATTGCCAGGGGGGACGCGGTTTGAGACGCCCGAAAACGCACTTCGGCCCGCTGTGGCAATGGTACCTGGCTTTGGCCGCGCTCGGTTCTACCTATGGACCGTTACGCCTGATCGCTCCGCTCCAGGAGCGCGGCCGCCTGGCGAGTTCAAGATCCAGCGCCGGGATGGGCGCGCCCGAGGTCACGAAGTTCCTCACGTCCCTGGCGGTGGACGGCCGGGTCGCCGCCTCGACCCAGAACCAGGCGCTGAGCGCCCTCCTGTTCCTCTACAAGGACGTGCTGGCGATTGATCTTCCCTGGCTCGACGGAATCGTGCGCGCGAAGCGCCCCGAGCGGCTTCCCGTCGTGCTCACGCGGGAGGAGGTTCGCGCCGTGCTCCAGAGCCTCGACGGCGTGCCGCGCCTCATGGCCTGCCTGCTCTACGGCGCCGGGCTCCGGGTGCTCGAGTGCTGCCGGCTCCGCGTCCAGGACCTCGACTTCGCGACCAACCAGATCGTCGTCCGCGGCGGCAAGGGCGACAAGGACCGGGTCACCATGCTCCCGGGCATCGCCCGGGCCGGTCTCCTGGAGCACCTCGAGGCCGTCCGCGCCCGGCATCGGCGGGACCTGGCCGCGGGGGCCGGCTGGGTCGAGCTGCCGACCGCCCTCGCCAGGAAGTACCCGAACGCCGGGCGCGAGTGGGCCTGGCAGTGGGTCTTCCCCGCCACCCGCGTCTACCGGGACCGGCTCACCGGGCAGCGGCGCCGCCATCACCTGCACGAGTCGGTGCTCCAGCGCGCCGTCAAGGCCGCGGTCCGCAAGGCCGGGCTCGCCAAGCGCGCGAGCCCCCACACCCTGCGCCACTCGTTCGCCACGCATCTGCTCGAGGACGGCCACGATATCCGCACCGTCCAGGAGCTGCTCGGACACCGGGACGTCAGCACCACCATGATCTACACCCACGTCCTGAATCGCGGGCCGGCCGCGGTGAGGAGCCCGGCGGACCGGATGTTCGGCGGCTCATGACCACGGCGGCGGCCTTGGAGAGTATACGCATCGGGATACGCTGCGCGACGGCGCGGCCTATCTCGACCCGCGCGGCTCGCTCCGTGCGGAAGCAAGTCGCTGGATCGAAAGGCCGGGGAGCCTGTCGAAGAGGGCAGTTCCACCTCGGTATACGCTGCAGAACCTCGCAGGGGTTGCGGCATTACGCAGATCAGCCTATCCAGTGGCCGAATTCTAGTTGGGCGGACGTCACATCTATTCGCGAGATGGTCAGCTTGCGACCGTAATCAACATCTGGAAGTAGGTGAGATCGTGCATTTAGAGACGCTCGTGTCCTTCCTGGCTGGGGTCGCGCTCCTCATTGCAGGAGCCGAGATTCTCGTCCGGGGCGCCTCGCGTCTTGCCGCCACGATCGGGGTATCTCCGCTCGTAATCGGGCTAACCGTCGTCGCCTTCGGGACGAGTTCGCCCGAACTCGCCGTGAGCCTTCAGGCAAGCCTCGCTGGAGAGCCTGATATCGCGCTGGGCAATGTCGTGGGAAGCAACGTCTTCAACGTACTCTTCATCCTGGGTCTCAGCGCCCTCATCGCCCCGCTGGTTGTTGCACAGCAGCTTGTGCGATTCGACGTGCCGCTCATGATCGGCGTGTCGGTGCTCCTGTTCGTTTTGGCCCTCGATGGCAGCATTGGTCGGTTCGATGGGCTCGTGCTCACCGGCGGCATAGTCGGATACTGCCTGTTCGCGATCCGGCAGAGCTGGAAAGAGTCGCCTGCGGTGCGTGCCGAGTACGAGAAAGAGTTCGGCCAGCGTGCGCCGCGCCTGAGCCAGCGGCTTCTCAACATCGTGCTGGTCGTCATCGGTCTGGCCATGCTCATGCTGGGTTCCCGCTGGCTCCTGAGCGGCGCGGTCGCCGTCGCCGAGGCGCTGGGCGTAAGCAAGCTTGTCATCGCACTCACGATCATTGCGGCAGGCACTTCGCTGCCGGAGGTCGCTACCTCCGTTGTCGCGAGCATTAGGGGAGAGCGCGACATTGCTGTCGGCAACGTGGTGGGCAGCAACATTTTCAACGTGCTGGCGATCCTGGGCCTCTCCGGTGTTGTTGCGGCCGATGGCATCCGCGTAGCGCCCGCGGCGCTCAGGTTTGACATTCCCGTCATGATCGCCGTGAGCGTTGCCTGCTTGCCGATATTCTTCACGGGCTACCGGATAGCGCGTTGGGAAGGCTTCCTGTTCCTGGCGTACTACGCTGGATACACTCTCTACCTCATTCTCGATGCCGCGCAGCACGATGCGCTACCTGAATTCAGCGCCATGATGAGGTTGTTCGTTATCCCCCTCACCTTGGTAACGCTGGCAGTCCTCGCGGTGCGAGCGCTGAAGATCAAGCGAGTGGCTGAAGGTGCCGGGGACGCCGCCCAACAGTGACATGCAGCTGACGGCGCTTCGCGCCGCAGCTGATGCCTGACCGTTAGACGCCCCTGAGGTCCGCCGCGACTCAGCGATCAAAGGAGGTAGCCATTGGCCAAGCGAAAGAACAACACGAGCAAGGCGAACACCACCGGCGCGAACCTGGGCTTTGAGGCCCAGCTCTGGGCGACCGCCAACACCTTGCGCGGCTCCATGGACGCGGCCGAGTACAAGCACGTCGTGCTGGGGCTCGTCTTTCTCAAGTACATCTCCGACGCCTTCGAGGCCCAGCACGCCCGCCTCGAGGCCGAGCGCGACCAGGGCGCCGACCCCGAGGACCCCGACGAGTATCGCGCCGAAAACATCTTCTGGGTGCCGCCCGAGGCCCGCTGGCCGGAGCTCAAGAAGAACGCCCGACAGCCCACCATCGGCCAGATTGTGGACGACGCCATGGCCGCGGTGGGGCGTGACAACCCCACCCTCGAGATTCCGAACCCACGTCGTGCGTTGATCGAAACGCCCGATGAGCGACACGTCGCAGTCGTCGCACACGGCGAGCGACTCCCGTTTGCCGACGCTACGTTCGACTGTGCTGTTGCTTCCGAAGTAATCGAACATCTCCCAGAACCGGAGCGAGTGCTCGACGAGATGTGGCGTGTTGTCCGGCCGGGTGGACGTGTGCTCATCTCCACACCGTATCGGGAGCGCATTCGCTATGTCCTCTGCATCCACTGCAACCAGCCCACACCGATCCACGCTCACTTGAACAGTTTCGACGAGCACCGACTCGCCTCGTATCTGCGCCAGGGACGGTTCGGCTATACAACGTTTGGGAACAAAGCCTTGCTCCTTGCACGGACGCATGTTCTGCTCGGACGCGTTCCACACTGGCTTTGGCGGCTCGTCGATCGGCTCGCCAACAGGATTCTCCCCAAGCCTGCCCACATCGTTGCCTGGTGGGATCGTGCATAATCGTGTTCTGCTCGCGTAGAGTACTCCCTGTGCGGAAGGGTCGCGTCACTCTCCCACCGCTTGCGATTTCCTCCCGCTATTGGGTGCAATATCCCCTTCATTCGGATTGGCACGTGCACACTGCGAAATTCTCTTCACGTTCGTGTAATTTTGCCTGTGGAGTACCCTTTCGGTCAGCATCAATGCCGGTGAGCATTTCCATTTGCCAACACACAGAGCACAACCTACTGCGGCATATCCACGCTGCTCCTATCGGACATTGGGTGCGAAAGCGTTCTCTCAATGGAATCCTACTCCGTTCGTTTCACCATTGCCATTCTCGTTGTTCCACCATCTGTTTGCATAGCCATGCAACCACCCCAAAAGCACAAGACTGAAATCACCATTTCCGCGCGGTTTGAGGAGATGGAATTTCTTGGCGCCTACATTCGTGAACTTAAGCTCTCGCTCACTACCCGTGACTTCCGAAGGCGCCAGACAACGATCACGAATCGGTTGACAACCTACGACACCACGGATGGTGTTGGCAGAGAGCTCGGTGTTGAGATTCGGCATTCACACTTGCCTCACGGCTACGAGCAATTGACTCACAGCGACGAGATTTTTACCGAAAGCCACTTCAGTGATAAGCACACCCACTTGTAAGGTCTCGCGCGTGGGCTACAGCGTTACCTTAGTGGTGCGGGACAGCGCGATCGTGGCTACATCCCCATAGTCCTGTGCCCGAAGTGGGAACAGCAACAGCTCTTGTGGCGAAATTTGCACTGCACTTCGAAGAAAACACACCATGAAATCGCAACGCAATCGAGATGGAGCCTCAAGCACGGCGAACCTGGGCTTTGAGGCCAAGCTCTGGGCGACCGCCAACACCCTGCGCGGCTCCATGGACGCGGCCGAGTACAAGCACGTCG
>JAIMAR010000261.1 GCA_023511855.1 Bryobacteraceae bacterium
GAAAAACACTCCAATGCCCACCGAAACCAGGAAGGCGACGCCGACCGACCCCCAGGTGACCACCGTGGACCAGCCGGCATAAGCGCCGATCAACCAGGAGAGGCTGAAGCCAAACCCGATTCCGATCAGGCCGCCCACAATCGAAATCATCACGGCCTCGGTCAGGAACTGCCGCACGATGTCGGCCTGGCGGGCGCCCACGGCCCGGCGGATGCCGATCTCCCGCGTCCGCTCCAGCACCGTGGCCAGCATGATGTTCATGATGCCGATGCCGCCCACCAGCAAGGAAATGCCTGCGATGCAAAGCATGACGATCTGGAAGATCAACTGGGTTTGCCGCCTCTGCTCCAGCAGCCCCGCCGGGACCACCGTAGTGAAGTCGCCGGCGTCTTTATGCGTCGCCGCCAGGATTGCGTTCACGACGGTAGCCGTTTCGATGGGGTCTTCATTGGACCGGATCTTCAGGTAGATCCCGTCAATCTCGTCTTTCAAGTAACTGTTGACGTCCTCAAACCGCCGCATGACCGTGTTCAACGGCGCCACGATCATGTTGTTGCGGTTGAGCACCTCCACGCCTTCCACCTCGGTGTCCGCCGTGGCCGCATGCGCCATCACCCCGATCACCTGAAGCCAGACGTCGTTGACCTTGACATATTTGCCGACGGCCGGCTCAAATCCGAGCAAATTGATCTTGGCCGATTCGCCCAATACGCAGACCGGCGCCGAGGTGATGTTCTCCTCCTCGGTGAAAAACCGCCCTTCGGTGATCCGCAGGCTGTTGATCTCCTGCCAAATGGGCAGCACGCCCACCAGCACCGGCGGCTCCTGGCCCTGCCCCAACTTCGGCAGCAGCTTCGAGGGCTTAAAACGCTTCCGCGGCGAGGAAGCCTCGACGGCCTGCACGTTCTCCACGATCGCCCGGTAGTCGCGGAAGGTCAGCCCAGGAGAAATCGCTCGCCGCTGCTGCAATTCGTTCCGGTCCACCGCTTCCTTGGCCTCCACGATGATGTTGTTCACCCCGAGCAGATCAATGAAACTTATCATCTCCTTCTGCGCGCCGGCGGTGATCGACAGCATCGCCACCACCGCCCCCACGCCGAAGATCATGCCCAGCATCGTGAGCAGACTGCGGAGTTTGTGCACCATGAGGCTGGAAAGCCCCATGTAAAGCTCAGGCAGATAACTTCGAATATCGACCATGACTTCCCTCAGCTATAACGCCCGGATCCCGCTCATGCGCCGGGACCGCCCGACACCGCGCCTACCGGCGAGGCGCCTCCTCCCGCCTTCTTCTCCTGCTTCTTCTTGCCGCCCGCGCCCTCGGTCGGGTCGCTCAACGCGATCAGTTCGCCTGCTCGCAAGCCTTCCGAAATCACCATCGTGGACTCGCTGCGCTTGAGGATCTTCACCGGTCGCTCCTGGAATGTCCCGTCTGCGGTTTGCACATAGACCACCGGCCGGCCATCCTTGTCGAAAACCGCCTGGGCCGGAATGTGGATCGCGTTCGGGATCTTCTCCACGATGATTTCCACGTCGGCCAGCAGCCCCGGGCGCAGCAGGATCTGGAGCCCGCTTTCCTCATCGGGCGGCGCCGGCAGTTTGGCGTTCTTTAGGTCTTCGTCGCTCGGCCCTCCGCGGCCACCGAAGCCTCCGAACCCGCCGAAGCCTCCCTCGCCCCGGCCGCCCCGGCCCGGAAACCCTTCACCGCCCTGGCCTCCGCGCGCGCCGCGCTCACCCTGCGGCGCTGGCGCGCCCCCCTCTGCTCCGCCTCGGCGCCGTCCGGCTGCCCCGGCTTCCGCTCCGCCCCGAGCCCCTGGCACCTGCATGCCAAAGGCCGGCATGGGGCCCCCGAAGGCGGGCATCCCGTTTCCGCCGGCGCCAGCTCCGGCCATGGCGTTGAACATGGCCTCCATCGCACCGGCCGGCAGCGCACTGCGCGTAGGGGCCCGGTCGCGGTTCCTTTCGGCCGTCGCCATAATCTCGCGGATCTGTTGCGGCGTAGCGCCCACCGCCTTCAGCAGCTCTTCCATGTCGATGGAGAACAGAACATCGAACTTCTTGGACGGATCGCCCGCCATCACATTGGCGCTGGCCGTCGAACTCAAGCTCTTGATCTTGCCGCGCACAGGCTTGCCCGCCAGCGCGTCCAGCCGGATAATTGCCTCTTGCCCCTCCATCAGGTTGGCCCGGTCGAGCTCGCCGACTTTGGCCACCAGCTCCATCTCCGACAGGTCCAGTATGTCGGCGATCGGCATCCCCGGCTGCACCTGATCGCCCTCCCGGATGTCGGGGGCCTGCGCGCCGAACTGACGCGCTCCGCCGAACACGTTTTGCCGGATCGAAACGATGCCGCTCATCGAAGCCAGCAGCTTGGTCTGGCGCAGCCGCTGCTGGTCCCGCGCCAGCTCGATCGCGTTGCGCTGCCGCTGCTGCCGCAAAAGCGCCAGCTGCGCCTCGGCCTGCTCCCGCCGGCCCTGAATGTCGCCTTCAAACTGAGCCAGCCGCTGTTTGGCCTCCTCCAGAGCAAGCACATTCTTCTTGGCGTCGATCGCCCCCAGTAGAGGATTGCGCTGCACCTGAAGCTCCGCCCGCCGAACCGCGTACCGGTACTTCAGCAGATCCACCTGATCCTGGTTGTTGCGGATGGCCAGTTCGGCCTCGCGCTGCTTGATGTTCTCGTCGGTGGATTGCAGACCCAGCTCCGTCTCCTCCATCCGGGAGAGAACCTCGGAGTCGTCGAACTCCACGATCAGATCTTTTTCTCGGGCGAATGCGCCCAGCGGCGCCAGCCGAGTCACCTGCACGGTTGCGTTCAAGTTCGGCGCCACCAGCGTCTCGGACCGCACGGCGCGCAACTCCCCGCGCGTGAAGGCCCGGATTACTACGTCGCCCTGCCGGACCTTGGTCACCGCCACCTCACGCTTCTTGTCCGGCATCTTCTTGACGAAGCCGTAGCCCAGCCATCCGGCCAGGAGCACGGCCGCGACCACGACAACTCTGAAAATGACTTTTTTCATCGCACGCCTGTATCGAATTCCTGCATCCGTTCTGGAGCGCTAAAAACGCTTCTTCTTGGCCCTTTGCGCCGCTTCCCGCGGATTCTCCAGGGCCACCATCTCACCCTCTCTCAAGCCGCTCAAAACCACGATCTCGCGGTCGTTCTGCGGGCCAACCTCCACCTGCCGCAGCTCAAACTGGTCGCCGTTCTGCACGTACACGGCGGGCTTGCCGTTGGCGGTGAAACTCGCCCGTAGCGGGATCAGCAGGACTGACGGTTGGCTTTCGATGATGATCTCCAGCGAGGCGCTCATCCCCGGCCGCAGCCGCGGATCCAGGTTCTTCAGCGTCGCAAAGAGCGGAAACTGCTTCTCGGCCAGGCCTCGCCCGCCGCCGCGGAATTGCAACACCGCAATCGGGCTGATCCAGTTCACCACCGCTTCGAACTCTTTGTCCGGAATCGCGTCGACGCGCACCTTCACCGTCTGCCCCAGCTTCACCCGCCCCCGGTCGACCTCCTCCAGGTCCGCCTGCACGCGCATCTCGCTCAGATCCGGGATCTCAGCGATCGCCATCCCCGTCGGCACGCTGTCGCCCTCGCGAAACGGAACGCCGGCGCGGCCGAAATCGCCGCCCGAGCGGAAGTTCGAAAGAATGTTCACCACGCCGTCCACCGGAGCGGTCAACGTCATCCGGCTCAGGTAGTTCTTCACCCGCTCCAAGTCCCGGTTCACCTTCTCAAAATTGGCCTGAAGTCGCTGCAACTCGGTCTGCTGCGAGACCTGGTGCAGGTTGATGTTCGCCCGCGTCAAATCCAGACTGCCTTCCGACAGTCCCACTTGAATGTCCGCCTTGGCCTTCTCGATCTTGGATACGATCTCCGCCTTGCTGGCCTCCAGCTTGGCCCGCTCCAGGGCGTATTCGGACTGCATCAGGCTCATCTGGTCGCTCTGGTTGGTCATCTTGTGAGAGGCCAGAGTCTGCACTTTCTGGCTTTCCACGGTGCGAACCTGCAAATTCATCCGCGTGAGAGCCTCTTCCTGCGAAGCCGAGTCGAACTCGACCACCACGTCGCCCTTGCGCACGGCCTGCCCGTTCCGCGCCAACTTCACGATGCGCAGGCCGGGCACCTGCGGCGCGCTGAGCACGATGGATCGCGTGCTGCGTACCTCTCCGCGGGCCCGCACCGAGCGGATAAAGTCGCCCTGGCGCGCGCGCGCCAGCGGGGCCGCACCGCGTGGGGCGTGGCGCTCGCCGACGTGTCGACCGGCGAGCTGATCTGCGCCGACGCGGGCGACAACCCGTGGGAACTGCTCTCCGCGTGGGACGTCGCGGAGGTCGTCCTTCCGGAGAGCCTCGCCGGCGAGGACGCCGAGGCGGGAGCGCGCGCGCTCGGCGCCAGCGTCACGCGCTGGCCGGACCGCCATTTCGACCCCGGCCACGCGACGGAGTTCCTGTGCCGGCACTTCGGGACGATCACGCTGGCCGGCTTCGGGGTTCCCGACCGGTCGCCGGAAGCGGCGGCCGCCGGCGCGCTGGCTACTGGATGTTGATCGTCAGCGTGTGCATGTTCTCCGCCGGATCGAACGAGTCGGCTACGCCGAGGCTGCGGGCCGTGGCGTCAATCAGCTGCATCAAACCTTTGGATCCCGCGGACGAGACGGCATCCGGGCGGAAAGACGACTCCGTCTGGA